>JANNLB010000226.1:0-35831 GCA_031396605.1 Geobacter sp. | reverse complement strand
GAAGCCGTCAATATTGGGGTCCTTGGCGATGATGGCAGCCACTGCTTCCTGGTGCAGCTTCATCTCCGCAAAGGATGTCCCCTGGGCCGTCTCGGTGCTGGCGTTGAGCCGTCCGGTGTCTTCGGTCGGCAGGAATCCCATCGGAATCTTCGTAAAGAGCCAGACGGTCAGCAGCGTGATCAGCAGCGTCACGACCACCGTCGTTCGCCGATACTGCAGCACCTGTTTCAGGGTAAGTTCATACAGATGCAGCATGCCAGCGAAGAAACGCTCCATGGCCATGAACAGGCGTCCGTGATGCTCGGTCGCCGGAGGCTTCAGAAAGCGGCTGCAGAGCATTGGGGTCAGGGTCAGGGAAACGAAGCAGGAGACCAGAATCGCCACGCTGATGGTTATGGCGAATTCGTGCAGCAGACGCCCCATAATCCCCTCCATGAACAGGACCGGTATAAAGACCGCAACCAGCGATATGGTCATTGAGAGTATGGTGAAACCTATTTCTCTGGAACCCTTGAAAGCGGCCTCCATGGCGCTCTCCCCTTTTTCCATGTGCCGGACGATATTCTCCAGCATGACAATAGCGTCATCCACGACAAAGCCGACCGCCAGGGTCAGGGCCATCATGGAGATGTTGTTGAGTGAGAAGCCGAGCAGATGCATGACGGTGAAGGTGCCGACGATGGACATCGGCACCGCCAGGGAGGGGATGATTGTGGCGGAAAGATTGCGCAGAAAGAGGAAGATCACCATGATGACCAGGGCAACCGTCAAAATAAGGGTTAACTTGACGTCATGCATCGATTCACGAATAAGGGTCGAACGGTCAAACAGCACGTTCAGTTCGACCGAGGCCGGCATCTGGCTCCGGAAGGTCGGCAGCAGTTTCCTGACGTTGTCCACGACCTCGATGGTGTTGGTTCCCGGCTGGCGCTGGATGGTCAGGACGATGGCGCGGGTGTTGTTGTACCACCCGGCGGTCTTGGCGTTCTCGACACTGTCGACCACCCGCCCGAGCTCCTCAAGGCGGACCGGCGAGCCGTCCCGGTACGCCACCACCATCTGCCGGTAGGCGGCCGCATTGAACAGTTGCCCGCTGGTTTCGATGGTATAGGCCTGTTTTGTCCCATCCAGTACCCCGGTCGGCAGATTGACGTTTGCCGCGTCGATTGCGGACGCCACTTCATTGATGCCGATCTGACGGGAGGCAAGCGCCTTCGGATCAAGCTGGGCCCGTACGGCATATTTCTGCGAACCGTTCACATTGACCTGGGCAACGCCGCTGATGGTGGAAATGCGGCTCGCTATCAGGGTCTGGGCGTATTCGTCAATCGTGGATAGCGGCAGGGTAGGGGAGCTGAGCGCCAGATACAGGACCGGCTGATCAGCCGGATTTACCTTGCGAAACGATGGCGGCGTCGGCATGTTTTTCGGCAAAAAGCGGATGGCCAGCGATATAGCCGCCTGGACATCCTGGGCAGCCGCATCGATATCGCGGTCAAGGTTGAACTGGAGGGTGATCCTGGTCGTACCGACGCCGTTGGTCGAAGTCATCGAATCGACGCCTGCAATTGTCGAGAGCTGGTTCTCCAGCGGAGTTGCCACCGCCGATGCCATGGTGTCGGGATTGGCGCCGGGCAATGAGACATTGACCTGGATGGTCGGAAAATCCACGTTGGGGAGGTCGTTAACCGGCAACTGGCGATAGGATACTACCCCGAAAATGAAGATGGCGATCATGACCAGCGAGGTCATGATCGGCCGGCGGATGAAAATATCCGCTATATTCATTGTTTTTTGCCCTCGTCGGGCTTCATCTCTTTCGATTCGACGGACGTTCCGGGGGTCAGGCGTAGTTGCCCGTCAACCACCACGGTTTCACCCGCTGCCAGTCCCTTCTCGATCACCGTCTCTTCTCCCGCTGCCGTAGCGGAGGTTATCTGCCTCAGCTCCACAGTATTATCAGCTTTCACCACATAGACAAACTCTCCCTGCTGGCTGGTCTGGATAGTTTGAGTCGGGACGACTATGGCGTTTTTGCGGGAAGAAAGAGTAATGAGCAGATCGGTAAACTGTCCCGGCCAGAGTTTATGCGACTTGTTGGCAAAAACTCCCTTCAGTTTGATCGTGCCGGTAGCCGGATTCACGGCATTATCCAGAAAACTGATCGTCCCGGTCTCGGTGACTCCCGGCTCATCAGGAATAACCGCTTCAATCTTCAACTGACCGGCTGCCATGGCCCGCTTTATTTCAGCAAGTCGTTTTTCCGGAAGGGAAAAGGTAACATAGATCGGAGTAAGCTGATTGATGATAACTATCGGCAGGTCGTTTGCCTTTACCAGGTTGCCCGGCTGCAGTGAAATTGCGCCGGTACGGCCGGATATGGGCGAGCGGATGGAACAATATTCGAGTTGAATTCTGGCATTTTTTATGGCGGCGCGATCCGCCGCTACGGCGGCAGCAAATGATTCGGCATTCGATTGTAACAGATCATACTGGTCACGGGTAACAACGCCATCTTTCAGCAATCCCGCGTAGCGCTGTGCCTGTTCACGGGCAAATTTTTCCTGGGCCTGATCCTTGACCAGGGCGGCATCATATTGACTTAACGTTGCCTGGAACGGCTCCGGGTCGATGCTGATCAGCAGGGAACCCTTTTCTACATTGCTCCCTTCCGTGAAATGGACCCGGGTGATCTGGCCGTTTACCTGCGACTTGATGGTCACACTGGTGTATGCCTCAACGCTGCCGATGGCTTTGACCTGAACCGGCACATCTTTCTGCACTGCCTGTGAGACCTTTACCGGTATCGACGGTTTTGCTTTGGATTTCTCTTTGTTGGGGGTGCAGGCGGCACACGAAAGGAATATGACGGCACAGGCCAGAATCAGTGCAGACTGCTTCATGATACGCTTCTTTCATGGTCCACGGTATATACCTCGTGCGGTATGAAATCACCCACCCTGCTCAAAGAATTGTGAGTGGATCGACCCCAAAGCTTATTGCAGAACCCTGTCATCAACGGCAAAATATTCCGATTCTCCGAAACAGTTTGTTGGGATGCCTTTGTGCTGTTCATAAAAAAGCGAAACCTTTTTGCCCATGGACGAATTAAGCTTGCTGATCACCGTCTTGTCACGCACTGAAAAGTTGAATTTTTCCGGCAATGCACCCGGTACCGGCAGCATCTGCAGCTCCCCTTCCCAGGTTTTGCAGAGCCATCCTTTCTCTGAAAATTTTTGAATGTAACCAATCCTCTCGCCTTTTGAATAGCTCCAGGTAAGGGCTATCTTGACATAACCGGCGGTGAGAGCAACAACGACAATTGTCAGCAGCAGAGCTATTCGTACCGCCTTCTTCTTTATTTCCTCAAACGTCATGTGTCCTCCAATACGATGGCTTGCAACCTGCGAGAAAGCGGCTCATCGTACCTTTTTTTATAAAATATTCCACGAGTCCCGGTGGTTTGAATTGTGTCGCCACACTATCACAAGACAGGGCCCATGTGCCATTATTTTACGGCAGCAGATCGCTCTATGATCTCCGTTTCTAAAGGGCGATTGACGATCCCGTCCGGTTCTGCTAGATTTCTTCCCCGTTCCGGCCATGCCGGTGTCGTCTCGTCCCTTGCCGTACCTGATACACAGGTTACGTACGGCAACGAGGTTTCTTTGCAGGATCAACGCAGGAAATGACTTCAACTGACTTCAAGAGTCCATACGACAGATGACCAAAGAGCAGATTCTTCAGGAAATAATTGCGGCCCTTTCGGCGGACCTGGCTCTGTTCTCCTCCGCTGCAAAGACGGCGCATGAGGCAGCCACACACTCGGAATGCCTCCCCGACAACAAGTACGACACTACCGCGCTTGAGGCCTCCTACATTGCGCAGGGGCAGGCCAACCGCGCCCAGGAGATTCGTATGGCACTGGAAAGCTACCGGACTCTGCGGCTTCATTACTTTGAAGACGATACGCCGATCCGGCTCACGGCTCTGGTGGCTCTTGAAAGTCCCGAGGGAAGCGTGCGGCGGATTTTTCTCGGTCCTCACTCCGGAGGGAAGCGGATTGCCGACGGTACAGGTGAAATCGTGATTATTACCCCCGGATCTCCATTGGGGCGCCGTCTGCTCGGTCTGCGGGCCGGGGATGAGGTGCGGGCCGCAGACGATGCAGCGGCCATGCTGTATACTATTGTTGCGGTCAGCTGAGTAAGAAGGATTATGAAATGAACATCACACTGCTGACCCATTTCAAGGAGTTCGAGAAGCGCTCCAACACCGGCCAACTGGTGATTGAGGTTCTGGGGAATGCCGCCGAGCAGATACAGTGGGACAGAATGAATCCACCTGCGCGTCTGGTCGAGGAAATTGAGTCAGGTGGCGTGGCATTGGTCTATCCCGGTGCTGCAGACGAAAGTGACGGCGACCTCAGCGGCATCACCCGGTTCGTAATTATCGACGGTACGTGGCATGAAGCACGCAAGATCCACCAGCGCAGCCCATACCTTCAGAAAATTCGCCGCATCTGTCTGAAAACAGGTGAAAAATCTCTGTACAACCTCAGAAAAAACCAGAAAGAGTCCGGTTTGTGCACTGCCGAATGTGTCATTGAATTACTGCGTCTTGCGGGGAACATTGAAGAGGCTGAGCGGCTGCAGGCACGCTTCCTGGCGTTCATCAGGCCGCCGGGGGCAATGCGGGGAGCGGCCCAGGGGCATTAGTGTTGTGATTCGGCATATTACATGTTAATGGCGACCAGGTGGCTGCCTTTTTCATGCTTTGAATTTGTTTTCCGTGCCGGATAACAACCGCCCGATGTTTTCATGGTGGCGGATTATGACTATTACCGCAATCACAAGCGTCACTATAGTTACCGTTCCACTCTCCCCCAGAAAATAGACCGCAAGCGGCATGGCGGCTGCGGCAGAGATAGATCCGAGTGAAACATAGCGCCAGAGAATCATCAGAACAGCGAACAGCCCTATTGCGATTGCAACTGCCAGAGGCGCCAGTGCCAGAAAAACACCCAGCGCGGTAGCGACCCCTTTCCCTCCCTTGAACTTGAGGAAAACAGGATAAACGTGCCCGCAAAAAGCGGCCAGACCTACCCATGCCGCATATTCAGCCGGGAGTGCGCTGTATGAAACGAGCAGCACGGGAAGCAGCCCCTTCAGGCAGTCACCGATCAGCGTAATGATGCCGACCTTCCGGCCGACCGTCCGGTACAGATTGGTTGCGCCGATATTACCACTCCCCTCCTTTCGGACATCAATTCCGTACGCCTTGCCAAGCAGAAGTCCGGTGGGGATTGATCCGATCAGGTAGGCTGCTCCGATGAGCAGTGATAATAGTATGGCCCGGTCTCCTGTCACTAATTATAATCCCCCAATTATTTTCCATCCTTCCGGTTCTTTCGTCAGCCTGAGACGTTCCGTGCCGTTCAGAGTCATTTCTTTTCCCCGTACCAGTATCTTCATGCGGTAAGCGGCGACTGACCGGGCGCGGTTGCCGTCAACGGATATTTCCGGTGTCTCCGCCTCGTACGAGATCTGTTCGAAAACCCTGAAATTCTTTTCCAGATTTTCCTTGAGCTCGGCAAAACTTTTTCCCTTATCGTTGTACTGCGGCGAAACAACAGATATGTAGCGAGATATATCCCGCGAGTTCAGGGCATTTGCACGGGTGGTAATAATCTGAAGAATCTCGCCCTGATCATGGTCTGACCGGCTGCAGCCCGATGCCAGTAACAGTGACAGGCACAATATGCCGAGGAGCCTGCCAATCACTAAAAGAACAAATCCATGACCTTGTTGGCGTCAGCGATGTAGGCGCTGCCGGGGAATTCGCGGGCAAGCTGGCCGAAAACCTCCCGACCTTTCGCTTTCTGACCATCCTCCAGATATGCTCTGCCCAGATAATACAGCACTTCGTCGCGCCGAGCCGAGTCGGCAAACATTTTGAGAGATTCTTCAAACCGGCCAATTGCAGCTTTATAAGCATCTGTCTTCAGATAGAAGCGACCAACATACAGCTCGTACTGCAGCTGCTTGTCACGACACTCTCGATGTTTCTCCTGTACCTCTTCCAGCTGGGCCCCCGTCGGGTAGAGTTTCAGATAGGAATCGAAAGTCGTTTGCGCATTTTTCGCCGGCGTCTGGTCGGTGTCAATACTGTGGATCTGGTTGAAATAACTCATCCCCTGCCGGTACAGCGCAAAATCCGCCTGCGGGTGTTTCGGGTGCAGTTTCCGGAAATCATCATACCCGGCAGCCGCTTCGATATAGTCTTTATTCAGGAAATACGCGTCTGCGATATTAAGTTCGGCCTTTGTGGTCAGCTCAGGTGACTGGTACGTTTCCTTCACTTTTTTCCACTGGGCAATGGCATCTTCATATTTCCCGTCCTGAAAGAACTGTTCACCCTCTTTATAAAGCACATCAGCCGGCTTGTTCACCTGCGGAGTGGAGCACCCCTGAAAAAAAGCTGAAGCGAGGATAAGTGCCGCGATCAGTCTTGTTGTTGTTTTCATACGTATCCCTTTTATATTGATGTCTTTAAACAATTCCTGCCCCGCGCTCGTCAGCCAGCAACCGGCCGATTATATCGTGATTAAGCCAAACGGTCGCAGCAACCGGGTTCCAGGAGCTGTGCAGCATCAGTCTGCCGGTTGCTAGGAATACTATTCTGGATAATTCAGCACAGACCAGCTGTTTCTGATCGGCATGCATCTCCATCAGTTCGGAGGATGCTGTCAGCATAAGCTCGGCCTGTTCACGGGTATTGTGCTGCGGCCAGGTTGAAAAGTCCTCAATCTGATCCAGAATCGGGGAAGAGAGATAGCGGTCGGCACGCTCCAGCAGGTCGGAAACGGTTTCTCCCTCCTTCAGCATGTCCTGACAGCGCGCTTCAATCACTGTTGCAATCTGCTCGCCGGCTTCGCGACGAATAGCGCTCAGAAGCGGGTAGAGCGATATTTCGACTCCCAGAAACAGGGCACTGGAGTTGGTCTGAATTTCCGGACAGTTATACACGGTCGCCGGGATTCCCGCAGCGGTGAACCCGGCGGCGATATCCTCAAGCCTCATCTTCGCGATGCCTTGAACATACGGCGTATAGGACTGCCAGCGATATTCTCCGCCTACCAGCACTCCGGTGCCGTGGTAGCCGTACGCCGAGTAGCAAACACGGGATCCTGCGCTTGCATTCCGCTTGCGAAGGGAGGTGGTGCCTTCGATCAGATAGCGGAATGTATCCGCGGTAACTTCGTTAAAGCTGGTGTTGCAAAGCTTGCCAAGCGGGCTGTTCCAGAAAACTTCCGATGCCAGGTATTTGTCGCCGGTGCCTTTGAAGATTCGGTTCAAAAGCGGCATGAAGACTCGGGCACGGGGGATGCCGCCCGCCATGGAGTGAGCAAGGTGAATGTTGGCATCTGCCGGTATGCGCTTGATCAGCTCGGCTTCCACCCCTGCCAGATGTGAGCGGAACCGGGCGGTTCCGGCGGCATGCGCCTTTTCGATACTCCCTTCGATAAAACTTATGGTGGTCAAATCATCAGGACGGGCTTTTTTCAGCTGCTCGGCAACTGAAGGGAGTCCATTGAGACTCTCCATATCAAAACCGGCCTCCAGCGGGATATTGATGATAGATCCGCCCAGGAGTGCTTCTGCTTCTGCCAGTTCTTCGGCATTAAGTTGTCTCAGGGACCCGTCACTATTCCTGCGTCCGACCGTCGTGCCGATTACGGTCATGCCGCTTCGTTTGGCTTCGTCAACCAGACCGTTCGCATAGCCCCGTCCAAACAGTTCTCCCACTAACACCAGAACGTCACCGGTTTTGTATCCGGCCGGTTCAGGCAGCAGCTGTAGTGGTCTGTATTCTGTCATGTTTCCCCCGGATTCAATAAAATAAGCAACCTTTCTAGCATAAATCTCCCTGTCATGTGAACATAAAAAGCTGCCGTAATATATGCCACACAGGTTACGTCGGCGGATGAGGTCTTAAGCTAGTTGCCGGTTGGAAGAATAATATGGCTGGATAGCTTTAATGAAGAGTGCTTCCGGAGGATTTTGGCGGATGAGTCGATTGTTTCTGCATATATTTCCCAAGTAGGACGTGGAAAGAATATTTTTACTCTCCGCCTTGATTCATCTTTGATATGAAATTGGTATAACATTACATCTGCCGCTTTATATCTCCCCTGTCAGCCATACCGGTATTACAAAGTACTATCGAAGAATAGTGAGTGGACGCTGGAGAATTGTCTGACTTTGAAGGTGGTGACTCGCCTCAGGTTTTTAATAATATTCTCATCACAAGAAAACATAATCAGAAACAATAACGAAGTATCTCAGTTTGATTCACAATTCATGATATATCTAAAGAGATAAAGAGGATTTTTATTATATTTTTAATTATAACGGCATATTACAAGATGTGAAGTAATGCAACTATTGTTTTATATAATGGAAATTTTTTCTTGACATACAAAACAGTATAGTGGTACTTCTTTGCGTAAATAAAGATTTTAGTTTCAAACAAAGGAATAAGTTGCTGCATAAAATTCTGGTCAATCTGTTCATAAATGTAGTATTGTGCGGAAAAATCTGTTGGAGGTCAAACATGAGAAAAAAAGGAGAAAGCGTTATGAAATTTGCACAGATTCTGGCAGCACTTATGTTCACGGTAGTTGTGTTAGTTTCGCCTGTGCTGGCTGCGAAGGACACAGTCAAGATCGGCGCGTTACTCGCAGTAACGGGTCCTGCCTCTTTTCTCGGGGCACCTGAAGCCAGATCACTTGAGATGTTGGTCGATGCGATCAACAAGAATGGCGGCCTAAAAGGGAAGCAGATTGAACTCATAATCAAGGACACCGGCGCCAGCACCGAAAAAGCGGTTTCCTTTGCGAAACAGTTGATCGACGAAGAGAAAGTGCTTGCCATCATCGGACCTTCTACAAGCGGTGAAACGATGGGAATCAAAAAACTTGCCGAAGAAGGCAAGACGATCCTGCTCTCTTGTGCGGCTGCGGAAGCGATTGTTAATCCGGTTGGGAAGTATGTCTTCAAGACCCCCCAGAAAGATAGTGATGCGGTAATCAAGATTTTAGAGCAGATCAAAAAAATGAAACTCTCAAAAGTCGGCGTTCTTTCCAGCAATTCCGGTTTTGGCAATGCCGGCAAGGGGCAGATTGAAAAGCTTGCAGCCGAGCACGGACTTACGATCGTGAGCAACGAAGTGTATGACAAAGCGGCCAACGATCTGACCGGAGAAGTGACCAAAGTGAAGGCCTCTGGCGCAGAGGCGATTATCAACTGGTCGATAGAGCCTGCTCAGGCGATCATTATCAAGAATGCCCGCCAGATCGGCTTCACCGGACCGATATTCCAGAGTCATGGTTTTGGCAATATCAAATATGTTGAGGCTGCCGGAGCCGCAGCTGAAGGCGTCATGTTTCCCGCCGGTCGGCTGCTGATTGTTGACGTTCTTCCCAAAAATCATCCACAGAAAACCGTGCTTGCAAATTACAAAAAGGATTATGAGACGAAGTTCAAACCGGACGCAGCCAGCACGTTCGGCGGCCATGCCTATGATGCGATGCTGATTCTTCAAAAGGGCATCGAAAAGGCGAACAGCCTGGACAAAGAAGCTGTGAGGACTGCGATTGAAGGATTGAAGGGGATCGTCGGCACCGGCGGAGTTTTCAACTTCTCAGCCACAGATCATAACGGTCTTACAATTGATGCCTTTGAGATGCTGACCGTCAAAAATGGTAAATTCACCATGCTGGAGCAGAAGATAGAGAAAAAGGTCGAGCCTAAAAAGAAAAAATAATTTGTACCATGCTACATAACCTGCGTTAGAGCGGAATTTTACCCTAGACACGGGGCTTTGGCCCCGTGTTTTTTTCAGAACTCCCAGAAGGCGGCATTATTATGGAACTGTTTCTTCAATATATTGTAGCCGGTGTCACCTATGGCACCATCTATGCCATAGTGGCGATTGGCTTCAATATTATTTACAACACGACAGGAATCATCAATTTTGCCCAGGGTGAATTTGTAATGCTGGGGGGGATGACGGCGTTCACGCTTAAGGAATACCTGCCGTTGCCGGTTGCGATTATATCTGCCGTCATAATTACCATGATTATCGGCGCATTAATTGAAATAGTCTTCATCAGATGGCTTCATAAACCATCGGTTCTTCGTATGATAATCATTACCATAGGTCTGTCGATACTTATTCGTGAAACAGCTCTTCACGTCTGGGGCGAAGGCGTAACAGCCCTTCCTTATTTCACCGGCACTTCGGTGACTTCAGTCAATCTTGGCGGTGTTTTCATATCTCCTCAGGTGTTCTGGGCGGTCGGAATCAGTTCGATAATGGTGATACTACTGGGCATTTTCTTCAACTTTACACTCCTCGGGAAGCAGATGCGTGCCTGCTCGGCTAACCGGGAAGCCGCACGACTCTGCGGGATCAGCACTCAAAATATGGTGACGTTTTCGTTCATGCTCAGTGCCGCCATCGGTGCACTCGGAGGCTGTATCGTCTCTCCGATCACCTATGTCCAGTATGACAGTGGTTCTCAGCTTGCAATAAAGGGCTTCACAGTAGCAATACTCGGGGGACTTGGCAACAGCACTGCTGCTGTTGCTGCCGCCATGATACTCGGCATTCTGGAGTCATTCAGTATCTGGGCGCTTCCCGCTGCGTATAAAGACGTCGTCTCGATTGCGATCATGCTTATCATCCTTTTTGTGAAACCGAGTGGTCTCTTTGGCAACGCCGCTGCGGCTCGCCTCAAGGAGTATTAATGTCCGCTAAATTAATTCAGATTTTAGGGTTTGCTGTGGCGATTGTCGCCATTCAGATTTTCACTCAATTGACAGACAATTCATTCCATCTTACTCAGCTCACTATGACCGCCTATTACTCGCTCCTGGTGGTCGGTCTCTGCATGCTTATCGGCTATGCAGGACAGATCTCACTGGGGCATGCCGGTTTCTTCGCCATCGGCGGCTACATATCGGCGTTTCTCACTACACATGATCTCACCGCCATGAAGGGTAAACCGTTTGTAGCACTTCTATCTAAACTGGGTTTCCTTGTCGTGAGGAAAGATACTTACGGCGCTGAACTCCTTACATTTCATCCCTGGCCAGCCTGCATACTTTCTGTATGCACAGTTTTAATTGTTGCTTATGTCATCGGGGGACCGGTTCTGAAACTGAAGGGACACTATCTGGCCATGGCGACACTCGGCTTCGGGATCATCATTTACCGGATCGTTCTCGGAACATCGAGTCTCGGCGCTGCCGACGGCATTTCCGGTGTGCCCGGATTTACGATAATTCCCGGCGTCATGATCGGCGGCAGTGGTTCGGGAAAAATTTTGAATTATTACGTTGCATGGGGAATTCTCATCGTTGGGATGACATTCTTGCTGAACCTGATCAGTTCGCGGGTTGGCCGTGCCCTTTCGGCGATCCATGGCGCAGAAGATGCGGCTGAAGCCATGGGGATACCCACTGCGAATTACAAGCTCAAGGTCTTTGTTCTGAGTGCAGGATTTGCTGCGGTTGCGGGGGTGCTTCTCACCCATTACAACGGCAGTATCGGACCATCTGAGGCATCAGTCATGAAGTCGGTCCGCTATGTGGCGATTGTTGCTATCGGAGGCATGACAAGCCTCTGGGGTGCGATCTCCATGAGCCTGATTCTTAATTATTTTTCTCTGCGGGGTTCATTCGGTACATACGACGACGCAGTTTTTGGCGTCATCCTGATCCTGATCATGCTCTTTGCACCCGATGGTTTGATCAGGAAACAGGTGTTGGGTGACCTGAAATATTTTTTCAAACGTATTACGAGTAAGGAAGTTGCATCATGACCACACTCCTTTCGGTTGAGAATCTTTCAAAGCGTTTCGGCGGCCTGCAGGCGGTGAATAACGTCTCTTTTTCCGTGACAGTCGGCTCGATCAAGGCGCTCATCGGACCAAACGGAGCAGGTAAGACAACCCTCTTTAACCTGATATCCGGCGTAATCGCGCCTGACTCCGGCGTTATCAACTTTTGCGGTGACCAGGTTCAGGGCTTACGTCCCCATCAGGTTGCATCCAGGGGAATGGCCCGCACATTTCAGCATATCCGCCTTTTCCCCAAGATGTCGGTTCTTGAAAACATCATGATCGGGAGGCATATTCACAGCAGGGCAGGGTTCGTTGCAGGCATGCTGAATATCCCGTACACCTGGAGTGAAGAAAAAAGAATCAGGGAAAAAGCCCACGAAATTCTGTCGTTTCTGGAACTGGAAAGTTTAGCTGACATCGAAGCCACCTCCCTTTCATACGGCCAGCAGAGGAACGTCGAACTTGGGCGTGCTCTGGCCTGCGAGCCAAAGCTCCTGTTGCTGGACGAGCCTGCAGCAGGTCTTAACATGAGTGAGACCGCCGAGTTAGGGTCATTGATATCGAGAATTCGAGACACCGGAATAACGGTTCTTATTGTTGAACATGACATGACTCTTGTCATGGAAATATCGGATGAAATACTTGTCCTCAGCTACGGCAAAAAAATTGCTGATGACAAACCGCTTGCTGTGCAGTCAAACAGTGAAGTTATCAATGTCTACCTTGGAGAGGACGATGCTTAGGATAGAGAACCTCGAATCGGGATACGACAATCTCAAGGTTATCCAGAATGTTTCGATCCAGGTTAACCCTGGTGAGATCGTTTCAATAATCGGTGCCAACGGTGCCGGTAAGACCACTCTTTTGAAGACAATTACCGGTATATTGAAACCGATTTCCGGTCAGATACATTTTAACGGAGAGGATATCACCCGTACGAGTACTGAAAAAATAGTGCACCTCGGTTGTTCGCTGGTACCTGAGGGGAGACAGGTCTTTGCTCCGATGACCGTGAGGGAAAACCTCATACTCGGCGGATATGTTCAGTACAAAAGAAAGCTGGGCAGTGATGTCCTGCCGTACCTCGATCGTATCTATAAGCTCTTTCCGCGTCTGCTGGAACGGGAAACCCAGTTCGCCGGTTCACTGTCAGGCGGAGAGCAGCAAATGCTCGCCATCGGCCGGGCAATGATGGCGCGCCCCAAGCTGGTTATGATGGACGAACCTTCGATGGGGCTTGCCCCTCTGGTTATCAAGGAAATATTTTCAATAGTACGTATGCTCCGTGATGAAGGCGCGACCATTCTACTGGTGGAGCAGAATGCCAAGGCGGCACTAAGGCTGGCGGACCGCGGCTATGTCCTTGAGACCGGAAAGGTGATTCTGGAAGGGTCGGCGGATGAGTTGCTGGAAAATGATGACGTTAAATGTGCCTATCTGGGGAAAACAAAAAAGGACGCGCAGAAGTAACGGTATTTTATAATTCTGCATAACTCAATTAACCGGTGAAATGACGTAGACTCCCCTCCACAAACTCCCCAAAACCGAAATTTTACGCTTCCGATTCGTTCATAAACTTTCCCACACGGGTTTTAGTGCTTTTTAAAGCTGTGGCCAGTGTGATGGTGTGCAAGACAGCCTTGGTGAGGTCGTCTATCTCATTGCTGATGTTTTGTAGTTCCGCCACAATGGGGTCACCAGCGAGTTTTCCGAAATTCGGGGTGTCAAGCTCGGATTCCATTTTTTCGAACAGCTGAATTATATCAAGCAAAGTCGTTCGATTCTCGTTTCCAGAGAAACGATAGCCTCCACCTGCACCACGCATTGCCTGCACCAGTCCTTCCTGGACCAGATTGCGCATGACTTTTGCGAGATGGTGGGTTGATATACCATATTTATCGGCAATATCCGAGGTAGATAACTGGCGTTCAGGATCGCTGGCCAGTTCCAGAATTGCAAACAGGGCGAATAAACTGGCTTTGTTTAACTTCATAGTTCCCCACTCAAGTTAGTTAGTAGTAAATTAGAACTAAATCATTTATATCGGTCATTTGTGATAAATAAATTCGATGATAAGCTTTTTGATGTCTCACATTGATTCGTAAGATGTGATTGCTACTCGAGCTGCTTTTCCAGCTCAATATATCTACCCGTCCGTAATCCCAGGCTTCGAAAGAAAGATAACGTCAGTTTGTTATCAATGTTGACCATTGTTCGAACCATGGAGACTCCCGATTGTTTTAAACGAGACGACATCTCATCGAACATACGCCTGCCCACGCCCATCTCGCGTGCATTGGGCGCAACCGAGAGGGCGAATACCCATCCGCAAGGTGGTGAACCAAACTCCCAAGCGCGCACTTCCCCGATAATAAAGCCTACAACCTTGTTATTTGATTCTGCGACAATAAAATGCCGGTCTTTTTTGTCACGATTGAGGTAGTGATCAAATACACCGTTCCAATACGCCAATTTTTCTTCCTTTGGGTCCAATTCATCCAGAGAGATCACTGCTTCAAGATCGGACGCAATTGCGTTCCGGATGGAAATCTTTTCTTTCATATCTGTATGCAACATGTACCTCCGTAACCGATTATCGTTATTAGTGCCTTAACGTTGCTATTTACTGAAGTCCCAATAACCAGGATTAGTACGTTAAAAAATTTTTGCAAAAAACTCGCAGAAAGAATCTGTATCTAACTGATAGCGCAAATAATAAACTTTGATTGCATTACCTGTAAATCCAGCTTGTAGTAAGTTTTCTCACTCTTGAAGTGAGTTAAATATGTCGATGTATAATTCGGTACCATAATACCGATATAAACTATTTATTTCAAGTGATAAAATGCTCTTAAAAAAACGAATATACTCGGAAAATAACAACTCAATAATTTATTCTTGACATATAAATTGGTATAATGGTACTAGTTTGCAGAGTATAATGAGTAAAGATTTCTTGGGGTTGATACCTGTCCGTTGTTAAATGCATCTCGTTATAATTGTAACGAATGGTTTTTACGCATCAGTGAAAGGAGAACAGAAAATGTCAGATATTACGTTCCGCTCACTCTATCCGGAAGATATAAATCAGGTTTCAAAAATTGAGAGCAGCCTGACAGGCAGTTCGAGAAGGGCATTTCTGGAAAAACGGCTCGCCGTGGCAACGGCTATGCCTGACAGTTTTATAACCTGTGCCGCTCTGGACGGAGAGAGGCTCGCGGGTTATGGTTTTGCAAGGATACTGGAAGGAGAATTTGGCACCAAAAGCGCGTTTGCGGTACTTGATGACATCGGTGTTGCCTCTGATTATAGAGGCAAGGGTATTGGTAAGGTGATCTTGTCCGGGATTGGCCGGAGGATGAATAATAAGGATATCAGTATATTGCAGACACAGATTGACTGGTCAAACCATTCCATGATCAGGTTTTTTGCTTCAACTGGTTTCATTCTGGCGCCCGGCCAGATCATAGAGCGTAATGCATCTCCCTTTAGTGAGGACGTTGAAGAGTTAGCACCGGTTACTATGGACGGAAAGTGGCGTGTCCATAGTAGTGCCGCTGGTAACCATTATGAAAATCCGACCAGGGATCGCGTTCTGGTGCGCTCTCTAAAGGAGGATGATATTGCGGCTATTGATCGTATAGATGCGAAACTTACCGGTCTGGACCGTTCTGCATATATTGCCGCCAAGTTCAGAGAGATGCTGGATGAATCCGGTATCCGTGTCTCTATGGTTGCGGAAGACGCCGGAATTGTCACCGGTTTCATTATGGCGCGTGTTGATTATGGCGAGTTCGGAAAAGTTGCTAAAACTGCTGTTATAGACACAATCGGAGTACATCCCGCCTATGCTGGTTCCGGTGTCGGCCACGCACTTCTTTCTCAACTGCTGATCAATCTTTCATCTCTTCACGTCGAATCAGTTCGGACAAAGGTTGAACACGAGAATTATGGACTGCGAAACTTTCTGTCCAGGCGCGGGTTTAAGCCCTCCCAGAGACTGCTTCTCACCAGAGAGATACTCTGCCCCGCCATTTAACCCATTTTTGCCATCCTATAAGCATTACCGTTTTAATCGAGACGAAATATGAGTGCAAGACGCGCTACTCCTCAGACAGAAGACGACTCCAATAAATACTCGATCCGTGCCGTCGGTAGAGCAATCGACGTCCTGGATGTCTTTACGCGGGGAAAAAACAAGTTCTCTCTGGATGAGATAACCAAAGAGACCGGGCTTTCAAAGCCAACCACCTTCAGAATCCTTTCTACGCTGCATTATTACAAGTACGTCGTTCTTGATCCGATCGAAGGTCGCTACAGGCTTGGTTCTGTATTCCTGGCCCTCGGAGCGGCGGCGCTCGGTTCGGTAAGTCTCAAGGGAATCGCAAAGCCGCACCTGATCAGCCTCAGAGATGAATTGCAGACCACCGTGCTTGTCGGCACTATCATGGACGATATGCTCGTCTACCTCGACAAGGTCGAGTGTGCAGGGCCGGTCCGCATAGCCGCCGACATCGGTCTCAGGCGCGACCCGCCCAACTTCGGCATGCTCGGGATGACCCTCATGGCGTTTTTGAATGAGGTGGAGGCGCTGCGGCTTCTTGGCCGCTCACCCCTTAAAGCCTTCACAAGCAAAAGTATCGTATTTGTCAGAGATTATCTGGACAGACTGCAGCAGATTCGAAGTCAGGGGTACACGGTAGAGTTTGGCGAGGCGATTGAAGGGGTGTGGGGAATAGGAGCCCCGATAAGAAATTCCAATAAGGAAGTTGTCGCCGCCGTGGGGGCCGCGTTGCCGATGTCCTCCATAAACGATGCAAGGGTAAAGGAGGCGGTCGCGAAGATGCGAAGCTGTGCGGCAGCCATATCCGCCGATCTTGGTTACAGGCCGGGATGAACCAGGTCGCAACAGTGTGTAAGTGTGAACAAAAGTACACCGGAACTGCTCTTGATTCGGTGCAGAAATTTCTTTTCAGAGGAAGAAATTTTCTCTCGGAAATCTTATTGACAAGCCATTTTATAACGCTGTATATTATTTACGTAATGAAACATTCTTTCACTGTACGAAATTTACCATATCATATCGATTCAGTCGAGAGGTAAGTCATGAGGTACGCAGAGACAGGGTTTAATCTGGAGATCGATCTGACCCGAGGAAATATTGAAAAGGTTGCAACCGACCCACGTTCTGTCGAACTTCATCTGGGGGGTCAGGGGACTGCGGCGAAGATACTGTGGGACAGAGTTCCGCCTGAAGTAGAACCGTTTTCTCCCGCTAATCTGCTCATATTCAGCGCCGGTCTTCTGGATGGCACGCCTGTTCCCGGTGCCAACCGGACCAGTGTCAGCACGATTAATCCCCAGTCAAATCTATACGTCAACTCCGGATTCGCAGGTTTTTTTGGCCCGGAGCTGAAACACGCCGGTTACGACAAGATAATCATTCGCGGCAAGTCCTCCGGCCTGATCTATTTGTGGATAAATAATGACAAGATAGAAATACGCGATGCCGATCACCTTCAGGGGAAAAGCGCTCTGGAGACCGCCGCGCTCATTCAGCAGGAGTTGAAAGACTCCAATGTCCAAGTGGCGGCCATCGGCCTGGCCGGCGAAAACAGGGTCTTTCAGGCTACTATCGAACACGCCAACACTAACACCTCGCGAGGTGTCGGTGCGGTAATGGGAGATAAAAGGCTAAAAGCCATAGCTGTCCGCGGAACAAAGGACATTAACGTTGCCAGTCCCGCGGAACTTTTCGAGATATGCAACCGCCACTATCAGGAAATTTATGATAATCCGCATTGCGGTGATGTTTTATTGAGCAAGGAAGACGATTCATGGCATGTCAATAACCTCGCCTGGGGTAATGTTGGCGGGCGTATAAAAGGGTACTGGACCAAAGAACTCAAGGATGAGTGGGCCGTGCAGGTTGAAAAGGAGCATGTTTCCTACCAGTGGGAGAATTACAGCCAGGAACTTGAAGAGGTGCGGGAGACGGTTGTCGACAAGAGCAAGCGGCTTCGCGGGACAGGTTGCTTTAACTGTACGAAGGAGTGCCACCAGGCTTTCTCTCTGCCGAACCAGCGCAAATATTTTCTCAAAAGCTTCTGCAAGCTTGCCTATGCGACTGCGGCCTATGATGACCTGAAGTTTAATTATGACATACTTGCAGATATGCAGGACTACGGTCTGGACGAATTCTCAATGCCGCAAATTGTAGCTTTTGCCGTTGAACTCTACGAAGCCGGCATTTTAACCGATGGAGACCTGCCGGATTTCCCGCAGGATGGAATGGAGAGATTCTCCTATCTGCTCGGAAAAATCGCCCGGCGAGACGGGGTTGGAGATGTGCTGGCCGACGGTATTTACTGGGCAGCCCGGCAGATAGGCAAGGGCGCTGAAAAATTCGATCATACCGCGAAAAAAATAGAGCAGGTGCCCCTTAAGCTGGAAATCGCCAATTACGCGTATTTCCTTATGTGTGCCACCGGCGGGAAGATGAATATTGCCCAGATTGAGGGGTCATTCCCCCAGATGCCGATTCCTGACAAAAAAGAACGTGAAGAGTTGGCAAAGAATTGGGACGCTGCTCCGGAGAGGTTTAAAAGGTGGTTTCTGGAATGGGAACCGGGGCAGCAATACCCTGTTGAAGCGGCCGTCGATATTGTCGATTGGAACGAGGCGATGCATTATGCCGATGATGCCATTGGCATGTGCCCTCTCTTGTCGTCGTTCAGGGGGCAATTTGGCGGAAGGCCCCCCTATCATCTCTATAATCTGCCACGGTTCATCTCTCTGGCGACCGGTGTGGATCTCGATTCAGACAGGATGCTGGAAATATCCGGAAGGAACCGGCAGCTGGTAAGAGCCATCAATGTAAGAAGAGGCTTGAGAAGAGCGGATGAGAAACAGCCGGAAGAATTCTGGAATAAGAGAGACTCGGAGATGGAGCAAAAACACCTCGACGCCTATTATGAATTCAAGGGGTGGACCAATGACGGCATTCCTTCCAAAGAGACGCTGGACAGGCTGGGCTTGAATTACGTCAGCGCAGACCTCCAAAAGAGGGGGATACTATGAGGTACGCAGAGACCGGGTTTAATTTGGAAATCGATCTATCCCAGGGAAGCGTCAAGAGGGTAGCAACGGATGTAAAGTTGACCAGCCTCCATCTGGGAGGACAGGGTACTGCTGCGAAGATTTTATGGGACAGGGTGCCCCCTGACGTCGCCCCCCTTTCTCCGGATAATCTGCTCATATTCAGTACCGGTCTGTTACACGCTACACCTGTACCCGGTGCCAATCGTACCTCTGTAAGCACTTTCTCCCCCTTGACGAACCTTTATGTCAACTCGTTGATGGGAGGCTGGTTCGGGCCGGAATTGAAGCATGCCGGCTACGACAAGATAGTAATTCAAGGGCAGGCCGCCGGTCTGGTGTATCTGTACATACATAATGACAGTGTGGAAATACGTGACGCCAGCCATCTCCAGGGAAAAGGGTGCCAGGAGACCGCCGCGCTCCTGCAGCAGGAGTTAAAAGACCCCAAATTCCAGGTGGCCGCAATCGGCCTGGCTGGCGAAAACATGGTCAAAATGGCGACCATTGACCATTCCAATTCAAGCGCATCCAGGCATGGTGTCGGCGCGGTCATGGGATCCAAGCGGTTGAAGGCGATAGCCGTTCGAGGCACAAAAGACATAAATATCGCACAGCCGGCCGAACTCTGGGAAATGTGCAACGGCAAGTATCAGGAAATTTATGATAACAAAAATTGCGGCGATCCCATGGCGCACGATCATAATGAAAGTTTCCATGTCGACAATTTTGCCTGGGGTAATGCGCGTACGCGGCGATCCGGCTACTGGAGCAAGGAACGTGAAGAGCAGTGGACCGCGAAGTGGAAACAGGTGAGGACGCGAGATTCGGGCTGCTATAACTGCCCGAAAGACTGCCACTATTCGATTTCCTATCCGGGGCGGTATAAATATTTCCTGAAATGCTTCAGCAAGCTCACCTATTGCATGGCCGCGTTTGAGGAAATTGACTTTAATTATGACATCCTCGGCGTTACCAGCGCGTACGGGCTGGACGGCTTCTCGACGCCGCAGGTTCTGGCTTTCGCAGTTGAGCTGTATGAAGCCGGCATCTTGACAGACCAGGATCTGCCGGATTTTCCGTCAGACGGCGCGGGGAGATTTTTCTATCTGGTGGAAAAAATCGTGCGGAGAGACGGGATCGGCGATGTTCTGGCCGATGGTGTGTACGCTGCAGCCCGTCAGATCGGCAACGGCGCGGAAGAATACGATCATAACACCACAAAAAAGGTTGAGCAGGTGCCGCTCAAGCTGGGAGTGATAAACTATCCGTTTTTCCTGATGTACTGTACCGGCGAAAAGATGAACATCACGCAGATAGAAGGATCATTCCCCCAGGCGCCCCTTGCCGATCCGGAAAAGAGAAAGAAGTTTGTGGAAAACTGGGACGCTGCTCCGGAGCGGTTTAAAAAGTGGTATCTGGAGTGGGAGCCACGTCAACATATGCCGATTGAAGCGTCCGTCAATGTTTGTGACTGGAACGAGTCCATGCACTATGTAGATGATGCCATCGGAACCTGTGCCTGGTTGTCATCTTTCAGGGGGCAGTTTGGAGGATCGCCTCCGTATCATCTTTTCAATCTGCCAAAATATATTACATCGGCGTCAGGGATAGAGCTTGATTCGGAAGACTTACTGGAAATAGCCAGAAGGAATCGCAACCTGGTGAGGTCTCTGAATATTCGGAGAGGACTGAGAAGAATTGATGAGAAGCCGCCGGAAGACCACTGGAAAAAAAGGGATCCCGAGATGGAGCAGAAACACCTTGATGCGTATTATGAATTCAAGGGGTGGACCAACGACGCTATTCCCACCAAAGAGACTCTGGATAAACTGGGCCTGGATTACGTGAGCGAAGATTTCATACGGAGAGGTATTTTAACAGGAAGCGAAGGTGCTCCTGCCAGAGATACTTCGGCTGAATAAGAAGAGAGACAATGCCAAGGGGGTGGTAACGGTGAGTAATCAGAAAAAAACTAAAATAGTAAAAGAAATCAAGGTCAACCTTGACAAATGTGTTGCATGCCGCGCCTGCGAGGTCGCCTGTTCGGGGTTTCACGCCAGTCCGAAGTACAGCAGCTTTAATCCATCCCGTTCGCGAATCCGGCTGGTTATGGATATGTTGAATGATGTGTATGTCCCGGTACGTGCCGGCGAGTATACTGCCGCCGAATGTTCCGGCCGTCATTCGTTTACGATAAATGGAAAAGAATACTCCGAGTGCAGCTTTTGCCCGACGTCATGTCCCGCCAGAGACCTTTTCAAAGAGCCTGATTCCGGTCTCCCTCTTAAGTGCGATATGTGTGAAGGCGAAAAAATACCCCTTTGTGTTCAAGTGTGCCGTCCCGGTTGCCTCACCTACGAAGAACGGGAAGAGGAATGTGGAGAAGAGGAACCGAAACTGGGTGAAATGGAAGTCGGCCTGCAATCGTTGATTGAAAAGCATGGCTATCAGAAGGTTATGGATACCTTTGCCCGTTTGTCGAAGAAGGGCTGAAAACTTTTAGGCGAGAAAAGAGGAATAAGGGAAGATCATGCCACGGATAAATTCATCAGCGGAACTGGAAACATTACGGAGTGATATCCTCGCGGCACGGGATCCGGACAAACCCTGCATTTCCGTATGTACCGGGGCCGGCTGCCTCGCTCTTGGCGCGGCCAAAGTAGTCACCGCCCTGAAAGAGGAGATCAAAAAACAGGGTCTGGACACAAAAGTGGATATCAGGGAAACCGGTTGCCCCGGATTCTGTGAGAGAGGTCCGCTTATGGTTATTTATCCCGAGGAGCTCTGTTACCTTCGGGTGCAGCCGGGCGATGCTGAAGAGATCATATCCCGGACGATACTTGCCAAAAAGGTTATTGACCGGTTGCTGTATGTCGATCCCGTGACCGGTGAGAAGATCGTCCATGAATCAGAGATCCCATTCTATAAAAATCAGACGCGACTCCTTATCGGTAATAATATAAAACTTGATCCCAACAACATCGATGACTATTTCGCGGTTGGCGGCTATTCCGCCCTGGCTAAAGCCGTCTGTCATGAAACTTCCGAGGAAGTGCTGAAGATGGTGAAACATTCCGATATGAGAGGGAGGGGGGGTGGCGGTTTTCCAACCGGGAACAAGTGGGAATTTACCCGCAATGCTCCCGATGAGATAAAGTATGTGATAGTCAATGCCGATGAGGGAGACCCCGGGGCATTTATGGATAGAGCCCTGCTTGAAGGTAACCCCCACTCGGTCCTTGAAGGACTGATAATAGGGGCGTATGCCATCGGAGCTCACGAAGGGTATGTATACGTCCGCCATGAATACCCGTTGGCGGTACAGAACATTACCTTTGCCATCAAGAAGGCTGAGGAATACGGCTTTCTGGGAAAAAACATCCTCGGCTCCGGTTTCGATTTTACCGTCAAGGTACATCAGGGTGCCGGCGCCTTCGTCTGTGGCGAAGAAACCGCGCTCATCAGGTCGTTGGAGGGGAAGGCGGGCGAACCAAAGGCGAGGCCGCCATACCCGGCCATAAAAGGTTTGTGGGACAGGCCGACCAATATAAACAACGTCGAAACCTGGGCCAATATCCCCTTGATTATCAACAAAGGAGCCGCTGCCTTCGCTTCGATCGGAACCGAGGGGAGCAAAGGCACCAAGATATTCTCGCTCGTCGGCAAGGTGAACAATACCGGCCTCGTAGAAGTACCGATGGGTATAACCCTGCGGGATATAGTCTATAAGATCGGCGGCGGCATCCCCGGAGACAAAACGTTCAAAGCGGTTCAGACCGGCGGTC
The DNA here is from genome assembly GCA_031396605.1 of Geobacter sp. GTDB lineage: Bacteria > Desulfobacterota > Desulfuromonadia > Geobacterales > Pseudopelobacteraceae > JACRCG01. The sequence goes on along the minus strand of JANNLB010000226.1, from coordinate 13,034 downwards.
CGGCCGGCGGTTGCATGCCGGAGAGTCTGCTCGACATGGAAGTCGATTTCGACCAGCTCACCAAGGCCGGTTCCATGATGGGCTCTGGCGGGATGATCGTCCTCGATGAAGAAACCTGCATGGTCGATTTTGCCCGGTATTTCCTCAACTTCCTCGCCGATGAATCGTGCGGCAAATGCGTCCCCTGCCGCGAAGGCATCAAGCAGATGTCAAAGATTCTCACCAGAATTACCAAAGGCAAAGGCAGGGGAGGAGACATCGAACTCCTGGAAGAGCTCGCCGAGGTCGCCAACAGCTCCGCGCTCTGCGCTCTTGGCAAGGGTGCCCCAAACCCGGTGCTCAGCACGTTGAAGCATTTCAGGGACGAGTATGAGGCGCACATCAACGAGGGTAAGTGCCCGGCCTGTTCCTGCAAGGATCTGATATCCTTCTACGTCGATCCTGACAAATGCCAGGCATGCATGAGTTGCGGCAAGAAATGTCCGTCAGAGGCGATTGAAGGGGGCAAGAACCTGATCCATGTCGTTCTCCAGGATAAATGCACGAAGTGCGGATCATGCCTTGAAGCGTGCCCTGTCAAATTCGGCGCGGTACGGAAAATATCCGGCGAACCGGTTCCGGCTCCCATTCCCCAAGAAACACGACCTATAGTCAGAAAGAGCAAACAACCATGAGCGACCTACTAATAAAGATTGATGGCAGGGAAGTTAAAGCACGGGCTGGGGCGACCATACTGGAAGCCGACCAGAGCGTCGGCATAGCCTTCCGATCCTCTGTCACCACGAGAAACTGGAAGCGTACGGCGGTTGCCGCATCTATTCGGTTGGAGTGGATATTGCACTGAAATCCCGCGCATGCAAAACAACAAAGCCGCTCAACCAGAATAAATACTGGCTGGAGCGGCTTTTTTATCTCGGAATCCTGCCGGGATAAGGCCGGCAAACCCTCCTGAAAACCACAAGACACCAGCATTCAAGAGCTTGACAGCCGCCACCGCATTGTGAAGGGAGTGTTTACTTTAGATATGATATTTTTTTAGTTGACGGGATAAATATTTTCTTGACACGTAAAATGGTATTGTGGTACCAAATTACATAGTAGAATTTTTCCTGTTATTCGAACGGTGAAAAAATGAAAGTTCCGGTAACAGTCTTGCCGGGTTTTGGGGCGAATCAGGCAATTGTTCGGCGGGGATGTTGCCGGATCGATTCGGTAAAGGGGAGAAAAAATGGCGTACGCAGAGGCAGGGTTTAATTTAGAGGTTGATCTGTCCCGAGGAAGCATTGAGAGAGTGGCGACTGACCCAGGTTTGAGCAAACTTTATCTGGGGGGGCTCGGCACGAACGCCAAGATACTGTGGGACAGGGTTCCCCCTGAAGTTGAACCGTTTTCTCCCGAAAATCTGCTCATATTCGGCACCGGTCTTTTGGTCGGCACGCCCGCTCCCGGCTGCAACCGTACCATTATTTCAACCATTTCTCCGCAGACGAAGCTGATGGCATATTCGATGATGGGCGGCTTCTGGGCACCGGAATTGAAATATGCCGGATATGATAAAGTGGTCTTTCGAGGCAAATCTCCCGAGCTCGTTTACCTGTATATACATAACGACAAGGTCGAAATACGTGATGCCTCTCATTTGAGTGGCAAGGGCGCGGTAGAGACCCAGGAGCTCATCAGAAAGGAGTTGAAAGACCCGAATATCCAGGTTGCCGCAATCGGTCTGGCTGGTGAAAACCGGGTCTTTACCGCCTCGATCGAGCAGGGGCGGTCAAGCGCCAGCCGTCTGGGGATAGGCGCCGTAATGGGTGACAAGGGGTTAAAGGCGATAGCCGTTCGCGGCACAAAGGACATCAATATTTCCAACCCGGCTGAATACATGGGGCTTTGTAACGAAGTCCTGAAATATATCAGTGACCGTGAAGAAAAGCCGGTTCCGGGTGTCATGCCGATTCTGGCCGGGCTCGGGTCGCCGCAGGAAATGCTGCATACCGATGAGAAATGGCACACCGAAAACTTCTCCTGGGGGAACTCCCGCACCCGGAGGAAAGAGTTCTGGACCAAGGAAGTTGAGGAAAAGTGGACGGAAACGCAGGAAAATGCGAGGACGAGGCTGATCAGTTGCTATAACTGTCCGATGAAGTGTGGCGCAATAATTTCCCTGCCGGGAATGTCTACCTACATGATGAAATGCTTCACGAAGCTTACCTATAACATGGCAGCCTTTGTCGATGACCTGGATTTTGGTTTCAGGATCGCGCAACGTGCGACCGAATATGGAGTGGATGGTTTCTCGACCCCGCAAATCATGGCTTTTGCTTTTGAGCTCCGTGAAGCAGGCATTCTGACCGGCAAGGATTTCGAGGGATGCCCGTCCGACAACGAGGGCAAATTCTACTGGTTGCTTGACAGGATCGTCCGGCGCGAGGGAATAGGCAACGTTTTGGCCGACGGCACTCATTGGGCGGCCCAGCAGATCGGCAATGGCGCGGAAGCATATGCTCATAATAACATCAAGAAGCATGAGCAGCTGCCGCTCAAACTCGGCATGCTGAATCCCATTTATTTCCTGATGTATTGTACCGGCGAGAAGATAAACATTACCCAGATTGAAGGGCAGTTTCCGCAGGCGCCGTTCCCTACGATGGAGGAGAGAGAAGATTTTGTAAAAGACTGGGTCCACGTCCCCGATGAAAAGTTCAAACAATATCTATTGGACTGGGAAATGCGCGGAGACAACTCTAATCCGTATTATCCGACTGTTGATATGTCCGTTGACATCGTTGACTGGCAAGAGAAGATGCACTACATCGATGACGCTCTCGGGATGTGTGCCGGCTTGTCGTCATTTCCCCTCAAGCCCCCCTATCATATACACAACTACCCCAAATTCATCTCGGCAGCGACCGGGATCGATATTGATGAAGACGGACTGGCAAAGATATACAAGAGAAACCGGAACCTGATCAGAGCCATCAATGTCAGGAGAGGCTTGACAAGAGCTGATGAGAAGCCGCCTGAAGACCATTGGCGGAAAAGATTTCCCGAGCTTGAGGAACAGCTCCTTGATGCGTACTATAAATTCAAGGGGTGGAATGAACAGGGTATTCCCACGAAAGAATCTCTGCATGAATTAGGTATGGATTACATCAGTGAAGATTTGGAAAAGAGAGGGATCTTGAGCTATGAGTAAGGCTAAAAAGAAAGTCAAGGTAATCAAGATCGATGTAGACAAATGCAATGGTTGCCGCGCCTGTGAAGTGATCTGCTCTGCCTTTCATGCCAGCCCGAAATATAGCAGCAATAATCCGGAGAGATCCCGGATTCGGCTGATTCGTGATCCGTTAAAAGACATATACTTACCTGTGTACGCCGGTGAGTATACTCCGGCCGAATGTACGGGCAGAAACAAGTATGTGATCGATGGGAGAGAGTATAGTGAGTGCGATACCTGCAGGGCTTCCTGTCCCTCAAGGGACCTCTTCAAGGAGCCTGACTCCGGTCTTCCTCTGAAGTGCGATATGTGTGATGGCGAAGCAGAGCCCTTGTGTGTTTCGTGGTGTCTTGCCAAGGCCCTGACCTACGAAGAGCGGGAAGAGGAACGGGAAGAAGAACCGAAGCTTGGTGAGATGGAGATTGGCTTGCAGGCATTGGCGGATCGGCATGGCATGCAGAACGTGTTGGACACCGTTGCCCGCTTGTCAAAGAAGGGCTAATATTGTAACTCATATTCTTTCGCGCCTAACCCCTCTAAATCTCCCCTTATCTAAGGGGAGACTTTAAACTCCCCCCTTTAGATAAGGGGGGACTGAGGGGGGTTAGAGAAGAGGATTCAAAGTGGAAACTGTCGCCCCGTTCAAAGAGATAATCGAAGTAATAAAAGAGCAGGGCGGAGACGCCTTCAAATATTGCTATCAATGCGGCCTGTGCGACACGGTCTGTCCCTGGAATCGTGTCAGAGATTTCAGCATGCGTAAACTGATCCGGGAGGCGACGTTCGGCCTGACTGACATCGAGAGCGAAGACCTGTGGCGCTGCACCACCTGCGGGAGATGCCCGCAGTACTGCCCGCGCGGCGTCAAGCAGATCGAATCGGGCGTTGCCCTGCGCAAGATAGCCACGGAGAACGATATCTTTCCCGGTCCCATTGCCCCGATTCGCACCGTAAGCGTCGGTCTCATGGGCGAAGGCAACCCCTTCAACGAAGAACGTAAAAAGCGTGGTGAATGGGCCGAAGGACTGAACGTCAAACCGTTTACCGAAAGTATGGAAGTCCTCTACTTCTCCTGCTGCTACCTGAGCTACGCTCCCCGGCTGAAGAAAGTGGCCGCCGCCACCGCCGACATCCTCAACAAGGCGGGGGTAAAATTCGGGATACTCGGCTCGAAAGAGAGCTGCTGCGGCGAAAGCATCCGCAAGACCGGCAACGAAGAGCTGTTTAAAAAGCTGGCCAAAGAAAACATCAGGACATTCATCGACGCTGGGGTGAAGAAGATCCTCGTATCTTCCCCCCACAGCTACCACACCTTCAAAAACGAATACCCCGAATTCATGGTGCACTTTGAAGTTGTCCACATCTCCCAATACCTGTCGGAGCTTATCATCAGCGGCCGGCTGAAGCTCACCAAGGAATACAACAAGAAGGTAACCTACCACGACCCCTGCTACGCGGGTCGCCACAACGGCATATTCGAAGAACCGCGCGAAGTCTTGAAGAGCATCCCCGGCCTGAAACTGGTCGAGATGGCCGACAACCGTGCAGACAGCCTCTGCTGCGGCGGCGGCGGCGGCCGGATCTGGGTTGAGACTCCCAAGGGAGAGCGCTTCTCCGACCTCCGGCTGGAACAGGCAATCACCGCCGGGGCCACAACACTGGTCACCTCCTGTCCCTACTGCATCACCAACTTTGAAGACAGCCGGCTGGCGCTGGAAGACACGGAAGCCCTTGAAATCAAGGACATTACGGAACTCATCCAGGAAATGATGTAGTCACTGAAGAATCCTCTAAAAAGGACACACAAAGTGGAAAATGAAATAGCCCAGAAAAACCTAATAGACGTATTGGTAGTCGGCGGCGGGATCAGCGGAATTCAGGCCTCTCTTGACCTCGCCAACTCGGGATTCAAGGTCTACCTGATCGACAAATCACCGGCTATTGGCGGCAAGATGTCCCAGCTGGACAAGACCTTTCCCTCCAATGACTGCTCCATGTGCATTGAATCCCCCAAATTCAATGAATGCAGCCGGCATCCAAACATCACTATCCTGACCTACACCGAAGTTGGCACCGTCAAAGGCAAACCCGGCAACTTCAAGGTAACCCTGGTCAAGAAACCGCGCTACGTCGTCGAGAGCAAATGTACCGGCTGCAACATCTGTGCGGAATACTGCCCGGTCAAAGTCCCTGACAAATACAACCAGGAACTCTCCTCGAACAAAGCCGTCCACATCTACTTCTCTCAGGCACTGCCGCTGATCCCCTATATCGACCCTGAAACCTGTCTCTACTTGAAAGACGGCTCCTGCGCCATCTGTGAAGGGGTCTGTAAACCGGGCGCCATCGACCTTCATCAGGAAGAAGAGGAGATAGAAGTAGAAGTCGGCGCCATCGTCCTCTCCCCCGGTTTTGAAACTTTCGACCCCAAACTCCGTACCGACTTCGGCTACGGCGTCATGGAAAACGTCGTAACCAGCCTCGACTACGAGCGCATCCTCTGCTCCACCGGCCCCTACGAGGGGACGATCAGACGCCCCTCCGACAAGAAACACCCGGAGAAAATCGCCTGGATCCAATGCGTCGGTTCGCGCCAGATAACCCCCGGCGGCAACAGCTACTGCTCCGCCGTCTGCTGCGCCTACACCCAGAAACAGGTGATCCTGACCAAAGACCACGACGCCGGCATTGAAGCCACGATATTCCACAACGACATCCGCGCCTTCGGTAAAGACTTCGAACGCTTCTACCAGCGGGCTGAAAACCTCCCCGACGTCAGATTCATCAGGAGCTACGTCTCAGTCGGCAAGGAAATCCCCGACAGTAAAAACGTCACCATTCGCTACTCGACGACCGATGACGGCGTAAAGGAAGAAGAATTCGACATGGTGGTCCTCTCCGTCGGCCTGAATCCCCCTTCAGACGTACAGGGCCTGGCAACCACCTTCGGCATAGAACTCAACAAACATGGCTTCTGCAAAACCAACCCGGCCAACGCCATCGAAACTAGCCGTCCCGGCATCTACGTCAGCGGCGCCTTTATCGGTCCTGTCGACATTCCCGAATCGGTCGTCGCCGCCAGCGGCGCCAACGCCCTCTGCAGCGAACTCCTCTCCTACCGTCGCGGCGACCTGTCCAAAGAGCGGGAATACCCGGTGGAGAAAGACGTATCGGAAGAAGAGATCAGGATCGGAGTCGTCACCTGCCTCTGCGGCGCCAACATCGGCCGGGTCGTTGACACCCCTGGCGTCGCCGCATACGCCGGCACCCTGCCGAACGTCGTCTACTCAGAGGAGAACCTTTTCGCCTGTTCCACTGAAAACGCTCAGCTGATAGCGGACGCCATCGTCAAACACAACCTTAACCGCGTCGTGCTGGCCGCCTGCACACCACGAACCCACGAACCACTGTTCCGCGACACCTGCCGCGAAGCCGGACTCAACCAATACTTCTTCGAATTCGCCAACATCCGGGAACACTGCTCCTGGGTCCACTCGAAAGACAAGGAAGGCGCAACCGCAAAAGCCAAGGACATCATCCGGATGTCGGTGGCGCGGGCTGCCGAACTGGAGCCTCTGCAGGAATTCGAACTGCCGGTCAACCCCCAGGTACTGGTAATCGGCGGCGGCCTTGCCGGCATGACCAGTGCCCTCAGCATGGCCAACGTCGGTTTTGAAGTCTACCTGCTCGAAAAAGAGAACGACCTGGGGGGCATGGCGCGCCGCATTCACTACACCATTGACGGCTTCGACGTGCAGCCGCACCTGAAGGAACTCATCCGCAAGGTATACCGGCACCCGTCGATCCATGTCTACCTTGACGCCGCCATCACCGACGCCTCGGGCTATGTCGGCAACTTCACCACCACGGTAAAAACCGAAGGTCAGATTAAAGTCATTGACCATGGAGCTGTCATAATCGCCACCGGCGCCGAAGAATACAAACCGACCGAATACCTGTACGGAACCGATGACAAGGTGCTGACTTCGCTGGAACTGGAAGATCACATCATCCGGAGGGACGAGAAAGTCGTCAACTCCCGGAGCCTGGTAATGATCCAATGTGTCGGCTGCCGGCAGACGGACCGGAACTACTGCAGCCGGGTCTGCTGCAACCAGTCCATCAAGAACGCCCTGAAAATGAGGGAAATGAACCCCGGCATGGACATCCACATTCTCTTCCGGGATATGAGAACCTACGGCCTGAAAGAAGACTACTACCGCGAAGCCTCGGAAAAGGACATCAAGTTCATCCGCTATGAACCGGCGGACAAACCGGTCGTCGAAACCGCCGTAGAAGGAGGCCATCACATCATCAGGGTTACGGTAACGGACCCCATCCTGGGCAAGAAACTTGCCATCGACGCCGACCTGCTCACCCTGGCGGCCGCGATAATACCATCGCCGTCAACCCAGAGCATTGCCAAACTGTTCAAGGTTTCCATGAGCCCGGACGGCTTCTTCCAGGAAGCCCACGTCAAACTCCGGCCCGTAGACTTTGCCGCAGACGGCATCTTCATGTGCGGCATTGCGCACTACCCGAAACACATCACGGAGACCATAAGCCAGGCCTACGCCGCAGCCGGGCGGGCCATAAACCTGCTCTCCAGGGACACCGTCACCGCCTCCGGCGCCGTCTGCGATGTTGACGAAAACGACTGCGTTTCGTGCGGGGCATGCATCACCGCCTGCAGCTACGGCGCCATATCGTTTCACGACACCCCGAAAGGCAAAAAAGCCACGGTCAACCCGGTTCTCTGCAAAGGGGACGGTCTCTGCAACGCCAAATGTCCGACGCAAGCCATCAAGCTGAAACACTACACCGATGATGAAATCTTCGCCCAGATCGATGCATCGGTACCGGATGACGAACGGGGCCAATGCCCGGGTGCAGCGGGATGTGCAGGGTGCGGGTCGCACTAAGATCAATAAACGACAACAGCCGGTGATACCGGCTCGGGAAGGAGGCGACACAATGAGTGCAGGACTTGAATTTAAACCAAGAGTAATCGGCTTTCTGTGCACGTGGTGAGCATACGCCGCGGCGGACCTGGCTGGAGTTTCCAGACTGCAATATACAACAGAAACAAAGATTATCAGAGTAATGTGCTCCGGCAGGGTCGACATGGCATTTGTCCTGCGAGCCTTCGCAAACGGAGCAGACGGCGTGTTTATCGGCGGCTGCTGGCTTGGTGAGTGCCATTACGTCACCGAAGGGAACTACGATGCCTTAAGCATGATGCACCTCTCCCGGAAAGTGCTCGAACAGGTCGGGATCAACCCCGAACGGCTGCGGCTTGAATGGATTGCCGGCTCCGAAGGAATGCGCTACGCAGAAATTATGAATGACTTCGGCAGGAAACTGAAAGAGCTGGGACCTATCGGCGTCAGTGAGGGGATCAGCGCCGATGCGCTTAAGCTCAAATTCCAGGCCGTGAAGAAAATACTCCCCTTCCTCAAGCTGGTCGAACGGGAAAGACTTAGAATCAAATTTAAAACCGAAGAAGAATACGATGAATTTTTCAGCAGTGACGAAGTAAACAAACTGATCAGCGAACTGGTCGGCGATAAACTGGCAATCAGCCAGATTACGACGCTCCTGAAACGGAACCCGCTTTCGACACGGGACATATCAGAGGCATTACACCTGGAGCCGTCGGATGTGGCACGCTACCTCAACAGCTCGGCACGGCAGGGTTTGGTCAAGTACGATTCGGGCGAGAAGCGGTATGCCATAGCCTGACAATCTAACCCCCCTCAATCCCCCCTTACCTAAGGGGGGAAGCTAAGGACAGGAACCATGGATAACGACAAGATCGACCAGATAATTGACAAACATGAGTGCAAAGCCGGCTCGCTCATTCAGATACTGCTTGATATCCAGAGCGAAAACCATTGGCTCCCCCGGGAAGCGCTGGACCGGGTGAGCGAAAAGCTGCATGTGCCCATGAGCAAGATCCAGCACATTACCACGTTTTATAAATCATTCAGCCTGGTTCCCAAGGGGCGTCACGAAGTTCACATCTGCATGGGTACCGCCTGTCACGTACGCGGCGCCCAGCGGGTACTCGACACTGTTCAGGACCAGATCGGCATCAAGCCTGGTGAAACGGATGTCGAACTGAAATTCAGCCTTGAAACGGTCAACTGCATAGGCTGCTGTGCTCTGGGTCCGGTCATGGTGGTCGACGGTGAATACCACGGCAATATTGCATCGTCTCAAATAGAAAACGTGCTGAAAAACTATGTGTAAGGAAAGACTATGCCACGGATAAATTCGTCAGCAGAACTGGAAACATTACGGAGTGATATCCTCTCGGCAAGGGATCCGAATAAACCTTGTATTACTTTATGTTCAGGTTCTGCCTGTCAGGCTACTCATTGCAAAAAAGTTGCTGCCGCCCTTGAACATGAAATTGAAACGCGTGGTTTACAGGATCAGGTCCACGTTAGAAAAACCGGTTGCCACGGCTTTTGTGAGAAAGGCCCCATTCTTGTCATGTACCCTGAAGGAATATGCTATCTCCAGGTAAAGCCGGAAGATATCTCCGAAATCATTGCCGAAACTCTGATCGGGAAGAAGATCGTTGAACGTCTGGTTTATGTTGACCCGACCACAGGCGAAAAAATTACTCATGAAGATGAGATCCCTTTCTACAAAAATCAGGAACGGCTTGTACTTGGTCTGAATACCAAGATCGACCCAAAAAGCCTTGAAGACTATCTCGCCGTTGGCGGATATCAAGCCCTCGGCAAAGTGTTTTCCACGATGACGCAGGAGCAGGTGATCAACGAAGTGAAAGCAGCCAGCCTGAGAGGGCGAGGGGGCGGCGGTTTTCCCGCAGGTGTTAAATGGGAAGCGGCCCGCAATGCTCCAGGTGATACAAAATATGTCATAGTCAACTGTGACGAGGGCGATCCGGGTGCGTACATGGACAGGTCCCTCATGGAGGGAAATCCGTATTGCGTGCTTGAAGGCTTGCTTATCGGAGCCTATGCCATCGGAGCTCACGAGGGGTATATATACGTTCGTCAGGAATACCCGTTAGCCGTGGAAAATGTCACTTCCGCCATCAAGAAGGCCGAGGAATGCGGTCTTCTGGGGAAAAATATTCTCGGCTCCGGTTTTGATTTCACCATCAAGGTACATCAGGGAGCCGGCGCCTTCGTGTGCGGAGAAGAGACTGCGCTCATCAGGTCGCTGGAGGGGAAGGTAGGCGAACCAAAGGCGAGGCCGCCATATCCTGCTGTCAGAGGGCTATGGGACAAGCCGACCAACATAAACAATGTCGAAACCTGGGCCAATATCCCCTTGATTATTAACATAGGAGCCGCTGCCTTTACCTCTATCGGTACCGAGGGGAGTAAAGGCACCAAGATATTTTCACTGGTCGGCAAGGTGAACAATACCGGCCTCGTAGAAGTACCGATGGGCGTTACCCTGCGTGACATAGTCTATAAGATCGGTGGCGGCATTCCCGGAGGCAAGAAGTTCAAAGCGGTTCAGACAGGTGGTCCGGCCGGCGGCTGCATGCCGGAGAGTCTGCTCGACATGGAAGTCGATTTTGATCAGCTCACCAAGGCCGGCTCAATGATGGGTTCCGGCGGGATGATTGTCCTGGATGAAGAAACCTGCATGGTCGATTTCGCCCGTTACTTCCTCGGCTTCCTTGCCGATGAATCGTGCGGCAAATGCGTCCCCTGTCGCGAAGGCGTCAAGCAGATGCTTACCATTCTCACCAGAATTACCAAGGGCAAAGGCAGGGAAGGGGACATCGAACTCCTGGAGCAGCTCGCCGAGGTCGCCGGAAGTTCCGCACTCTGCGCCCTGGGCAAGGGCGCCCCTAACCCGGTGTTAAGTACGCTGCGTCATTTCAGGGACGAGTATGAGGCGCACATCAACGAGGGTAAGTGCCCGTCTTATTCCTGCAAGGATCTGATATCGTACTATATCGACCCTGACAAATGCCAGGCCTGCATGAGTTGCGCCAGGAAATGTCCGTCAGAGGCGATTGATGGGGGCAAGAACCTGATCCATGTCGTTCTCCAGGACAAATGCACGAAGTGCGGATCATGCCTTGAAGCGTGCCCTGTCAAATTCGGCGCGGTACGGAAAATATCCGGCGAACCGGTTCCGGCTCCCATTCCCCAAGAAGCACGAACGATAGTCAGAAAGAGCAAACAACCATGAGCGAAATTCTCTTACAGATTGATGGCAAAGAAGTTACTGCACGTGAAGGCGCAACCATTCTGGAGGCAGCCCGGAGCATGGGGATATCGATCCCGACCCTCTGTCACCACGAGAAACTGGAGGCGTACGGCGGGTGCCGCATCTGTTCGGTTGAAGTGGATACCCGCGGCCGGACCAGCGTCGTTGCCGCCTGTCTTCACCCGGTAGAACAGGATCTGGTAGTGCGCACCAGGACGAAGAAACTGGAACGAATCCGCAAATCGCTTCTGGAGATGATGCTTGCCCATGCGCCCGATTCCGAGGTGCTGCAGGAGTTGGCGCAGGAGTATGGAGCAGACAGGGAGCGCTTTGAAAAAGAGTCCTCGTTCTGCATCCATTGCGGCCTCTGTGTCCGCTACTGCGCCGAGGTCAAGAAGAAGCACGCCCTTGGGTTTATCGACCGTGGCGCGCGGAAAGAGATCTGCTTCATTCCCGAGATAGCGGCCAGGGAATGCTGGGAGTGCAAGGAATGCTTCCCTCTCTGTCCGACTTCGGCTCTGCAGGCATCATTCGTGCTCTGCAAGGCGCTGACATTTGCTGCACCTTCCACCGAACCCGGCGAGGAGGAATAGGCAAAAAAGAATCAGCATAGTCCGAAATGGTAACACTAAATTTTTCCGCGCGAGTTGTCCCCACTTCGGGTTTATTGAATATTATCTCGTGAAACAGACGATAGAATGGAAATTTCCCGCCCGCTTTGATCAGGTACTTGAACTGTCAGCTATATTCCAGCATCTCGGCACGATATCGTCCACTATTGTAACCAAATATCGTATTGCAGCCCATGAGCCGATCATCACCACGGAAGATGCAACCTCGTGAAAAAAACATCTATCCCGGCCAATCTCCGTGTGGTACTTTGTCTTTATATTTTAATCAGTATTTAAATTAAGAACTTATTCGCAAAATTAGGAAGACACGCACACTCCGACATCGCTAATCCGGGTTGCGAAGCTTTGGCTTGGGTTCTACAGAGAATTGGAATTGATCGATCAATCCAAGGGGCAGAACAGGGTTGCTTTCTATGGATCAGGAGAAGAAGGTGGAAAATAATCTGACTAATGGCCCGAACTATCCGGCAAGCAAGGTGTTTGAAGACAAAGGGACTGTTCTGGTGGTTGATGATGCAGCCCTGAATCTGGATTTTATCTCAGAGATTCTGACGAAGGACGGCTTCGAGGTGTTGCAAGCTAAAAGCGGCAGACTGGCCTTGGACACGGCATTGGCTCACACGCCTGATCTGATTTTATTGGACATCATGATGCCGGGAATGGACGGCTACGAGGTTTGTCGTCGATTGAAGGAAGACGAGCGAACTCGCGATGTTCCGGTCATTTTTATCGGTACCATAGAAGATGGAGCTGAAAGGGTTCAGCCCTTTGAGGTAGGCGGAGTTGATTGCATATCCAAACCATTCAAATCAGAAGACCTCCTGGCCAGGGTGAGAACCCATCTGGCCCTGCGAAAAGTACAAACCAGGCTTGAAAAACAGAAAGCAAAGCTGGAACAGGAAATTGCTGAACGGAAAAAGGCCGAGTATGCCCTGCGCGAGAGCGATGAACGGTTGCAGTCGATTCTGGACAACGCTCCG
>JANNLB010000275.1:0-5796 GCA_031396605.1 Geobacter sp. | reverse complement strand
GGAGAGGGCACAGGCAGCCGGTCTCAGCGGTGACGATGCGCTGGCCGCCGCATTTGAGGAAAACTCACATATGGTCGGACATTAAAACCTTACCACCCCCCAGCCCCCTCCTTAAAAGGAAGAAGGGGGAGCTTTTAAACTCCCCTCCTTACAAAGGAGGGGTTGGGGGTGGTTGGGTTTAGCAGTGTAATATTTAGAACATAAGGGAATTGAACATGGGAAAACCAACTGGATTCATGGAATACAAACGCGAAGTGCCGGCTGACCGGGCACCTCTGGAGCGTATTAACGACTGGAACGAATTCCATCTGCATATGCCGGATGAGGAGTTGCGCACTCAGGGCGCCCGCTGCATGGATTGCGGCGTGCCGTTCTGTCACAGTGGTGTGCTGATCAGCGGCATGGCCAGCGGCTGCCCGATCAACAATCTGATTCCGGAGTGGAATGATCTGATCTACCGCGACTTCTGGCATCACGCCCTGGACAGGCTGCTCAAAACCAACAATTTTCCGGAGTTTACCGGTCGCGTCTGCCCCGCCCCCTGTGAGGGTTCCTGTACTCTCGGTATTATCGATCCGGCTGTAACGATCAAAAATATCGAGGTCAGCATTATTGAACGGGGCTTTGAAGAGGGATGGATTGCTCCGGCTCCACCGGTTGTCCGTACCGGAAAAAAAGTTGCCGTGGTCGGCTCGGGCCCCGCCGGACTTTCCGCTGCCGCCCAACTCAACAAGGCCGGCCACACTGTTACGGTCTTCGAACGCGCCGATCTGCCGGGCGGGTTGCTGATGTACGGCATCCCCAATATGAAGCTCGACAAGCGCCAGGTTGTGCTGCGCCGTATCAAACTGATGGAAGCAGAAGGGGTTGCCTTTGTCTGCAACACCGAAGTGGGGGGGAGCGAATTCCCGGCCGCTAAGCTGCGCAACGAGTTTAACGCTGTGATAGTGACGACCGGCGCCACCCTGCCGCGCGATCTGCCGATCGATGGTCGTGCCCTCAAAGGAATTCATTTCGCCATGGAGTTTCTGACCGCCAACACAAAAGCTCTGCTGGACGGGAATGACGATTTCATCTCGGCCAAGGGGAAGGATGCTATTATTATAGGCGGCGGCGATACCGGAACAGACTGCGTCGGCACCTCGCTCCGCCATGGCTGCCGTAGTGTCACCCAGCTGGAAATACTGCCCCGTTCTCCTGACCAGCGTGCTGCCGACAACCCCTGGCCGGAATGGCCCAAGACCCACAAAGTTGATTACGGTCAGGAAGAGGCGGCAGCGAAATTCGGAGCTGATCCACGTGTCTACCTGACGACCGCTACACGTTTCGAGGGTGATGGGGATGGCGCGGTTAAGGCTGTTCACACCGTCGAGGTCGTCTGGCAAAAGAATGAAAAAGGGCAGTTTATTCCGCAGCCGGTTCCCGGTACGGAGCGGGTGCGCCCTGCCCAACTGGTGCTGCTTGCGATGGGCTTCCTCGGACCGGAGCAGCCTTTGATTGACTCATTCGGCCTGGAGACAGATCCACGCAGCAATATCAAAGCAGAATTCGAAAAATACAGCACCAGTATCCCGGGTGTCTTTGCCGCCGGTGACTGTCGTCGTGGTCAGAGCCTTGTGGTGTGGGCTTTCAATGAGGGTCGCGGAGCTGCCCGTGAGTGTGATCGCTACCTGATGGGGAACAGCGAACTGCCGTAGGAATTCTGAAGATGAGAGATACTCTGATTGATTCGATGAAGGGTAGCGCGAAATAAAAAGGCCCACCCGCGTAACCGGGTGGGCCTTTTGTCAATGTGACATCAATACCGGCAGGGTCATATGCTTGAGGATATGTCTGGCCACATCACCGGGTGTCGGTGTGCCGAGCCGCGTGTGGGCATATGTACCCATCACCAGGAGATCGCTTCCTTCCACGGAGGCACGATTTAACAGAATATCGCCGACAGATATGCCGGTTGCGGTTGCCTGTTCGGTCCTGGCATTGATACCGTGACATGCCAGATGGATGCAGAGTTTTTCCCCCTCGTGCGTAGCAGGGTCTGCCGGGTTTACCACCAGTACGTTGACTATATCGGCCTGTGCCAGGAGGGGAATAGCGTCGTTGACCGCCCGCGCGGCTTCCCGTCCGGAATTCCACGCCACCAGTACCCTGGCGCCGAACTCCTTGTATGAGGCGGTATAGGGTATGATCAGGACAGGCCTCCCCGCTCCCAGAATCACCCGTTCCGGGAGGTCGTCCGGGGTATCCCTGTCCGGAGAGGTCTGGCCGGTCTGGCCGATGATCACCAGATCAGCATAGTGAGCATGAAGGTTGATGATATCGGAAACGTTCACTCCGGTCACTTTCCAGTCAACGGTCAGCAATTCGGCGTTCACTCCCGCACCGCCGATTTTTTCATTGAATTCTGTCTGTACCCGGTCTGTCTTTACCTCCGTATCGGCATGCTCAGGCTCATAATACGGGTGAGTAATAATATAGAGGGCAGTGAGCCGCGCCTGGTGCTTTTGCGCGAGGCCGATGGCCAGACCCAGCCTGGCCGGAGAATGGTTCGAATTATCCAGATGAACAAGTATGTTTTTCAAAAGCATGGGACAGATCTCCTTTAGAAATTCCAATTCCGCATCAAAGCGCTTCCTGCCCGATCGCGGTCAGGTGTGAAAAGTTCCTGGCCAGATGCCCCTTGAGCATCTCCTCGAAATCCGCTTCGCGATCCCCGCAATAGACAAGCGACGAGGCGATTTCCGCTGCAAGAATGGCATAGCGGTACTTTTCCGGGAGGTTTTTGACCCTCTGGCTGAATTGCGGCTCTTCCCGGATCAGACGCGGCAGGTGGCTGAGGATTGCCTGCCGGAACAGCGGCTGATCACAAAGATGCGGACGCTGCTGGAAAAAATTGAAAAGCCGGGCGTAGTGGCCGTTGATTTCCTGGCTGATGGCGTCGGATATTTCGGTATAGAGGAGGTTGGAGCCCGGTTCCCGCTGGCGTCTGAAAATAAGCCGCGCTTCATCCTCGGCCCGTTTCTCCAGGATTTCGATCACGTCGGCCACATACCGCTCCTTATGGTGGAGAAACTCTTCTTCGCTGAGGAGCAGGTTGCCGATGATCTCGTAAGATGAAGAGATGACCCCGCATTTGTTGGCCGAGGCGTCACGCATGATGACGATCCCCCGGCGCTGCATCTGGATGCGGGCTTCGGGGGTGATAAACGAGTTCGCCCCCTCGATGATGGCCCGGGTCGTCGGGGCGCCGTCTTCGCGGAAAAAGCGGTGCCAGTTGTCTTTGTCGATGGTTTCCGGTCTCCCCCCCGCCGGGATGAACAGGTCTGTCGGAACCGAGAAGAGCAGATTGCCGAATTCCCGGTGAAACTCATCCATGGTCACCCACTGTTCCTCGGGGCCG
This sequence comes from Geobacter sp., assembly GCA_031396605.1. Classification (GTDB taxonomy): domain Bacteria; phylum Desulfobacterota; class Desulfuromonadia; order Geobacterales; family Pseudopelobacteraceae; genus JACRCG01. The sequence continues at coordinate 2,396 of JANNLB010000275.1, read as the reverse complement.
GTACCGGTGCTGACGACCCGTTTGAAGAGTTCGCGGAGACCTTCCGTTTTCTGATGACGCCGATAGAGGATGAAACCGCCGGGGTGTAATGCGGCCGGGTCGTACTGGTCAAGATCATGCTTGAGCAAAACCCGCTCCAGCTCACCGCGCGTTACCCCTTCGGGATCGAAAATAGCCCCGGTGCCGTCCAGGATCAGCTTGATTTTTACTTGCGGGCAGCGGTCCAGCAAGAGGCGCATGGCGTTCCCCGCCACATCTCCGTTGGGTCCGCCGGTGAACTTGACCGAGAACGGCTCACGTCTGATATCGATCCCCAGTTCCTGCATCGTGATCTCGGCGAACTTTACCACCCCGGTGGAGGTGACCCCGTACTCCTTGTGGTTGATGCCGACCCGTTTGCTGGACATGATTCCTATGCCGAGGATATAGCCGCGCTTCAGCGACTGGCGGGCGATCATCTCGATCATGACGTCATGCATGTTTTCGTCCGGACCGAGTTCGATCGGTTCGTCCTCACCGTAGTAGTCCACCACCCGCCGGTCCCGTGCCGTGCCGTTTTCGGTGACGAAGATATCCAGAAATGCGTTGGTGAAGCCGAACTGGAGCTTGTAGAGCCGCTGTGAGATGAGTTCCTGATCCTTCAGTCCGGCGGCATCAAGAAGCACCACCATCTTTGAGCCACCCTCGTAGATATCCTTATTCTTGAAGTGCTGGGTGTGGGCGAGGATAAATACTTCGCGGAACAGGGTGCCGGCGCTGGTGACATAGTCGTCCCGGTTGCGGGTGATGACGGTACGCCAGCCGCCTCGAGCGATATCGGAGAAGCCGATATGGTAGCCGGCACCGTAACGCCCGAAGAAAAAGGTTATCCGGAACGGGGTCACCGATGGAATATCCGCCGTGAACTCCGGCTTCAGTTCACCGAGGTAGGCCGGATTGAGGCGGAACGCCAGGGCGTGCTTCTCCGGCACGAAGAAATTAGTTTTGAGGGTATTGCGGATGAAGGTGATGCAGCATTTGAAAATAGTGCGGCGAATCTCGTCTATATAGCGGTGGCCGGTATTGTACTCCTCGATGAAGCTGGTTGTTTCGGCCAGGGTCTGTGCGTACAACTCATCCCGCCCGGTTACCCCCGGCTCGAACCGGGTCCGGAACAACGCGGTCAGCTGCAGGGCGATATCGGGATGGGAATGGAAGGCGCGCATGACATCCTCGAAGCCGAACGGGTCGGGATGGTGATGGGCCAGGGTTGTGTGGCAGAAGGAGATGAAAGCGTTGACCAGCGAACCCTCTTCACCACTCATCAACCGTTTGGTGACGAACTCGCGGTAGGTGTGGGAGCCGGTCGAGAGGATCTGGGTGTTATAGAGTTCCTTCTGCAGCCGGTCGAACAGTTCTGACCCCTTTGTCAGTTTCGCGGCAGCGCGCTTTCTGACATAAAAAGTGCCGAGAAAATAAGGGTGAATGCCGTTGGAGATCGTCAGGCAGTACGCCCGCCGTACCCCGAGCTCAAGGCGGTTGAACACCTCCATGATCTGGACGAGGAAATCGTTCTGCGGCGGGTTGCCGACGGCAAACATGACCCTGGTTTCCTGCTGATCATCGAGGCCGCCGCTCTCTTCCACATCCAGGTAAATTCCCCCCTGGCGGTTGCCCTGTTGGAAGAGCCAGAGGATCTGGGCAACCCGTTTCGGCGGGGAAATACGCACATAGTTTTCGTTGTTGAGCCAGAGGATACATAAGAGACGGTCCGTTTCTGCGGTGTCAAAAAGCGGGTAGTGTGCTCGCAGGGCCCCGGAAATACGCTCCCTCAGGTTCGAGGGGATGATGACGTCTGAAGTGTCGGCAATGTCCCGGTGGTCTTTGCGATCGAAATCAAAACGTTGAACTTCCAGTTCCTGATCGATACCCGGCACAACGGCATGCGAATGGGTGAATTCGGCGTAGGAGATGTCCCGTTCCTGCAGCGTCCTCAGGGTGTCGTAGAGTGAACCGGGTATATTGAGACGCGCCAGAATAAGTGTCTTTGCCCGGTCGGCCATGGTCAGTTTCTGATTATGATCAAGGTTTTTGAGACCGATCGCCAGGTTGAAGAGCGCTTCGACCTCCTCCTGCATGGTAATGAAGAAAAAGTGATCCATCTGCGCTTTGAGCCAATGAAGATTTTCCACGGGCCCGGTCCCTGTAGCGCTAATCATCCGGCTTACCGAGTTAAATACATCACTGCTTTTTTCACTTTGCATGGCGCAACTCCATTTCCGGCAGCAGCCCTTCCATCTCGGGCAGAAAGACCCCCCAGACTTTCTCTTTGAGCCGGTCCAGAAAATTCGCCGTGATGAAGCAGGGGAGCGCTATATCGGGATTAGGGTTTTCAAGCACCTGGGAAGGGAGTGTAT
>JANNLB010000213.1:0-2460 GCA_031396605.1 Geobacter sp. | reverse complement strand
CCTCGAAATGGTAATGCCACAGTTCCTCTTCATCGGGCTCTTCTAAAAAATGGACCTTGAGTCCTCTGGGTAATGGGCGCTTCCTTTCGACGCACTGATAAAACGGGAATGGCGGCAGAGCGATTAACACCACAATCCCGTACCCTTCCCGCCATTCAAGATCATAAGCCACACCACGCGCCACAGCGCTAAGAAACTCAGACCAGGGGGAGCGATGGAACTCCATCTGAAGCTGGACCGTCGGGTAACCGAAGCGACTGGTAGCCTCCAGCGGAAAAGCACCATGATCGTTCACAATGCAGTTGATATCAAAAGCACCGCGAAAATTGACTTGCCGCAGGTAAGGCGCGAGCGGAGCAAGAACCTCCTGGAAAAGCCGGTTGTTCTCATCCGGTTCATACCACATGAGAGTACCCATTTCGTCGGTTTTGGGGCCAAGGTCACCAGTAAAAAGCTTTTTGTGCTCTATGTTGAGGTTCATCGGACCTATCCAGTTGCGCCCGTTGAAATACCGACCAACAGCTAACTCCACGCCTTGAATCTGTTGCTGGAGGATGAAGTGGCTGTCATCGTGGGGGGTTTTTCTGCCGTAATATTCCAGCATGTCCAGCACGTCGCTTCCATCATGAAGCCTGCCGACATAACAGAAGGTCTTGTCCACCCGGCCGTTCTGCTTTAGCACCCACCGGTCGGGATTGTGCCGTACAAAGTTGATAGCATCCTGCCGTTTGTCGAAGTAGTGAATTGGAACCGTGCGAACGCCATGTTCCGCCAGTACCCGCTGGCAAAGCAGGCGGTCATTCTCCAGTAGATCACCTCCGGCGGAGCCGCCCACTACGGCGTAACCATCGGCCCGCAGGCGGTCCTGCAGCTCGCCGAAACCAACGTCGTCCACTACGATCAGGCCGTCCTGCCCCACCCATGCAAGGCCGTCGTCCAGGCTGGCAACCTTTTCAACAAACCCGTCCAGAATCTGGCTGTACAACGGATCTGAGACAAAGGCGAGAACCTCGTTACCCTCGCGCAGCAGGCGCAAACAGAGGCTGGCGCCGGAAAAGTCCCGGCTGATAAAGAGGATTTTCATATGCCTGCTCTATCTCGGGACAGGTTGCAATCGTTCCTGAAAGACCTTTCTTTATTTGCTTCTTCCAACGAGATATACATTATCTCCCCTTATACACTCAGCCAAAGTATTCAAGCGACTTGACAGACAATGCACCACAAAGACAGCATTAAGATTTCCGACATCGACGTGCCTTAAAGATGATTTAGCTAACAAGTATCAATATTACCGGCACTGAGATCTAACCTAAAACTTGATTACTATAGCTTAAAACTAGCTTTTAACAACAATTAGTTTTGTTTAGGCTAGTTACCAAATGACCATTCTCCTTTGATTATCTACCCTCAATCAGTATGGGAGGAGAGGGCATGAAAACTACAAAACAGTTGCTAGGGGCACGAATCAAGGAACTGAGGAAAATGCGGGCAATGTCACAGGAAAAACTTGCTGACATTGTAGATCTTGATCCCAAATATGTGAGCTTTCTCGAATGTGGCCGCAATGCCCCCTCCCTTGAAACCATGGAAAGCATCGCCCGAGCGCTTGAGGTGGAAATCAAGGATCTGTTCGAATTTGCTCACCTTCAAGCGGGCGGAATCAAGGCCGAAGAGTTAGAAAAACTGCTGGAAGGAGCGGATGAGGAGAAAAAGCGGACGATCATGAAGATCATCCGGGCGGTGGTACTGTGAGGGTCGCCAGAGTGACAGCCTTTCTGATATTTTTACTGGCGCTCCTGACTCTGTGGGAGAAAAGAGAGGGATAGCAACACACTCTGCGACTCATGGACGTTGAAAGACCTCCGAGGTTTTGAAAACCTCGGAGGTCTTGTTTTAAGTGGAAATGGAAGAACGCCTCAAGCGGGTCTGAACTGTAAGCCGTTTATCATCGAAAAATGCTTTGCGTTGCCGCTGACCAGAACTCGATCCGTAACCAAGGCCGTGGCGGCAATCAGAGCGTCGGCAATCAAGAGGCCATGACTCAAACGGTAGGTTTTCAGAAGTTTTATCGATGATGCAGTAATTTCAGTATCCAGCAGGAGATCAACGTTCATGCCTGCTCCAGGCAGATTCCCTTTGCTCACGAACCCATCCAGCAGCAGCACCCATGTCCGTTCTGTCTTTCCACATCCCCACAAAGCCGACGCCTGAGAGAGCTTGAAGCGAAGTATCTTTTTGTTTGCCGCGCCCAGTTGCCTGCACTCGATATTTTTTCTTTAGAAACCGATAGAAATCGGTCACTTCCTGCCGGGCCTGCTCGGGAAGACTAGAGAGGTCAAGAATTGGTGCGTTTGCCGTTTTCATGTTACACCTCACAACTATACGAATAATCTAAGATATTGTTACTCTAGCGCACATGGGTTGTTAAATCAATCTCGGATTTCTATCATCCGCATCGCC
>JANNLB010000173.1:0-26678 GCA_031396605.1 Geobacter sp. | reverse complement strand
TTCCTTTCTTGAACAGCCGGTTGACTTTCCTTTTCTGGCGCTGGTCGTATCCGGCGGTCACACTCATCTGTACCATGTCGAAGGTTTCGGTATATACACGACCCTTGGCAGAACCATCGATGATGCTGCCGGCGAGGCCTATGACAAGTGCGCCAAAATCATGGGGATGCCGTATCCGGGCGGGGCTCTGATTGACAAGATGGCCCGGAACGGCAATCCGGATGCGATTAGTTTGCCGAGGCCGATGCTTCGTGACGGTACGCTCAATTTCAGCTTCAGTGGTTTGAAGACGGCCGTCATGCAGCATACTTTGAAAAATCCTGTATCGATTCCGGGCCAGGCTGCGGACGATCTGTGTGCTTCTTTTCAGCAGGCGGTCTGCGATGTCCTCGCTGCAAAAACAGAGGTTGCCATCCGGCGGACCGGCGCCGCCCGTCTGGTGGTCGCGGGGGGGGTCGCCTGTAACAGCGGCCTGCGCAGTCGTATGACGGCACTCTGCACACAGATGGGTGTTGAACTCTCCATCCCGCACCCCTCCTTGTGTGGAGACAATGCGGCCATGCTGGCGGTTCCCGGTGACTATTATCTTTCGCATGGCCATTTTTCGCCCAATTCGCTGGATGTCACCGCTACCTGGGATATGGACAGTATAAAGGAATCATTGCAATGAGTGCAGCCCGCCGTCCTCTGAAATCACTTGGACAGAACTTTCTGGTTGACGGGAATATTATCGCCAGAATTATTCAGGCCGCCGATATCCAGGCCGATCAGCCCGTACTTGAAATCGGACCGGGGCGCGGCGCTCTGACCGGGCATCTCGCCGAGCGTGCCGGGCGACTCGTACTGATCGAATTCGACCACGCGCTGGCAGCCTGGCATCAAGATCAGCTTAAAGATAATCAGCGTGTTACGGTCATCGACGGCGATGTGCTGAAGGTCGACCTTGATGCGCTTCTCTCTGAAATTCCCCAAAAGTGGAATGTTGTCGCCAACCTTCCCTATAACATTTCGACCGAAGTTCTGTTCCGGTTATACCATGTCCATGACAGGCTGGCCCGCATGACCCTGATGCTGCAAAAAGAGGTCGGAGACCGTCTGGCCGCTCCCCCCGATTGTTCCGCGTACGGTGTGACCACTGTACTCCTCGGCTTGTGGTTTGACATCAGGCGTGTTTTTGTGGTGCATCCCGGCTCTTTTCATCCCAGTCCTAAAGTCGATTCGGTCGTACTGAATTTCATTCCCCGTTCAGAGGCGCGGGCCGAAGTTGGTGATGAGGACGTGTTCAGGAGTGTCGTGAAAAGCGCCTTTTCGATGCGGCGTAAGACGCTGATCAACTGTCTTAAATCTGCCGAATTCGCCAAACATGTCGATTGCGGAGAGTTGCTGGAGGCGTGCGCGATTGACGGACGCAGGAGAGGGGAGACGCTTTCTTTGGAGGAGTTTGCCGCTCTGTCGCGGTGGGTGACTGAAATGTTGGCGACACAGGCAAAAGACGTGGCATTCAGCACAGGCGTATAGTAAAAATCAACGTTGTCAGTAGGTCTTTGCATCATAGGTTTTTAGCCCCATTAGGGGCGTTCGCATGTAGCCGGGGGATTCATCCCCCGGAACAGTTCTTCAAAATCCCCACGTCACGTACGTGACGTGATGATAATGTGTCACAATGACCGGGGAATGAATTCCCCGGCTACCAGCATTCTGTCCTTTAGGCCCTTTGGGTCCTACGGGACGTAAGCAAAACCCTGGTGCTGCCTTTTTGAAATTAATTCTGTTTTCCCGCTCAATTCCTGATTTAAACGGCACGACAGGTGATATCTAATGAACAGAGATTTCAAGGTGAAGATCGAGAGTGAAGAAGAATTTTTTGACGACCTCATTGTACAGGCCGAAAAAATAGATCGGGGAATTATCCCCGAAAAGACCGTCGAAAGGGTATCCTTCCCCGATCTGGAGATATTTTACCGCTACTGCACTCCCAAGCGCCTCCAGCTCTTGCAGGAGCTTCACAAGGTTGGTTGTATCAGTATCAACGCCCTTGCCAAACACCTGCACCGGCATTACAAAAACGTATTTCAGGATGTAAAAACTCTGGAGACCGCCGGGTTGGTGGAAAAGACTGACAAAGGACAATACTGTGTACCGTGGGATGAGTTCACCGCAACAGTGCGTCTGGTGTCATGACACGTCGCATGATTGAAAAATGTATAGTGTTTTTTCATGTTCACAGACTAAATATCCAAAATGAGCAGTTGACCGGTTTCCGGTGATCTACGAGTTGTGCGATGAGGAGATCATGATCCAACCAGAAATTAAAAGCTTATTCTGTCTTGACCTAGAGTACGGAAAAGAGCCACCAGATTCTGAAGACTGCTCCGTACTCATTGATGTAAAAATTGGACCAAAAGGACAAGAAGGCGCAGACCTTTTTTCATTTGAGGTTGTTACGCCCAAATTCCTTATGAGAAAATCGGGAACACACTGGGGACGAGGGTATCTGATTGTGGATTTTTTTTCGTGGGCAACGACCGAGAAAGCTGTCCAAAAGCTCCTTTCTCACTGTGCACGACCGACATGGCAAGAAACCGCAAAGGAAATTGCGAAAGATCTTCACTGGGAATTTGAGAATTATAGTGCGTGACACACAATCAGGAAGATACACCTGAACAAGACCCCGTCAGGTGATCTTCCGGCCCGTTAGGATAGAAATACACTATGAATGAAGATATAGATTTTCTTTATAGGTTTCGCCATCTGCGAGGCGAGCATCGGGAATGGACGCAACAGATTCTAGAGGAGTCGATCCGGTACTTTGCAGATCCTCCATCTTTTAACGATCCTTTTGACTGCAAGGTACATTATTCGAATACGCTATCTTTAGATAATCTACGGCAGTATTACACCACAATATTAAAGGAAAAACAGCCACACCTGAATCGCCAACAACTGCGCGAAAAAGTTGTGTCTGACATTCGCAGTATTACCCCTTCTCAATTCATTTCCCGGAGGGGCTAACGGGACGCTGTTATTTATTTATCTATTGGCCTATTTTGTATTTCGTAGGTTGCGTTGAATGGCCTCACCGTGAAAAGCAGCATTGCAATTTCGTGTTGAAAAGACTGACAGGACTTTCCCATTGAATAGCGTCCGGACGCTTCATGTTTTCAAAAAACTTCACCCACAAAATCAGCCCAAACCGCCGTGAAGCTCGTTATCAAAAGCTTTACGGCGTTTATGTTCTTTGCACATATTTGAAGTGATGAAAATACCACTTGCCGCCGTTGTATCATTGGTGATACAAAACATACATGCACTCCGTCTTACACACAATAATCTACTACACCGACGAAGCTGGTCGTAAGCCATTCAGGGAATGGTATTTATCGTTGCGTGACAAGACCGCCATGCAGAAAATAGCCGTTCGGCTTGGCCGCCTGGAACTCGGAAATTTTGGCGTATGTAGAGGAGTTGGCAGCGGAGTCATGGAGCTGAAGATAGACTACGGTCCCGGATATCGCGTTTATTAGTAAGTTAGAAGATGTTTTCTGCGTTTTTTTTGCAGAAAATATCTTCGTTAACGCACTTATCCTGTTTCAGGGCTACGCCATTGATCGCGAAACTGTCGTACTTCTGTTGATTGGTGGCGACAAAAATAGCCAGCAGCGCGATATAGAGGCAGCACAAGAATATTGGAAAGCGCACAAGGAGAGAAAACAATGCGAGAGCTGACTGATTATGAACAAGACCTTGACGAACTGTTGAAAGACCCGGAATTTGCGGCAGGGTACCTGACTGCGGCAATCGAAGAAAATGACAGGGACGTACTGTTGCTTGCAATGCGTCGCGTAGCGCAAGCCCGTGGTGGTATGGCCGCCGTTGCCGAACGCGCCAACGTCAAACGTGAGAATCTTTATCGCATGTTGTCTGGTAAAGGTAATCCGCAGCTTTCAAGTCTTTTCAACATCCTTCACGGTATGGGGCTTTCATTGGCGGTGGTGCCGGAACACGCTTGACAGCAAGGTCGCGTTAAAATCCCAACCAATCGGGAGGACCGGTGAAGCCGGTCACCCTCAGCCCCGTATCACCACACCAGGAGTTTCATGCCCCTTCTGAATATGACCGGGTTGATGCGACGCTGATGTAAAGGAAAAATACCATGGAGATCAGGCCGATAAAAAATGAAGACGATTATAAAGCGACTTTAAGTGAGGTTGAACGCCTGTTCGAAGCCGCTCCGGATACCGCCGATGGTGATCGACTGGATGTTATGACCACACTTCTGGAAGTTTATGAAAAGAAACATTACTCCATACCATCACCTGATCCTGTTGAAGCGATTAAATACTGGATGGAGAGCCGAGGCATTACACGGCAGGATCTGGCGCCGCTAATGGGAAGTCGTGCCAGAGTCTCTGAAATTTTCAACCACCGGCGTGGGCTTACACTTACCATGATCCGCAATCTTCACGACAAACTCGGGATACCTGCAGAGGCTCTTATTCGTCCGTCAAACGTTAGTCATGCTTGACAGATCAGGACACAAAAAGGACTGATGTACAATGAACGATGTAATGGCATACAGCATTATTCTGCTCCTCCTGGCCTGCCTTGGTCTTATCTGTGCGATATTCATGAGAGGCAGAAGCGGGTCGGCTGAAAGTGTTGACGTGCAGAATAAGATAGACGGCATTGAAAAGCTGCTCGAACGTCATGAGCGGGTTCTGCGGGAGGAGCTTGCGCGAAGCCGCGAGGAAGCACACGCCGGTTCCCGCCGCATTAGAGAAGAGATGACCGGCAGCATAACCGTGCTGGGTGATTCATTGTCGCGTCGGATGAGTGAAATTGCCGGCCTGCAGAAAAACCAGCTGGAACTGTTTGCCGCTCAATTGAAGGAACTTACTTCGAGCAACGAAGGGCGGCTTGATAAATTGAGGGAAGGGGTCGATGCCCGGCTGAAGCTGATTCAGGAAGATAATGCCGTTAAACTGGAACAGATGCGGGCTACCGTTGATGAAAAGCTGCACGATACGCTTGAAAAGCGTCTGGGGGAATCATTCAAGCTGGTCAGTGAGCGCCTCGAACTGGTGCAGCGCGGTCTGGGTGAAATGCAGTCCCTCGCCAACGGAGTCGGAGACCTGAAAAAGGTGCTGACAAACGTCAAGACACGCGGCACGTTCGGGGAAATACAGCTGGCGAGCCTGTTAGAGCAGATACTGGCTCCCGGACAGTATGAGTCAAACGTGGAAACCAGGCATGGGAGCGGTCAGCGGGTTGAATTTGCCCTGAAACTGCCGGGACGCGACGGCACACCGGATGGCACGGTCTGGCTCCCTCTTGATGCCAAGTTTCCCCAGGAGGATTATCTGCGGCTTGTGGAGGCGCTGGAAATAGCTGATGCCACGGCCGCGTTGGAATCAAGAAAACAGCTTGATCGCTCGGTGCGGGAGATGGCGAGAACGATACGTGACAAATATCTTGACCCGCCCCATACAACGGATTTCGGCGTCATGTTTCTGCCTACCGAGGGATTATACGCTGAAGTACTGCGCCTGCCGGGACTATTTGAAGCTTTGCAGCGGGATTTCAAGGTTATGGTGGCCGGTCCGACTACACTGGCAGCGCTGCTGAACAGTCTGCAGATGGGGTTCAGGACGCTTGCGGTTGAAAAACGTTCTGCCGAAGTATGGAACCTGCTGGGGGCGGTGCGTACGGAATTTTCGAAATTCGGGGTAATTCTGGAAAAAACGCGGAAAAAGCTGATTGAGGCGGGAAATCATATAGATCTGGCCGCCACCAGAACCAGAGTCATTGAACGTAAATTGCGCGATGTACAGGATATCCCGCACCAAGAATCAAACGCTCTTCAGGATGATGATTTCGAGTGTGAAGAGGTTTCCGGGATTTCAGATGAGAACCAAACGGAGGAGACAGTGCAATGATACTGGAAATCAACCCCGATTATCCGCAGCCCCACCAGATTTCCCGGGTTGCCGACAGCCTCAGGGATGGCGGGGTAATCGCGTATCCGACCGATACGACCTACGGCATCGGCTGCTCGATCTTCTGCAAGAAAAGTATCGAACGGATCTATCAGATGAAACGGCGAGACCGTAGCAAGCCGTTCTCGGTTATCTGCTCATCGCTGTCGGAAATATCCCTGTACGCCCGGGTAAGCAACTCCGCCTTCAAGATAATAAAACGGTATCTTCCAGGACCATATACGTTTGTCTTTGAAGCGACTCGTGAAGTTCCGGATCTGCTTCTGACCCGCCAGAAAACGGTTGGGATCCGTATGCCGGATAACAGGATATGCTGCGATCTTGTCGCTGCGCTGGGAAATCCGATAATTACCACAAGCGCCAATATTTCAGGTGAAGAGCCGGAGGGAGATCCTCGCAACATTGCCGATACATTCGGCAGTAAGCTTGATTTTGTCATTGATGGTGGTATTCTGACAACAGATGTCAGTTCTGTAGTGAGCTTGATCGGTGTGACTCCAGAAGTTCTACGGGTCGGGCTTGGTGATGTCTCGTGGTGTGACAATTAATGGGGGCAGGCTGTGCGTAAACGTACCATCAGAAATGGAATGCGACTGGTCATGACGGCCTTGATCCTGATAGTTCTGGCCAGTTTTTATCACGTCCAGCTCTCTGATCTGTTCTCATTGTCACCGGCTGCAGAGAGCCGAATCTATCGTCTCGGAATGTTCTGGGCGGCTGCTATAGGAGGCTATGGAGTTGTGGTGACGGTTTTCGGTTTTGTGCTTTCACCTCTCAGAAACGATACCCAGGTTCGTCTTCTGCCGCTTTTTCTCAGCATTTCTGTCATGATACTTTTCTTCTTTTATCTGCTCACCTCTTCGATCAATGCGCCGGCGGTAGATGAACAGCGGCGGCTGCGCCCCGGAGAGACGATCACCATTTGATAAAAAGTGACACTCAATTGATTTCGCAGGAGCGCCTTGCAGGTGCGCCCTTCGACTTCGCTCAGGGTGCGGTTGGTGAGCGAAGTCGAACCATCGCGGCAACATGCCGCTCCTGCGCCAAGTGAACAGAAACGAGGCCCCTTATGCAGAATCCGCACATACCTCATTTTTTACAGACCGGCTCTCCAGAGGGGTGGGGCGGCCTGAAAGGGCGTTTTTTTTCGTTTCTTCAATTCATCTATTCTGTTTCGACCAATTTTACCACTCACCAGGCTCCATTGCGCGCCGCTGCTCTCACTTATACCACGGTCCTTTCGCTTGTTCCGTTTCTGGCGATCGCTTTTTCTGTTCTCAAAGGACTCGGCGCACAAAATGCGCTCGAACCGCTCCTGCAACAGGTTGCGGGCGATTCTGAAGAAACGATTTCCCGTCTGATTGCCTATGTGAACAACACCAATATGAAGTCAGTGGGGGCGATTGGTCTTTTAATGCTGATTGCCACCGTCATATCCCTGATGGGAAGCATCGAGGAGGCTTTCAATGCTGTCTGGGGTGTGCGTGAGACCCGTTCGCTTCAAAGGCGCTTCAGTGATTACCTGAGTGTCGTTATTGTCGGACCGATCCTGCTTCTGGCAGCGACCAGTATGACCTCGTCACTGCAGAGTCAATGGATGCTGCAGTGGTTGATCCAGAATACCTATTTTGGCGATGCTATTTTGCTGCTGTTTCGTTTTCTCCCGTATCTCAGTGTCTGGATCGCCATGGTTTTTCTGTATATTTTCATTCCGAACACCCGGATTCGCTTCGCTTCTGCCGTAACGGGGGGGATTATAGCCGGTACGGCCTGGGAACTGGCGCAGTGGGGCTACTTTCATTTCCAGGTCGGGGTCGCCAACTATAACGCCATCTACGGGACCTTGGCGGCGGTTCCGATTTTTCTGGTCTGGATCTATACAAGCTGGCTTATTGTGCTTTTCGGTCTTGAGATAGTGTTCGCCCATCAACATCGTGGTCATGGTCTTCCCGTGTTCAGCGCACATCGCTTGTCGGCTTTAGCACGTGAAGAACTTGCAGTGGCCTTGTTGGTACAGGTGAGTCTTCACTTTCAAAAAGATGGCATCCCGCCGTCTGCCAGTTTTCTGGCCGATGAACTGAATGTGCCGCAGACGCTGCTTGGGTCAGTCCTGGATGAGATGGAGCAGCTGGGGTTTCTGGTTGCGACTTCCGGAAACCTACCGGGCTGGCTCCCGGCGCGTGAACCGTCTGAAGTTCAGGTGAGTGATGTTATCGGGGCATTACGGGGAGTTTCGGCACTGAAGGTTACCACCCCGGTACTGCAGCTTGCCGGAGACGTAATTCGTCAGGGGTGGGACGGCAGCCGGGCTTGTCTTGAAGGGGTGACAGTGCGCGACTTGATGAAGAAGGTGGTCACGTAAAAATTTATTCTGCGACAACGGAGATGTAATGATGGATAAAAGTTTTCTGACCGCACTGCCGGGAGAATGGCTAGATTCTCTTTACCGCCAGTGGCAGCATTCAGCTGATTCCGTGCCGGAAGAATGGAGGCACTTTTTCTCAGGATTTGAACTCGGAATTGACACCTCGTCCCGCAACACCGGGCAATTTGACGAACAAGCCGCACTGAAGCTGTCCGGAGTTCAGTCCCTTATCTATCGCTATCGCTCTCTCGGCCATCTCCTGGCGTGTACTGACCCGCTCTCACCCTGCCAGTTATCTCACCCTCTGCTTGAACTCTCCACATTCGGGCTGGATCATACCGATCTCGATACGTCATTTGCCTGCCGTCGTTTTCTAAAACCGCGTGCAACGCTCCGTGAGATTCTGGAAACCATGCGTGAGACCTATTGCCGTGAAACAGGTGTTGAATTCATGCATATTCAGGATCCTGATGAGCGGCAGTGGCTGATCGACCGAATGGAGCCCTGTCGAAATCACCCTGTTTTTTCGGTCGCTGAAAAATTGCATATTCTGGAAAAACTTCATCAAGCCGCTTTATTTGAGCTGTTCATGCATCGCAGGTTTGTCGGGCAGAAGCGTTTTTCGCTGGAGGGGGGGGAGATTCTTATTCCGGTTCTGGATCGTATCGTCCGCCGTTGTCCGGAGTCCGGAGTCAGCGATATCGTCATGGGGATGTCGCACCGCGGCAGATTGAATGTGCTGGCGCATATTCTGCGCAAGCCGTATGAGACCCTGTTTGCAGAGTTCAAAGAGAATATTTCCCTCGGGTTTTTAGGGGATGGTGATGTGAAATATCACAAGGGGCATTCATGTGATATCGACCTAGACGGTCACCGGTTGCATATGACAATTGCCGCAAATCCGAGCCATCTTGAAGCGGTCAATGCGGTTGTCGAGGGTAAATGCCGCGCCAGACAGGATAGTTACGGAGTTGAGGGCACCGGTCGGGTGCTTCCGTTGTTGATTCATGGCGATGCCGCTTTCGCTGGGCAGGGGAGCGTCATGGAAGTTCTGAACATGTCGCAACTGGAAGGATATGGCACCGGAGGGACGATTCATGTAGTGCTTAATAATCAGATCGGCTTCACGACCCTCCCAAAAGACGCCCGTTCCACCTGCTATGCCACGGATATTGCCAAGATGCTCTCATGCCCGATTATTCACGTTCAGGGCGAATCCCCGGAATCAGCGCTGCAAGCCGTAGACCTTGCCATGGAATATCGCCGGACTTTTCGACGGGATGTTGTCGTCGAGCTCATCTGTTACCGCCGGCATGGCCACAATGAAGGCGATGAACCGGCGTTCACCCAGCCTAAAATGTATCAGCAGATCGCAGCCCGCCCCTCTGTCAATCGCATCTATGCAACAGTTCTGGCCGAAGACGGAGGAGTTTCTCCTGAAGCGCTGGAACAGATTGAACGGAGTGTCAATGAAACGTTGGAATCTTCTTTCAATAAACCGCCGGTGGATGAGCCGCCCGGATTTTCCGACCGATGGAGCACCATCAGTAACGTTTACAGTGCTGAGCCCGTGGATACCGCGGTGTCAGCTGAAAAGCTGGTAACCCTTGCCAGGCGTCTGGCAGCTCTCCCGGCCGGTTTCATGCCGCACACAAAAATCGGCTCTTTGATTCAGAAACGTTTTGAAGCGATTTTGAAAGGGGAGGGGATCGATTGGGGGAATGCCGAAACGCTTGCGTACGCGACTCTGCTCGACCAGGGATATTCCGTGCGGATTTCCGGACAGGATTCACGACGCGGAACCTTTAATCATCGCCATTGTGTCGTGATCGACAATCACAGTGAGCAGAATTACATTCCTCTGGAAGCTGTCGTTCGCGATGGCGCACGATTTCAGGCATGGAACAGCTCGCTTTCCGAGTTCGGTGTTCTTGGCTTCGAATATGGTTATTCACTGGAAACGCCGAACTGTCTCACACTATGGGAAGCCCAGTTCGGTGATTTTGCCAACGGGGCACAGGTTATAATTGATCAGTTTATCGCCGGAGGCGAAACCAAATGGAATCGTGCCAGCGGGCTGGTGATGCTGCTTCCCCATGGGTATGAGGGGCAGGGAGCCGAACATTCCAGCGCCCGTATCGAGCGCTATTTGCAGCTCTGTGCGTCAGAAAATATGATTGTGACCTGTCCGTCGACACCTGCGCAGATGTTCCACCTGCTGAGGCGTCAGATGCTGCAGTCATTTCGAAAGCCGTTGATTGTGTTTACGCCGAAAAGTCTGCTGCGCCATCCGGGCTGCATTTCAACTTCAGACGAATGCTGCACGGGCACGTTTAAGACCTGTATCATTCCCCTCGTCAATTTCTCCGTCATCCGACAGGTGCTGTTCTGCACCGGGAAAATATATTATGAGCTGGAAGAGGAACGTATCCGGCTCGAAAGGAGTGATACCGCCATCGTCCGGATTGAACAGTTATATCCGCTGGATCGCACTGCCGTACGGGGTGTCATCGATCTGTGCGATCCTGACTGCAGGCTGTATTGGGTTCAGGAGGATCCAGAAAATATGGGCGCCTGGCACTATATGGAGCGGCATTTCGGGGAGATGTCTGCTTCTGTCGGCTATATCGGTCGCCCTGAAGATTCCTGCCCCGCTGTCGGCTCTCATCATATTCATGCCGAGCAGCAGGCGGAAATAGTGAAAAAAGTATTTTCAACGAGAGGTGCGGATTCTCTGTCTAACTGAAAGGGTAAACCATTGCTGTTGACAATATTCGTGAGTCCGTGTAGATAACATTTACTAATATTTAAGGATGTTCATGCTAAACCTGCTCTTCATATCGGACAATCCAAAGGTTGAGTACCTCAAAAGCGTTCTTCAGCCTGTTCTCACGGTTCTTATCGATGTCGTGCCTGATTTCGATCACGGCTTGAAAGATGTCTTTGAAAAGCGTCCCACTACGGTCTGCGTTCAGGACCAGATAAGCGGTGTTACCGGTGAGAGCGTTGCCCGTCACATTCAGATGCTGCTTGGAAACAGTGCGCCGACTTTTATTCTACTTCACTCAGGAAGCGGCAAGGCGAGGGCAATCAAGGGGCTGTATGAGCATCTCGTTGATTTGGACCAGTCGAACGAAGCACTTGCGGAAAATATAAAAAGCACGCTCATGTCGCTGCTCGGCGATCAGTGGGATAAGATTTATATTCCTTCCAAACGGATACCGGCTTCAGTCAGATCATCACTAGCCGTTCCCGAAGAGTCGCGCGTTGAGGCCGACAAACTTGTGGATGATTTCCTCTCCGATCTTGAAACATCCGGTTTATCAATGATCCATGATCAGCCCCCCGTTACATCAGACTTTAATACGGCCTCAAAGAAATCTACGGGTCCTGAACTATTTGCAGCTCCAGCACACACCGAGATTCTTTTCGGGGCCACTGAGTCAGAGCATATCCAGTCAAACAGTGACGAGATGGCGGAACTGCTGCTGCTGGAGGTAAAGAAAGCCGCCCGGGATGAAAGCTCAGTTGCGGCATCTTCGGATGGTAACACCACGCCGGAATCTGTTTTTAATAGTATGCAGACCGCTTCAGCTCCAATTCAACACCATCAGACTTCTCAGGCTCCTCGTGCAGCAGCTGCGTCTGCAAATACTGCCGCTCCTGTTAAACCTTCCCAAATTTCTCAGACTTCTAAACCAGGTACACCTGCAACTCCTTCTGCCGCTGAATTCAGAATAAGCCGGAATTCATCTTCGGCTGAAGATCACATTCCCGGAGAGCTGCTTCAGGCATTTGAAGATAACTACCGTTCAAAGTCCCAGAATGTGCGGCTTGCTGTAATCATTGCTCTCGTCTGCACTCTCTGTGCGGCCGGGGGGTGGTATCTCGTTACACAAAAGCCGCTTCTGGTCAGCTCACTGAAGCAGCGGTTTTTTACCTCTTCAGGAGTAAAAAACCTGCCGCCTGCGGTTCCGGTTGCAACCCCGGCCAAAAATCCGGTTCCTGCCTCTCCGCCGCAACTATTAGTGGTTCAGCCGCTGCCCGCATTTATTCCGAAAGAGGGCCGTGACATCGCGTACGCAGTAAAAAACCCCGGTTGGGAACGCTATGTCGGCCCACTAACCGAATTCAGATTATTCAGTGCGTCGGGTCGCATTCAAGCGGTGCAGGTGTTGTCAGTTAAAGAAGCGCCTGTTCCAGAATCTTTGATTACATCGGTTCTGCAGGGATATGCCGGAAGTGCTGAATACCGGATAACCTCGCGAAACACGAAAGCAGGAGTTCTCGTCGAGAGCGGCAGCATCCGGAATAAAGGTGAAGTAATTATCTACAGGAAAAACGGGGCGGTGAAGGCCTTTGTCGTGTCTGTCAACTGATTTGACATTTCGCCCGGTGTGCGATATAAACTTCGTAAAATTTAATTTATCAACCTGAATATTGCTGTTGTGTGGAGTCAGGATGCCTCTCATTTCAATGTTATTCCATTTCCAAATCAAAGCGCTATCTTCGTTGGCTCGTCTTCGGCTCCTCAACGTACTACCTGTACGCCTTCGTCGCCTCAATCCTCTCCGCCCTGATTTCATCTTTGATTTGAAATTGGTATTACGTGTCTTTATTGTCACAGCCGTTTGTACAAGCTTGCTGCTTGGCGTTCCCGTTGCATATGCGGCCATGGATTCGCGTTTTGAACTTGATCCGCAGGCACTGGCAGGTACGAAGAGTACGCCAAATCCTCGGCAAAACAAAAAAAAGCTGCCTTCGCGCACCAAGGGCGAACAATCCACGTCTCCTACTGCAAAGGGGGGTGTGTACATAGTAAAACCCGGCGACCACATCTTCAAAATATTAATGCGCGATTATGGTCTGAGTAACAACGAGGCTGAATCTTTTATTGAAGAAATCAAGCGTGAAAACAACATTTACGATATAAAACGCATTAAGATCGGCCAAAAAATCAGTATTCCTCCTGTCAGACGCCGCTCAGACGGCTCCTTGAAACTTCTTCAGGTTGTTCGGGTTGGCAGTGGCAGGAATCCCATCGGTGTCAACGCGCCCGAGCAATCATTCAAGCTTGAATCTCCGGTCCCGGCGCTTTCGGAGCAGGAAACCGTTACCAAAGTGTACGATGTGTGGAACAGGATTATTCCGTCGAAAACCGGGCAGCAGAAACCTTTGGCGCTTCAGACACCGACCTTTTCATTAACCCTTGATCCTGCGCGTTTTCCCACGTTTGTCAGAATGGATGGCGGGCGCATCATCCTGGACCAGAATGGCAGTATCCCGCCGCTTGTCAAATCACTGATTGAAGATAAAGACCGCTCAATACGAATTGTAACTGAAGCGCCGTCCGGCAATAATCGTTTTATTGGATCCCTTCTTGAAGCCGCCGGGTTTTATTCAGTTGAGGAAAATTTCAGCATGGAATTTGGCGTTGATCCGAAACTTACGGTTCACGCTGATTTCAAAATAGAAAAAACAGCCGATAGTCTTATCAGGCAGGACGTTGTCCTGGTGAACAGCGGGCGCACTTCCCTTCCTGCGTCCCTTGGTGAGTTTCTCAGAAAAGAAGGGTTTGAGCTGCATGAGCCGTTTGCATCACTCAAGCCGTTCGCGAATCGAGACTCACGAACGATCCAATGCGTATCCGCAAAAAAACAGCCGGAGATGGTTGATGCCATTCTATCTGCGTTTTCTGTTTCAGCAGAACGCGATCGGAATGTTGACGTCTTTGCGGCAGATAATAACGGCATCTCCCTGTCGGTCAAAGTCGAGCGCTTTTTCGAGCGCGGCGGGCAAAGGTATGTCGTCACCAGCTTTGACGGCGATCCGATAAATTATACCCTGTTCAGAATTCTTGAGACCAAAGGCTATAAGGCCGTTATCCTTGAGGCTCAGGATGATTTTCGCAAAATATCAGAAAAACTGATTTCACGAATGAAGATAAAAGGCAGTTTTGCTCAACAGAGTCTACTCCAGAATGGCACAGCCGGATATTCGCTGCAGATGTCCGGTTTTAAGCTGGATGATGAACTGCTTCCCGGAGGCGGGATCTTTCTGACGGATCGATCTATGGATCGTATTATCAGAGATCTAGTTACAGAAAACGGGATTACCATTTACAGTCGCTGAAACCGTTTCACTTTATCGATTAATCTGCTATAACGTTCGTACCTTGAAAAGGACGAGCTTTTTTGTTCGCGTATGGAGCCTGTCGGATATGAGTGTGAAAAAAGTTGGCGAACTGCTTGTAGAACAAAAAATGATCACTAAGGAGCAGCTCAGTGAGGCTCTTGATCTTCAAAACGTTTTTCCGGATCAACCGGTCGGGCAGTTGCTCTGCAAGCTCGGTTTCATAAAAGAAAGTGATCTCGGTTTTGTGCTTGACCAGAAGAACAAGCGTCGCAAACTGACCGATATTCTGCTGGCGGACGGGTTAATCGACCAGCAGAAAATATCTCATGCCCGGGATGTTGGCAAACAGAACGATATAACTCTTGAAAAAGCGCTGTTAAAACTGAATTACGTTGACGAAGAGGTCCTTTCCAAAGCAATTGCCAGTCAGTATGACATGCCATATGTCCACATCAATACTCAAAACCTCGAACTGACACTTTCCCGTTACATAAGTGCCGTTTATGCTCAGAAACAGCGCATTGCCCCCATTTCTAAAATTGGCAACACGCTTACGCTGGCTATGGCACAACCACTAAAATCACATGATATCCGTGAGTTGGAAGACAGTATCCGGCTCAGGATTATTTCTGCCATTGCCACCGAAACGAACATCGCCAAGTCCCTCAAACGGCTGTATAACATTGATACGGTTAGCACCACAACCGCCCAGGATGAGGTTAATCTTGATTTGGCTCCCGACAGTATTGTCGATCTGTTGAGCAAAAGCTCGCCAGGTGATGAGCCTGACGTAGAGGAAGAAACAAAAAAAGTTACCGAAAAAGACAGTGTCATTGTCAAGCTGGTTAACAAGATCATTTATGATGCGTATGTGAATAAGGCATCAGATATCCACATAGAGCCGTATCCCGGGAAAAAAGATGTTGTAGTCCGGACCAGAATTGATGGCCAGTGTTCAATTTATCAAAGGATTCCCTATAAATATAAATTTGCTCTCCCTTCGCGCATCAAAATAATGGGCGAACTGGACATTGCTGAACGTAGAAAGCCGCAGGACGGAAAAATTGATTTCAAAAAATTCGGTCCTCTTGATATCGAGTTGCGAGTTGCAACCATGCCGACAGTTGGAGGACTTGAGGATGTTGTTATCCGCGTACTTGCAAGCGGCGACCCGATCGGATTTACCGATCTTGGCCTGACGGAGCGGAATCTGCGTATCTTTAAGGAATCAATTTCGCGGCCGCATGGACTGGTTCTTGTTGTCGGCCCGACCGGTTCCGGTAAAACAACCACACTTCATTCCGGACTTGCACAGATAAATCAGACAAATCGAAAAATATGGACGGCAGAGGATCCGGTAGAAATCACTCAAGTCGGTCTTCGTCAGGTACAGGTAAACCCGCGTATAGGTTTCACGTTTGCTATCGCGCTGCGCTCATTTCTCCGCCTTGACCCGGATGTCATAATGGTTGGCGAAATGCGTGATGAGGAAACCGCAAGTACTGCGGTTGAAGCGTCTCTGACCGGACACCTGGTCTTTTCGACACTTCATACGAATTCAGCCCCGGAAACAATTATACGTTTGCTCGAAATGGGCCTTGATCCGTACAGTTTTTCCGATTCTCTGGTCTGTGTGCTTGCACAGCGGCTGGCGCGTCGACTCTGCCTTGATTGCCGGGACAGTTTCCACCCGTCTGAAGCTGAATATGAAGAGCTGGTTGATGAATACGGCAGAACCGAGTTTGCCAATACCGGTCTTGGGTATGCAGATATCGGAATGTTTAGGGCGGTCGGATGCGAACGATGTTCCCACACCGGATATAGAGGGCGCCTCGGCATCCATGAAGTCCTCGAATGTACCAATGCTGTTAAAAGTCTCATTAAACGCCGCGCAGATACCGATCTGGTCCGCGACCAGGCTTCCCGAGATGGCATGACCACGCTTAAACAGGATGGTATTCGTAAGGTGCTTCTCGGCCTTACGGATATTCATGAAGTACGTCGAGTCTGCATATAATAACCGTTTGGCGTAAAAAAATGCTTGCATTCCTGCCATCAGCATGGTAGGTAGAAACACAATTTATGTTCACTCGGTACGTGAGCTCGCAAGGCTCACTTTTTTTTGTCCAATCGGGATCGAGTATGGCCACTCAAAAAGAAGATACATGTACGGTTGTCACCGCTATTGCTCAGCCGATACTCCAATCCATGGGGCTTGAACTGGTTGATATCGAATATGGAAGAGTCGGCCCGGATGCCGTCCTGCGTCTGTTTATCGACAAGGAAGGTGGCGTAATGCTTGACGACTGTGCCGGACTCAGTCGTGAATTATCAATGATTCTTGACGTCGAGGATGTTATCTCCTGTAATTATACCCTGGAGGTTTCTTCTCCGGGTCTTGATCGCCCTCTTAAGAAACAGGCTGATTTTGACCGCTTTGCCGGCCGCTTGGTAAAAGTTCGTACCTATCAACCATTTCTTGATGACAGCGGAAATAAGCGCAAGACGTTTCTGGGGAAACTCGACGGACTTGTTGACGGTGTCGTCAAAATGACGCTGACTGAGGGTCAGACCGCTTCGATCCCGATCGATCGTGTGGCGAAGGCCAATCTCGAATTTGAACTCTGATCTGAAATAACTCTATATAATGTCGGCAAGGAGAAGTAACCGTGGATACAACTATTAATCTCAAACACGCTATCGACCAACTTGTAAAAGAGAAGGGCATTGACCGTCAGGTTGTTCTGGAAGCAATGGAACAGGCGGTTTTGACGGCTGCTAATAAAAAATATCGCAATACCCGCGAACTTGAGGCTCATTACAACCATGAAACCGGAGAGGTTGAGCTTTTCGAGTTTGTCACGGTTGTGGAAGAGGTAGAGGATTCCTATAAGGAGATCTGTCTGGATGAGGCTCATGAGATAGATCCGGAAGCCGAAATCGGTGATTCGCTCGGCGAAAAACTTGATGCCAGCGGATTCAGCCGCATTGCCGCTCAGACAGCAAAACAGGTTATTATTCAGAAAGTGCGCGATGCCGAGCGGGAAACAATCTATAACGAATATTGTGATCGTATCTGGGAAGTTATTACCGGCATGGTGCGGCGTTTTGAAAAAGGGGAACTGCTCATAGATCTGGGGCGCGCAGAGGCGGTTTTACCGGCCAAAGAACAGATGCCGCGTGAAGTATATCGTCCCGGGGATCGTATTCGTGCAATTATTACCGATATTCGCATGACTACCAAAGGTCCGCAGATTATGCTGTCCCGCACTCATCCCAGCATGCTTGCCAAGCTGTTTGAAGCTGAAGTACCTGAAATAGCTGAAGGTATTGTTGAAATTAATGCTATTGTGCGTGATGCTGGCAGTCGAGCAAAAATTGCAGTTTCATCTAATGATCGTGATGTTGATCCGGTTGGCGCCTGTGTCGGCATGCGCGGTTCCCGTGTCCAGAATGTAGTGTCCGAACTGCGTGGAGAAAAAATAGATATTATCCCCTGGTCGGAGGATATTGCCCGCTTTGCCTGTAATGCTCTCTCTCCTGCACAGGTATCTAAAGTATTTGTGGATGAGGAAAAACGTGCCCTCGAAATCATTGTCGCTGATGACCAGCTCTCACTCGCCATTGGCAAGCGTGGTCAGAATGTAAGTCTGGCTGCTCGTCTGACCGGTTGCCGGATTGATATCAAGAGTGAGTCAAAAGTTTCCGAACCTCTCCAGGTTCCGGAATTCTCATCCTTCGATGGGACTGAAGCCGATGAAGCAGCTGTTCAGGAACAAGATGCCGTTGCCGCCACCGATAGTGGTGCCGAAGCGGTCACTGAGTAATACGGAATATGACCCATAAAGGGAATGGTGAAAATCCGCAGCGAAGCTGCCTTGGTTGCAGAACAAGCAAAGACAAGAACCTTCTGTTACGGTTTATTCAGACGCCTGAAATGGAAATTCTACCTGATCTGGAGAGCCGACTTCCCGGCCGAGGGGCATACACCTGCATCGACAAACGCTGCCTGGCAGCGGCAATTGACCTGCGGCAATTCAGACGCTCTTTTAAACATGACGTGTCAGTTATGCCGCCAGAGCAGTTTATTGAATATATCCGTAAGCAACTACATGCCCGCATTATCGGGCTGGTCGGACTGGCCAACAAAGCGGGGGCGATAACCGGTGGCAGTTCCATGGTCATTGATCTGCTGAGGAGCAAGAAAAAACCGGGGCTCGTTATTATTGCATCAGACGTTTCGGAGACAATTGGCGTGAAAATTATGCATGCAGCGGAATCACATCACGTTCAGAATCGAACTATAGTAACAAAAGACGATTTCGGGGCGATTTTGGGTAAGGCGCCCAGAAGCGCGATTGCCGTTGCATCTGGCGGCTTTGTTGCGCAGTTGGTGAAGTCTATTGACAGATACAGAAACTTCCTGGGGGAGGTATAAAAGATATGGGTAAAATCAGTGTAGGCAGTTTGGCAAAAACGTTGGGTATAGAACCTAAGGAAGCTATTGCCAGACTCAAAGAAATTGGTGTTGACGCAAAAACGGCCACATCGCAGGTCGATGAGGGTGTCGTTGCGCGATTGACAACCCCCCAGCCAAAAGATACCGGTACCAATGAGGTCAGGGTCGCATCAAATATCATCCGTCGTAGAGCTAAGGTCGTTCCGGCTGACGAAGATGCTTCTGTTGAGGTTGTCGCTGAAGCGACCCCTGTGTCGTTACCCGTATCTCCGTCTCTGACAGGTACGCAGATCGTTGAGCCAGCTGTTACTATTGTCCCCCGCAGCAGGGAGGATCATGCGGATGTCGCTGCTGAGGTCAAGGCAGCTCTTGAAGCGCCGGTAATTGCTGCTATTGTGGCAAAACCTGTAGAAGCGGTAAAGCCGGGCCCTAATCAGGCCAGAATTCTTGGTATGGTCGAGATTCACGGGGTTACAAATCGACCCACTCGCGTTGTCACCAAGGAAACCCCCGTTATTCCGAGAACCGCTCCTCAACGACCTGCCCAGGATCCGACACAACAGCGGAGACCAGCGCCGGCGGCGGCAGATCAGAGAAGGCCCGCGCCCGGCACTGATACCAGGCGGCCCTTACCGGGATATGAACAGAAACGGCCTGTTTCAACTGTACCGTCTGCTCCCGCAACCGAACTTGACCGTTCGCGCATGAAGCAGGTTCAACTTGCTCCGGCAGGACTTCCCGGTGCTGATAATCGCCGGGGCGGAAAGAAAGATGGTCCCGGCTACGGAGATGCCGGCAAGGGCGCCAAGAAAGGGGCTCCTCCAGCCAAGAAAAAAGAGCAGCCTCGCAAAAATGAAATTATTGAAAAGCGTGAGCGAGCCTTTGATCCCGCAAATAAAGGGTCTAAGAAACGCGGTGGAAAGGAGCGGGTCTCCGAAACCAGAAAAACTGAAATCACCGTTCCGAAGGCGATCAAGCGTATCATAAGGATTTCGGAAAGCATTTCGGTTGGAGAGCTTGCCAAACGTCTCGGCATCAAGGCAAATGATCTTATTAAATCTCTGATGAAGATGGGGATGATGGTTACCATCAATCATGCTCTTGATTTTGATACCGCAGTTATCCTGGCGTCCGAGTATGAATACGAAGTTGAAAACGTGGCGGTTGACCTGGATGAAATTCTCGAATCAACGGTTGATGCTCCGGAATCGCTCGTAACAAGGCCGCCTGTTGTCACAATTATGGGTCATGTCGATCATGGCAAGACCTCCCTGCTTGATGCAATTCGTGAAACCAACGTCATAGCCGGAGAGGCCGGCGGAATCACGCAGCATATCGGTGCGTACGATGTCGAGTTGAACGGCCGTAAGATTACATTTCTTGATACTCCCGGACATGAAGCGTTTACCGCCATGCGAGCCCGCGGCGCCAAGGTTACTGACATCGTTGTTCTAGTCGTGGCAGCTGATGATGGTGTTATGCCGCAGACCAAAGAAGCCATCAACCACTCAAAAGCCGCCGAAGTACCCATTATTGTTGCTATCAACAAAATAGACAAGCCGGGTGCGAAGCCGGAAAAGGTTAAACAGGAGTTGACAGAACAGGGCATTGTGTCCTCGGAATGGGGCGGAGACGTCACGATGGTGGAAGTTTCGGCTAAACAACGCATCAATCTGGAAGGTTTGCTTGAAATGATTCTGCTGCAGGCCGACCTGATGGAGTTGACGGCAAATCCGAATAAATTGGCCAAAGGGACCATTGTCGAAGGAAAACTCGACAAGGGTCGCGGTCCGGTTGCCACCGTACTTGTACAGGAAGGGACACTCAGAACCGGCGATTATTGCGTTGTCGGAGTTCATTCCGGACGTGTCAGGGCGATGCAGAATGATCGCGGTGAAAAAGTAACCGAGGCAGGCCCTTCCATGCCTGTTGAGCTTGTTGGACTATCCGGTGTGCCGAATGCGGGTGATATTTTTGTCTCCATGAAAGATGAGAAACAAGCCAAGGAAATTGCGACATTGCGCCAGATCAAAATGCGCGAAGTCGAGTTTGCCAAACATACCAAGCTGTCGCTGGACGATCTCTATAAACGGATTCAGAGCGGCGAAGTCAAAGATCTCAATGTCGTTGTCAAAGGTGATGTTCAGGGTTCTGTTGAAGCCGTCAGTGAAACTCTGAGAAAACTATCAACTGATGCGGTCCGCTTGAATGTAATTCACTCAGCCGTCGGTGCGGTTACTGAAACCGACGTTAATCTGGCTGCGGCTTCTAACGCTGTCATTATCGGCTTTAATGTCCGCCCCGAAGTCAAGGCACAGGGACATGCCGAACGGGAAGGGGTGGATATTCGACTCTACAGCATTATTTATGATGCGGTGGAAGACGTTAAAAAAGCCATGGAAGGTCTGCTGGATCCGACCTTCAAGGAGAAATTCCTCGGCAGGGTTGAAATCCGGGACGTATTTACCGTGCCTAAATTCGGCAATGTTGCCGGTTGTTATGTCACTGACGGGAAAATGGTCCGCAACGCTCAAGTCCGCTTATTGCGGGATAACGTGGTGATGTATGAAGGCAAGATGTCATCGTTGCGCCGCTTTAAAGATGATGTCAAGGACGTTGCCACCGGATATGAATGCGGCATCGGACTTGAAAACTACAATGACATCAAACTCGGCGACATTATCGAAGCATTCGAGATGGAAAAAATTGCCACCAAACTATAAAGGCAAGTATGAAGTATGAAGTATGAGGGGTGATTTTTTTCATCATTCATCCCTCATCCCTCATCCTTAGGGGTTTTTTATGCAGCATAAACGTTCGGAAAAAGTTGCTGAAACCATCCAGGAAATTATCTGTACTATTCTATCCCGTGGTCTTAACGATCCACGGATCGGTTTTGTCACGATTACCGGAGTTGAAGTAACTGATGATCTGAGCCTGGCGCGTATTTTTTTCACGGTTATTGGAGACGATAACATAAAGAAGGAAACGGAAGCAGGTTTGAACAGCGCCAAAGGATTTATTCGCCGCGATATCGGTAAAAAACTTACTATTCGGCATACGCCGGAACTTGTTTTCAAATACGACAAATCTCTTGATTACGGCAGTCGGATAGAATCTCTTCTCAAGGAGATACATACTGAACATGACGGAAACAGTCCAACAGATCATTGAAGTAATTCGTTACAACTCATCCTTTCTCCTCACCACTCATGAAGGGCCGGACGGTGATGCAATCGGATCATCGCTGGCTCTTGCATCGTTTCTCCGCTCAATCGGTAAAGAAGTGACCGTTCATTACCAGGATCCTGTTCCCGACCTGTATTCATTCCTGCCAGGTACAGTCTCTGTTCTTTCGCATATTCCCGACCAACATTTCGATGTTGCATTCGTGCTTGATATCGGTGAGCGGAAACGTGCCGGCACAGAATTCTGCAATTTTTCACGGGTGACCACCACGGTTAATCTTGACCATCATCTCTCTTGCGAAAACTTTGCCGACTTCAATCTGATAGATTCACAGGCTGCCGCAACCGGCATCCTCGTATACCGGATTATCAAAGCTTTCGGCCATCGTTTTGACCGTGAAACGGCACTCAACATCTATGTTGCGGTTATTACCGATACCGGTTCGTTCCGGTACTCAAATGCCAATCGCGAGGCCTTTTCCGTTGCCGGTGAAATGATAGAATGCGGCGTTAATGCCTGGGATGTGGCAGAGAAACTCTATGAAAATCAGCCTCAAAGGCGCCTGGAACTGCTGGCAAAGTGTCTGCCTACTCTTGAGGTCTTTAAAGACGGACAAGCCGCCTCCGTTACGGTGACGTGTGACATGTATTCAGCCTGCGGAGCAGATGCCGAACTGACTGATGGTTTTGTCAATTATCCCCGCTCCATCCGGGGTGTCGAAGTTGCAATCTTTTTCCGTCAGCTCGGAGAGAAAAAATTCAAAGTCGGTTTCCGTTCAAAAGGAAAAGTGAATGTTGCCGAATTTTCGGCGGCGCTTGGCGGGGGCGGTCACCATAACGCCGCCGGATGCACTGTCGAAGGCGCTCTGGATGATGTCAAGGCCGCAGTGTACAGGATTGTGGAAGAGTCTCTTTGATAAACGGCTTTGTAGTTATCGACAAACCGGCCGGCATTACCTCCCACGACGTTGTCAGCCGTGTCCGCCGCATACTGGGTACACGAAAGGTCGGGCACACCGGAACTCTTGACCCTTTTGCCACCGGGGTTCTGCCGGTAGCGGTCAATGACGGCACCAAGTGCATCCCGTTCCTCAATGAAGGGAGCAAGTCCTACGAAGCGCTGCTGCGCCTCGGCGTCACAACCGATACGCTTGACATGACCGGCGCGGTCCTGTCCGAATCAGACCCGGCCCGCATCACCCGAGGACAGTTCATCTCTTCCCTTTCAGAATTCACCGGCGCTATCAGCCAGATTCCCCCCATGTATTCCGCCATCAAGCGGGGCGGCCAGCCGCTCTATAAACTGGCACGACAGGGCGTGGAGGTAGAACGCAAAGCGCGTGACGTCGAAATATATTCCCTTGAACTGCTTTCCTTTGATCTGCCGCATGTTGCTATTCGCGTAGTCTGCTCGCGCGGCACATACGTGCGCAGCCTGGCCGACGACATCGGCCGCCGGTTGGGGTGCGGCGCCGCCCTGCAGGAGTTGCGGCGCAGCGCCAGCGGACCGTTCCGTATCGAAGATGCTGTCACCCTGGCTGAACTTGAAGCCGCAGCAGGTGAAGGGAGGGTGGAGGCTCTCTGCCTGTCGCCAATGGCGGCGCTGAACCACCTTCCCGATATCCCGTTAACAGTGGAGGGGACGGAAGGGCTTCGTTTTGGCAGAGCGCCATCATGGAGCGCCACCCTTCCGGAAACGCCACTTGTCCGTACGGAGGAAACAGCCGTGCGCCTGACGTCGAGCGGAACGCTGGTCGCCATCGCCATGCTGGTTCCCGGTTGCGGGCCTGATGCCGCTATTGTGCTGAAACGGGTGTTGATTTGATATTAGGCTTTACATGCTGGTAACGATGTGGTAATTGTTTCAACTCTAAAAAATCGCATGCGTTTTAATACGCTTTACCAAAAAAATAATGGGGGAATTAACAGTGCTGGCTACCGAAAAAAAGCAGGAAATCATCAACGCATTCAGGAAACATGACAGCGATACAGGATCACCGGAAGTTCAAATCGCAATTTTGACCGAGCGGATTACCTATCTGACCGAACATTTCAAAACACACAAGAAGGATCACCATAGCCGTCGCGGTCTTCTCAAGCTTGTCGGCCAGAGAAGGCGCCTTCTGGATTACCTGAAAGGCAAAGAGCTGGGCAGATACAAAACAGTTATCGAAAGACTCGGCATTCGTAGATAGTACACGGCGGTATACCTGTCAATGCAGGTATACCGCCGCTCTGTTTACTGTATGCTCATTTTGGAAAGGGCTTTACGGCCCTTTTATTTTTTGTTGGGGGCGTGGATAGAATTCCCTGACTCATCATGAGTCAGGGGGTTGTAGCGACGGCCCCAACGCAACCGATAGGAGAATAGAAAATGGAACAAAACGTTCAGGTTGAGTTTGGAGGCAGAACGATTACGCTGTCTACCGGTAAAATGGCAAAACAGGCCAGTGGCGCGGTCGTCGTCAGTTGCGGCGATACCGTCGTACTCGTCACGGTTGTGGCATCAAAAGAAGCGAAAGAAGGGCAGGATTTCTTTCCGCTGACCGTTAATTACACCGAGAAGGCCTATGCCGGCGGCAAGATCCCGGGAGGTTTTTTCAAACGTGAGGCGCGCCCTTCCGATCCGGAAACGCTTACCTGTCGTCTTATCGATCGTCCAATCCGCCCTCTTTTCCCGGAAACATTCTTAAATGATACCCAGATAATTGCAACAGTTGTCTCGGCTGATCAGGACAATGATCCGGGAATATTATCAATGTTGGGAGCTTCGGCAGCATTGATGATCTCCGATATCCCCTTCAACGGACCGATCGCCGGCGCCAAGGTAGCACGCGTGGATGGCGCATTCATCTGCAATCCTTCAGCTGAGGAACTCGAAAAAAGTGATCTTGAGATCGTCGTTGCTGTCAGTCGCGACGCGGTAATCATGGTCGAGGGTGAAGCCAAATTCGTATCCGAGGCTGATCTTCTGGAAGCGGTGTTTTTCGCCAAGGAAGCTATGCTGCCTCTGATTGATGCTCAAGTGAAACTGCAGAAACTGGCAGGAGTAGCGAAGCGGGCTGTCAAGGCTGCGGTTGTTGATGAAGCCCTGCTGGCACGAGTGAAGGAACTGGCCTACAATCGCGTCGGTGAAGCGGTCAAGCTCAAGGCAAAAAATGAGCGTCATGATCAGATTGATCTTATCAAGGCAGAAACGATTGAAGCCCTCAAGGCAGAATTTGAAGGCTCCTCCAAACAGATCAAGTCGTTTCTGGGTGATTTCGAGTATGACCGCGTGCGTGCCGATATTCTCGATACCGGCATCCGAATCGATGGCCGTACGACCAACACCGTTCGCCCGATCAGCACTGAAACAGGTTTTCTCCCGCGCGTTCATGGCTCGGCGCTCTTTACCCGGGGTGAAACACAGGCGCTGGTTGCCGCCACACTCGGTACTTCCAGCGATGAACAGCGTATCGACTCCCTCTACGGCGCTTCGCGCAAACGCTTTCTGCTGCACTATAACTTCCCCCCGTTCTCGGTTGGCGAAACCAGTTTCCGTCTGGGACCAGGTCGTCGCGAGATCGGTCACGGCATGCTGGCCGAGCGGGCCCTTGCCGCTGTTCTGCCAAAGCATGATGATTTCCCGTACACGATCCGGATCGTTTCCGAGACCCTCGAAAGTAACGGTTCTTCCTCCATGGCGGCCGTCTGTGGCGGCTGTATGTCGATGATGGATGCCGGTATCCCGGTAACAGCAGCGGTTGCAGGTATCGCCATGGGTCTGATCAAGGAAGGTGACAAGTTTGCCATCCTCTCCGATATTCTTGGTGATGAAGATCATCTGGGAGACATGGACTTCAAGGTTGCCGGAACGGCTGGAGGCGTTACTGCACTGCAGATGGATATCAAGATCGGCGGCGTAACCAAGGAAATCATGGAGCAGGCTCTCAAGCAGGCTCGTGAAGGGCGTCTGCACATCCTCGGAAAAATGGCTGAAACACTTGCCGCACCACGCGCCGAGATGTCACCTTTCGCTCCGCGCATTACGACGATCTGGGTCAAGACGGATCGTATCCGCGACGTCATCGGTACCGGTGGTAAAAATATCCGCAACATCACCGAAACAACCGGTGTTACGATCGATATCGATGATACCGGCCGCATCAACATCGCCAGCACCAACAAGGAAGCCTGTGAACTGGCGATCCAGATGATCCGCGGTCTGACCGATGAGGCTGAAGAGGGCAAATTGTACATGGGCACCGTCCGCAAGATCATGGATTTCGGCGCATTTGTCGAAATAATGCCCGGTACCGACGGGCTGGTTCATATATCCGAACTCGATACGGCACGTGTCAAACTGGTCACCGACGTTATGAACGAAGGTGACAAAGTACTGGTCAAGTGCATCGGCGTTGATAAAAACGGCAAGATCAAGCTCTCCCGCAAGGAGGCTCTAGGTCTGAATCTGGACGGCACTCCCTCAGGCGATGCTCCTGCCGCCGAATAAATACGAAAGTATTTTGCAGGAACCGGAGGTATGATGAAAG
>JANNLB010000166.1:0-2240 GCA_031396605.1 Geobacter sp. | reverse complement strand
TCTTGCGGTTGATTCAACCTTTAAAAACTCGCTTGCAGAAACGCTGACCGAAACGGAAAAAGCCTTTCAGCTCAGCTTTGTTTCCATGACCGAGGCGATCGTCGTGGCCATACGCATTGTATCCTTTGTCGTGATCATCATCATCATGGTGGTGGTAGCCAACACAATGGCTATGACCGCACGGGAAAGAATCGGCGAATATGCCATCTTCAAAGCGATGGGTTTCCGGGCGCATCATATAGCCGGCATGGTTTTTGGCGAATCGTTGTTTATATCGACGGCGGGAGGTTGTCTCGGCATACTGCTGACCTTTCCGGTAGCCCAAAAATTTGGCGAGGTTATGGGGAATTTCTTTCCGGTATTCCAGGTTGAACGCTCGACCCTGTATATGGATCTGGCCTTTTGTCTGGTTGTGGGTGTTGTCGCGGGGATATTTCCGGCCTGGCGCGCGGTAAGGATAAAGATAGCTGATGGACTGCGCAGGGTTGGGTAAGTCAAAAGCCACCACCCCCAACCCCCTCCTTAATCAAGGAGGGGGCTTTAATAGCCCCCCTCCTATTTCGCTTAAAAGCGCCTACTTCTGGTAGGAGGGGTTGGGGGTGGTAAGGTTTTAGCAGTCAGAATAAGGAGTTTCGATGAAAATAAGAATACTTGTCGTTGATGATGAACTGAGCATGCGGGAGTTCCTCTCGATTCTGCTGGAACGTGAGGGGTATGACGTGGCCGTTGCCGGTTCTGCCGAGGAAGCCTTGCGAATGATGGAATCGGCGCTGTTTGACATGGTGCTGTCTGATGTAAACATGCCGGGTCTGTCGGGTATAGAATTGTTGGCCCGTATCAAAGAAAAATCCCCCGAGACCGCCGTGCTGATGCTCACTGCCTATTCAGCCGCCGATCAGGCGGTGGAGGCTATGAAGCTGGGGGCATACGATTATATCGGTAAGCCGTTCAAGAACGAGGAAATCAAGCAGCTGGTTAAAAACGCCCTTGAAAAGCAGGGGCTCAGGCGCGAAAACATTCTGCTGAAAAAGGATGCCAGCGAGCGGGACAGTTTCTGCGGCATTATCGGTAAAAGCCGGAAGATGCGGGAACTTTTCGACATGATCCAGAAGGTTGCCGCCAGCCAGAGCAGTGTGCTGATTCTTGGTGAGAGCGGGACCGGCAAAGAGCTGGCGGCCCGTTCGATCCACACCTGCAGCCCGCGCAAATCAAAGCCGTTCGTGGCGGTCAATTGCGGCGCTATCCCGGAAAACCTGATTGAAAGTGAGTTGTTCGGGCATAAAAAAGGTTCCTTCACCGGCGCGGTGGGTGATCGTCCCGGCCTTTTCGAACAGGCTGAAGGGGGAACGCTCTTACTGGACGAGATCGGCGAACTGCCGCTGCTGCTGCAGACCAAGCTGCTGAGGGTGCTGCAGGAACGCGAATTCAAGCGGGTAGGGGACGCTCTGACCCGCAAGGCCGACGTACGAATTATCAGCGCCTCGAACCGCGATCTTGAAAGCCAGGTCAAGGAGGGGACATTCCGGGAAGATCTGTTTTACCGCCTAAATGTTGTGCAACTTATCCTGCCGCCGCTGCGGGAGCGGATCGAGGATATTCCGCTTCTGATCGACTGTTTTTGTCGAAAATTCCAGGCGTCCGAGCAAGCTGTACAGGCAACGATAACCCCGGGTGCCCTGAAAGCGCTGATGAATCATCCCTTCCCCGGTAATATCCGCGAGCTGGAGAATTGTATCGAACGGAGTCTGATTATAGACTCAGCGGTTATTTCCGAAACCAGCCTGCCGCAGCAGCTGCTGGTCAGTAAAATACCTTGCCTCACCGCCGAATGTGATATCCCGGAGTCCGGCATGCAGCTTGAACCGATGTTGGAGGATCTGGAGAAACAATACCTGCTCAAGGCGCTTGAGAAGACCGGTGGCGCGAAAAAAAAAGCTGGTGAATTGCTGGGGATGTCGTTCCGCTCGTTCCGGTACCGTTTAGCCAAATTTGGGCTGGATAGCGGGGATGAGTAACTGGTTTAAGATTATGATCCTGTTGTTGACGCAAAAACATTCTTACGATATATTTAATACGTAAGAAAAAATGTACATGGGAGATCCGTATGACAACGACGGTGCTGACATCAAAATTCCAGACTACGATTCCCAAGGCGGTTCGCAAACTGCTGGGTCTTGAGATTAACGATACCATTGAATGGAGGGTGGAGGCCGGTAAGGCCGTTGTTGTACCGGCACGCA
>JANNLB010000158.1:0-9498 GCA_031396605.1 Geobacter sp. | reverse complement strand
CGCTTTGGGACCGGATTGCCGGGGAGGATCCACCGCCGGGCCGGGAAGATAAAATTTTTCACTGAGCGTGGTTTTTCCACCGGTCAGTGCACCCTGTTCACCGGCAGCGCCTTTGCGGGTTTGAATGTTGATTCCGGCAGGGAGGGCTGTTCTGAGTACTTCACCCAGCGGATGCTGGTAATATGATGCGGTCCAGCGGAAAAACTCCAGTTCTCCCGGCGTCCAAAGCGACTCGCTATCCAGTACATCAATAATTTCTTTCAGATTGGCAATTCCGGATTCAGCGGCATTACCTAAAATATACCCGGTCAGTTTCCGGTTCCCGAACGGAACCAGAGCCCGACGTCCCGTCTGTGCCTGCTCTCGCAGCGTTTCCGGAACGAGATAATGGAATGTCCTCTCCAGATACAGGGGAATGGCAATTTCAACTATGATGGCGTTGCTGCATGTCAGTGTCACGGTTCGCTCATTGGCAGGTTTTTTCTTTATGGGATAGCATAGCCGGAAATATCGTGTATAGTAAAAACAGATTTCATACCACTGTTACGTTTTATGCAGACTCACGGAGTTGTTGACTCTCATGAACCTGAATGACCTGCTCAACATAAAAACCCGCAGCAACCCCGACAGCCTTCTGAAACTGCTGGTCAGAGCGGCAATTGTATCTATTGTTGTGGTCGTGATCATGAGCGGCTACAGTTTTTACCGGCTGTTCTCCGGTTTTGTCATCAAAAACGCTGAAAATAACTCGGTTCAGCTATGCAAGGTGCTGATCGGCCAGCAGAAAGAGCTCTTATTCGTCACTCCGCCAGGAAAGAGTATGGAGCTTGGCCTGCACGGTACGGAAGTACTGGATTTCGACTTCAGCCTGCGCCATTACCTCACCCCTTTCAATATAATCAAAGTCAAAGTCTACGATTCCAGGAAGACGATCCTCTACTGCACTGATCCGACGCTGATCGGAAAAATTGACGAGAATAATAAACGTCTCAAGTATGCTCTGGCCGGGAATGTCGATGCGAAATTAGTCTACAAGGAGCTGGCCCGGGATCTGGATGATGAACCATTGCTGGACGTGGATGTTGTTGAAACCTACGTGCCTATCGTGAGCCCGGATAACAGGGTGCTGGGCTGTTTTGAGGTATATATGAATATCACACCGTACCGTGATCAGATCCGCCACGGGGCCGTGATGATGACGGTGCTTCTGACACTGGCGCTGGCCGGCGTGTTTGGCTTTTCGTATCTGCTGGTCCGGGGTGGTACCGTGCAGCTCAAGGAGGTTCAGTCAAAGCTTGAGACTATCGCAATTACTGACGTGCTGACTAATATCGCCAACAGAGGGTATCTCATCACCCGTGGCACTGAGGAGTTTGAACGGATCAAGCGGAACCGTACCAGGTGCGAGCGACCGACAGACATGGGGTGCATTATGATCGATATCGATCATTTCAAAAAGGTGAACGATACCTATGGGCATCTTGCAGGTGATGATGTCTTGAAAGAAGTGGCACGGCGCATGTCCGCGAGTGTGCGTCCCTACGATGTCATCGGACGGTACGGTGGCGAAGAGTTTGTCGTGATGCTGCCGGACACGAATCTTGAACAGAGTCTGGTTGTTGCCGAGCGAATCAGGGAAAAAATCCGTACCGAGTCAATTGATGCAGAAGGTGAACAGCTGTTTATAACGGCCAGTCTGGGTGTTGCCGGTTCGGACGATTCTGATTCGGGTCTGACCGATATTATTAAGAGGGCAGATGAAGGGATGTACAAGGCCAAGGAAGGCGGGCGTGACCGGGTGGCGTGGATCGGCCATCCGGGTGCGGGCGGGCCGAATACCAAGACTATGTAACTTTTTTCTTTCACAGCTAACCCCTCTAAGTCTCCCCTTAATTAAGGGGAGACTTCAAAGCTTCCCCCTTAGGTAAGTACCCTCTGGGGCATAAAGGGGGACTGAGGGGGGTTAGTTTTAGATGTTACAAGGTGCCTGAATTACCAGTATTTTTTCGGCGGCTCTGTTTTGCCGACAAGCGTGATTTCACCATCGATGATTTTAAACATATCACCGACTTCGCTGGTCCAGGTATCGCCTTCTTCCGGTGGATTGGGAAACGAGCGATGCCCCAGAAACATTTCCTCATCTCCGATATAGCCGAACCAGTCCAACGAACCGGTCATCCATATTCTCGTGTTGATTGCCATAGTTATATTTCCTTATGATAGTCGTTGTTTAAAATCGTTGTAGTCAAAGCTGCGCACTACCTTCAGTTCTCCGGTCTCTGGTTCAAAAGTGCAGATGTGCGGATGCTGAATGCCGTTGAAGGTCGTGGTCTTGACCATCGTATAATGAGACATGTCCTCGAATGCCAGACGGTCCCCCGATCGGAGTGGCTGTTCAAACGACCAGTCTCCGATCACATCACCGGCCAGACAGGATGCTCCCGCCAACCGGTAGGTGTGCGGCTTCAAACCCGGTTCGCCCCCCCCGGTGATGTCGGGTCGGTAGGGCATCTCCAGAATGTCCGGCATGTGGCAGGTCGCAGAAACGTCGAGAATGGCGATGTCCATGCCGTTCTGCACGACGTCAAGAACCTCGCTCACCAGAATGCCGGTGCCGATGGCAACCGCCTCACCCGGTTCCAGATAAACCTCCAGATCATATTTCTTCCTGAAGTATTTCACCAGTTCGACAAGAGCGTCAATGTCGTATCCCTCCCGGGTAATGTGGTGGCCGCCACCCAGGTTGAGCCATTTCATCCCCGGCAGAAAAGCGCCGAATTTTTCCTCGAAAGCCCGTGCGGTGCGTTCCAGCGGTTCGAAAAGCTGTTCGCAGAGGGTGTGGAAGTGCAGTCCCTCGACTCCGCTCAGGAACCGCCCCTCGTTCCCTGAGCGGAGTCGAAGGGCGAACTCCGCATACGGAATGCCGAGCCGCGAATGAGCGGCGCAGGGGTCGTAGATCTCGGTATGTCCCTCGGAGTGTTCCGGATTGACCCGAAGACCGACCGAAACACGCCCGTGTTCCTTCTCCCACAGCGGGCGGAAGCGTTCCAATTGGTCAAAGGAGTTGAACACCAGATGGTTGCATGTTTTCAACAGCTCAACAACGTCGCTCTCCTTGAAGGCCGCAGCAAAACCATGCACCTCCCGGTCGAATTCCTCTCTCCCGAGACGCGCCTCCCACGGAGAACTGGCGCAAACCCCCTGAAGAGTTTCCCGGATGAGCGGGAATACGCTCCACATGGAAAAGGCCTTGAGCGCCAGCAGGATTTTTGCACCGCTCCGCTGCTGTACCTGATCCAGAATGGCCAGATTATGGCGCAGGCGTCCCAGATCCACCACATATGCGGGAGAGGGTGCGAGTCGGAGTATTTTGTCGATGTCGATGCCGGTCAACATACTACAGCTCCGGCCATTCGCCGCCGTCAACGACTACCGTTGCCAACCCCATCGGTCCCAGCACCTCCAGGAACAGCTCGGGATCGAACTGTTCCATGTTGAAGACCCCGGCGCCGCGCCACTTGCCGGTCATCATCATTATTGCGCCGACCACGGCAGGTACGCCGGTGGTGTAGCTGATGGCCTGGGACCGGACTTCACGGTAGCAGGCCTCGTGATCGCAGATGTTGTAGATGTAGACCTGCTTGCGCCGGCCGTCCTTGATTCCGCGGGCTATTACGCCGATGCAGGTCTTTCCCTTGGTCAGCGGCCCCAGGGATCCGGGATCCGGAAGCAGGGCTTTCAAAAACTGGATCGGCACGATTTTCTGGCCGTTGAATTCCACCTCGTCGATGCGGGTCATGCCGACGTTTTGCAGTACTTCCAGGTGCTTCAGGTAGTTGTCGGAGAATGTCATCCAGAACTGGGCCTTCTTGATGGTCGGGATATGCTTGACCAGTGACTCCATCTCCTCGTGATAGAGGCGATAGATGTTCATCGGGCCGATCCCTTCCGGAAAGTCGAAGGAATGCTTGGTGGTCAGGGGGGGGCTCTCGACCCACTGGCCGTTCTCCCAGTGGCGGCAGGTCGCGGTGACCTCGCGAATATTGATCTCCGGGTTGAAGTTGGTGGCAAAGGGCTGGCCGTGGCTGCCGGCGTTGGCGTCGATGATGTCGAGCTCTTCCACCACGTCCAGATACTTCTTGGCGGCAAGGGCGGTGTAGACGTTGGTGACCCCCGGATCGAAACCGGAACCAAGCAGAGCCATCAGCCCCTTTTTCCTGAAACGCTCCTGATAGGCCCACTGCCAGGAATACTCAAACTTTGCGATGTCGAGCGGCTCGTAGTTGGCGGTGTCGAGATAATCCACACCGGTCTCCAGACAGGCGTCCATGATGGTCAGGTCCTGGTAGGGAAGCGCCACGTTGATCACCAGTTTGGGCTGTACCTGTCTGATCAGGGCCACCAGTTCCGGCACGTTGTCTGCGTCCACCCGCGCTGTTTTAATGCTGCCCGACAGCTGGGCGGCAATGGCGTCGCACTTGGATTTGGTGCGCGAAGCGAGGGTGATCTCGCTGAAAATGTCGCGCCGCTGTGCGCATTTGCGGGTGACAACCCCACCTACGCCGCCGGCTCCGATGATCAGGACTTTGCTCATAATTTCATTCTCCCAGATAGGTGTATCCCAGCAATGTTCTGTCCAGCAGCTCGATAAAGTGACTGCTCTCTTCGATGGATATCTTCTTCAAGACGACGCTTTTCTCCAGATTGTCCCTGACCCGCTTCAGTATCTCCGGTCCTTTATACTGCACGTATTTCAGCGTTTCCCAGGTGGCGTCACCATTGATGACGGTGTCGATCATATACCCGGTTTTTTTGTTGAAGGTGATATGGACGGCGTTGGTATCGCCGAAAAGGTTGTGCAGATCCCCCAGTATTTCCTGATATGCGCCGATCAGGAAGAAGCCGATGTAATAATCCTCGTCCTTGCGGATTTTATGCAGCGGCAGGTATTTGGCACGCCCCTGCTCGCCGACGAAACTGGTGATTTCGCCGTCCGAGTCGCAGGTGATGTCGGCTATCGAAGCCATGACATCCGGCTTCTGGTTGAGTCGCTGCAGCGGCACGATCGGGAAGAGCTGGTCGATTGCCCAGGAGTCGGGGATCGACTGGAACAGAGAAAAATTGGCAAAGTAGGTCTGCCGCATGGAAAGCTGGAAGTTTTGCAGCTCCTCCGGAATCGGCTTGATTTTTTCGACGATGCTGTTGATCTTTTTGATTATTTTAGAGTAGAGCCATTCGGCAATAGCCCGGTCGTTGAGCGTCAGATATCCCAGATTGAACAGACTGACCGCCTCGTTGATCAACTGCAGCGTATCGTGGTAGTCCTCTCTCAGGGAGTAGCGGTCGATGCTTTTGTAGATATCCATCAGTTTTTTGACAGTCGGAGCCACCTTTTCTGCCTTGCTGAGAATCTCTTCAAAATCGGGCATCAGGTGCTGGGTATTGGTGTTGAGGACATTGGTGACCAGCACCGAGTAGTGAGCGACTGTTGCACGACCCGATTCGGAGATGATATTGGGGCAATCGACTCCCGCTTCGTCACAGATGTTCTTGATCTGGTAGATGACGTCGTTGGCATACTCTTCGATGGTATAGTTGACGCTGGAAAAGTAGCTTGATTTGGAACCGTCGTAATCGACTCCCAATCCTCCGCCGATATCGAGATATTCAATCCCAACCCCCAGTTTTCGCATCTCGGCGTAGACGCGGGCAACCTCAATCAGAGCGGTCTTGATCTTGTCGATCTTGGTGATCTGGCTGCCGATGTGTGAGTGCAGCAGTTTGACCGAGCCAAGCATCCCCTGATCTTCCAGCATCCGGATAGCAGCGATGATTTCCGACATACGCAGGCCGAATTTGGCGTCTTCACCGCCGGAGGTGGCCCATTTACCAGTCCCCTTTGAGGAAAGCTTGACCCGGATCCCCAGCTTGGGAGTTATACCGGTTTTCTTGGATATTTCGATAATTTTTTCCAGTTCAAACAGCTTCTCGACTACCAGCGTAATGTCGAAGCCGACTTTGGTGGCATACAGCACCGTTTCGATGTACTCGGCGTCCTTGTAGCCGTTGCAGATGATCGGCAGGTTGTTGCCGCTGGAGATCGAAATTCCCGCCACCAGCTCCGGTTTTGAACCGACTTCGAGGCCGATGTTATAACGTTTTCCATAGGCGGCGATGGCCTCCACTACCTGACGCTGCTGGTTGACTTTGATCGGGTAGAAGGTCTGGTATCTGGCAGGATAATCATTCTCCTGAATGGCATTTTTAAAGACCCGGTTTATCGAGGCGATGCGCCCCTGCAGCACGTCCATGAAGCGGAGCAGAATGGGTGGCTTTATTTTTCGCTTGATCAGATCATCCACCAGCGCCCGCATGTCGATTGAATGCTTGGAGTTGGACGAGGGATGGACGCAGATGTTCCCCTTCTTATTGATCGAGAAGAGATCGGCGCCCCAGTTGTCGATATTGTAAATCTTGGCAGATTCACCAATGGACCATTTTTCCATGATCTGTTCCCCATCTTCCGGTTAGTCTCATTCACATAAACTTCTCTATTTATTGCATAGTATGGTTAAAGTCAAATGTAATTCGTTCCAATCCGTAAACTCCGGATTGGAAACGACTCCGGATTGCACCGGTAAATACACTTTCAGATGAATCTCCGGCTTGACTTTGCCGGAGGGAATGATTACCTTCGGACTAATTCAGACACTCCGGTACATTCCTCTTTTACAGGTGCCCGTATGCCACGTTTTTCCGGAAGAAAACCGTTTACACAGGAAATTTTCGATCGGCATGTCGGCGAGCTTCGGTCTCTGCTGCATTCCCTTGAACTGAGGGATTCGTTTGAAGACAACGAAACCAGGCCGAAGATGGATGTGTATGAAACATGTCTGGACATTGTCATCGAGTTTGACCTGCCCGGTTTTACTCTGGATACAATTTCTCTGAAAATAAGCGGCATGACGCTGGAGTTGGAAGCCTGCAAACCGAGGGAGCAGAACGAGGGTGCGTTTATTTGTGTTGAACGGATTCACGGTCGTTTTCACCATACAGTACTTATTCCGGGTAACGTTGACCCCGGTGAGATCAGGGCGGAGTACCGCAGGGGAGTACTGCGGGTAATCTGTCCAAAAAGTAGCGAGCGGCTGGTGCCGATAAAGGAGACCTAGATTGATAGAGTTAGAAAACGATATTGAGCAAAGTTCGGAAGATCTGAAAATTCCCGAAGTACTGCCGCTGCTGCCGATACGGGACGTGGTCGTCTATCCGTTTATGATAATACCGCTTTTTGTCGGGCGGGAGATGTCGGTAAAAGCTGTTGACAGCGCCCTGGCTGGTGATCGGATGATCCTGCTGGCGACTCAGCACGATGTTGGTGACGAGGATCCGCCGGCCGATAAAATCTATGAGGTCGGCACGGTCGCCATGATCATGCGGATGCTCAAGCTGCCGGATGGGCGCGTCAAGATCCTTGTACAAGGGCTGGCCAAGGCGCGCATTACCGAGTTTGTATCTGACAAACCGTTCTACACAGTCCGGGTCGAACGGCAGATCGATACGGTCGTCGGCGATATCTCTCTCGAGGTTGAGGCACTGATACGCACGGTGCGAGAACAGTTGACAAAAGTTATGGAGCTTGGCAAGCAGATTTCGCCCGAAGTAATCGTAATCCTGGAGAATATCCAGGATCCGGGCAGTATGGCTGATCTGGTCTCCAGCAATCTCGGACTTAAAGTTGCGGATGCCCAGACTTTGCTGGAAATAAACGATCCGATCATTCGCCTGACGAAGGTTAATGAGTTTCTGAACCGCGAGGTCGAACTTCTGAGTGTGCAGGCCAAGATCCAGAACGCGGCACGTGAGGAGATGGGTAAAAACCACAAGGAATATTACCTGCGTGAGCAGATGAAAGCCATTCAGAGTGAACTGGGTGATAACGAAGGAAAAGAGGATCTGGCTGAAATCAGGAAGGCGATTGAGGCGGCAAAAATGCCTGCGCCGGTGCAGAAGGAGGCGCTCAAACAGTTGGGACGTCTCGAAAATATGCATCCGGATGGCGGCGAAGCCAGCATTGTCAGGACCTATCTCGACTGGATGGTTGAGCTACCCTGGGGCAAGTCTACGCGAGACAGTCTGGATATTGTCCGGGCCAAAAAGATTCTTGATGATGACCACTTTTACCTGGAGAAAATCAAGGAGCGGATTCTTGAATTTTTGGCGGTACGCAAGCTGAAAAAGAAAATGAAGGGGCCGATCCTCTGTTTTGTCGGTCCTCCCGGAGTTGGAAAAACCTCGCTGGGCAAGTCGATAGCCCGCGCCATGAATCGCAAATTCGTACGCATTTCGCTGGGCGGGATACGTGACGAGGCCGAGATTCGGGGGCATCGGCGCACCTATATCGGCGCTCTGCCGGGGCGAATTCTGCAGGGATTGAAGCAGGCAGGCGCCAATAATCCGGTCTTCATGCTCGACGAACTGGACAAGCTTGGCTACGACTACAAGGGGGACCCTTCATCGGCGCTCCTTGAGGTGCTTGATCCCGAGCAGAACAACTCCTTCTCCGATCATTACATTAATCAACCTTTCGACCTCTCAAATGTGATGTTTGTGGCGACCGCCAACCATATGGATCCGATTCCGTCTGCTCTGCGCGACAGAATGGAGGTAATCAACCTGTCCGGTTACACTGAAGAGGAAAAACTGGAAATTGCCAAGCGGTATCTTGTCCCGCGCCAGATCAAGGAAAACGGACTTAAATTAAAACACATCAACTTCGACGATGAAGCGATCAATGAGATTATCTCCAAATACACCCGTGAGGCCGGTCTGCGTAATCTGGAACGGGAAATCGGCAAGGTCTGCCGCAAGGTGGCCCGGAAAGTGGCGGAAGGGAACCCGCACATGGTCAAGGTGACTGCCAAAACCCTGCACACCTATCTGGGGGTGACGAAATATATACGTGAGGAAGATCTGGACAAGAACGAAATCGGGGTTGTCAATGGCCTGGCCTGGACACCGGTGGGAGGCGAGATCCTTCATATCGAAGCCAGTTTGATGGCGGGTAAAACAGCATTGACGCTGACCGGTCAGCTAGGTGACGTGATGAAGGTGTCGGTGCAGGCCGCCCATTCCTACATCCGTGCTCATTCCGCTGCGCTGCATCTTAAACCGGAAATTTTTCAGCATAATGAAATTCACGTCCATGTCCCTGCCGGCGCCATACCCAAGGATGGCCCTTCTGCCGGTGTTGCCATGACCGTGGCGCTCGTATCGATACTGTGTCACATCCCGGTAAAGAAAGATGTCGCCATGACCGGCGAGGTGACGCTGCGCGGCAAAGTGCTCCCGATCGGAGGACTTAAGGAAAAAATCCTGGCTGCTGTCAGATCCCGGATGCGGCTGGTGATCATCCCCGCGCAGAACAAAAAGGATCTGGAGGATATTCCGCCGGAAATCTTGAAAAAGGTCAAAATTGTTGCGGTTTCAGAAGTTGAA
>JANNLB010000157.1:0-2061 GCA_031396605.1 Geobacter sp. | reverse complement strand
CGAACTGGTCATGCCGCCGGCCGGATATCTGGCCTATCAGGGAAAAATGAACCTGGCAGTTGTTATTCTGTGCGGCACCGTCGGCAGCTTGGCCGGTGCGTATGTTAACTATTTTGTCTCGCACTATCTAGGACGTCCACTGATCCTCAAATATGGCAAGTACGTGCTGATTCCGCCTGACAAATTTGAACGGGTAGAGCGATTTTTTCTGCGGCATGGTGAAATATCAACTTTTATCGGTCGTCTCCTGCCGGTGATCCGTCATCTGATTTCAATTCCTGCCGGTGTGGCAGGTATGAATCATTTCAAGTTTACGCTGTATACCCTGCTTGGCGCCGGATTATGGTGCACCATCCTGACATTGATCGGCTATGCCATCGGCGGGAACCAGCAGCTGATCATGCAGTATTCGCATAAAGCGCTGCTCTGGGTTATCCTGTTCAGTGCCGCCCTGGTTGCGGTTTATATCTGGCGACAGCGCAACAAGAAGCAGTAAAGCGTAAATTATTGCAGAAGGCAAAGGAATTTCAAGAGGAAGCAGATTTTGGAGGTAGTACAATGCAGATGAAGCGTATCGATCGTATCCAGTATATTGAAGTAGATTTTCCGGGATCATCGTGTTCAACTCAAGGCTTCACCACCCGCCACGAAGGCGTTTCGCGTCCCCCATGCAACTCGCTCAACCTCGGAATGAACACGCAGGACCAGCAGGCGAATGTTGAGGGGAATCGGAGTCTGCTCGCCCGAGCGTTCGGAGTAAATCAGGAGGCGTTAGTGACTCCGCGTCAGGTGCATGGCAGTGACATTCTTGTAATCAACGAACCAAATAAAGATTTCAGCCATTTCCTTTC
This sequence comes from Geobacter sp., assembly GCA_031396605.1. Taxonomy (GTDB): domain Bacteria; phylum Desulfobacterota; class Desulfuromonadia; order Geobacterales; family Pseudopelobacteraceae; genus JACRCG01. Next base: position 1,210 of record JANNLB010000157.1, on the reverse strand, counting down.
TGTTGAGGGCGATGCCGTCATTACCAATCAGTCGTACGTCATGATCGGTGTCTGTGTGGCGGACTGCGTTCCGATCCTGCTTTGTGATCCTGAAAACAAGGTTATCGCAGTTGTTCACGCCGGCTGGAAGGGTACCGCCGCCAAGCTTGTTTCAAAGACCGTGTCCGGCATGCGGTCGGAATTCGGTTCTGACCCAGCCCTGCTTCACGCCGCTGTCGGCCCCTGCATCCAGAAATGCTGCTATGAAGTTGACGAACCGGTCAGGAAGGCCTTTCTGCAGGGTGGTCTCGCCTGGGATTTGTGTGCAGAGCTGAAGAGTCCCGGCAAATGGCACCTTGATCTGGGTTTCGCCAACCGTGAACTGCTGCTGCTCGCCGGACTTTCGGCTGATGCGATTCAACTCTCCGACCAGTGCGTCTGTTGTCACAGTGAACAATTTTTTTCGTATCGCAGGGATAAGGACGAGTCGGGCCGCCAGATGGGCTTCATTATGCTGAAAGCGTAACAGCAATTTTGGATTTTGGATTTTGGATTCTGAATGACTTTAATCCAAAATTCATAATTCAAAATTCAACATTGGGGGTAAATAGTGCTCGCAAAAGTTTTCAGCAGCGCCCTGATCGGTATTGATGCCATTCTGGTTGATGTCGAGGTCGATCTTGCACCCGGTCTGCCCGCTTTTGCCACGGTCGGTCTGCCGGATGGTGCGGTCAAGGAGAGCAAGGATCGCGTTAAGGCGGCGCTGAAAAACTCCGGCTATGATTTTCCTGCTCGGCGCATCACCGCGAATCTGGCACCGGCCGATATCAAGAAGGAGGGTGCAGCCTACGACCTGCCGATCTCGGTCGGCATCCTGGCCGCTACCGGAGTCGTCAAAGGTGCGCGGCTTCACGACTATATTCTGCTGGGAGAATTGTCTCTTGACGGCGGACTCAAGCCGATTCGGGGTGCGCTGTCGATGGCGGTTGCCGCCAAACGCGCCGGTCTTGCCGGCCTGATCCTGCCTGCCGAAAACGCACCCGAAGCGGCTGTTGTCGAAGGGATTGATGTCATCGGCGCCACCAATCTCTCCCAGGTAGTGGAGTTTCTGAGTGGTCGCGAAATTATCGAGCCCTGTCGGGTTGACCTGCAGGCGCTTTTTTCCAGCGGCAGTGAATATGGTGAGGATTTCAGCGAAGTCAAGGGGCAGGAACATGCCAAACGTGCCCTG
>JANNLB010000149.1:0-29297 GCA_031396605.1 Geobacter sp. | reverse complement strand
TCCGGTGACGGTTGCGGGCGAGCCGTTAACGGTTACCGTCGCCAACGCTTCCACCGTGCCGCCGATGGTCTGAACGGCAGCCTTGGTCGGAGTGGTGACTGCGGCCAGCGTCAGTGCCGGAGGAATGGTGTCAACGGTGATGGTCACCGGCACAGATGGCGTAGAATTACCGGCCGGGTCGGTGGCTGTCGCGATGATGGTATTGACGGCATTCAGAGTCAATCCGGTGACGATGAACGACCAGGTGCCGTCGACGGTAACGGCGGTGGTACCCTGCTGGGCAATGCCGTTGACGCTGACGCTGACCGAGCTGCCGTTAGTGTCGATGGAGGTGCCGGTGATCGTCTGGCTGGTGATTTTGATCGGAGAAGTAACGGCATTAATCGCCACGACAGGCGGGATCGCGTCTACCGTGATGGTGCCGGTAACCGGCGGCGTACTGGTGTTCCCCGGGATGGGCAGAGCCAGGTCGGTAGCGGTCACGGATACGCTATTGACGGCATTATTGGTGAGACCCGCCGCGCTGAACGACCAGGTTCCGCCGGTAATGGTCGCGGCCTGAGCTGCACCGATGCCCACAGTTACGTTTACGGAGGCAACGCCGGCGCCGCCGACGTTATCGGCGACCGTGCCCGTGATGAACTCGGTCGTCAATTTCGTGAACAAAGAATTAACGGTTACTGTCGGAGCTGTACCGTCGCCGGTGCCGGTCACCGTGGCCTGAGCCGGAGGAACGCCGGCGCCGCCGGTGATCGATATGGCAGCGGTCTTGGCCCCATTGCCGCCGACGACGGCGGGAGAGAAGATTACGTCAAAATTGCAGTTTCCGGCTATCGCCAGGGTTGCGCCGCACGAAGGCAAGGTGGCGGAAGGAGCGATGGTAAAGTCAGGACTTGCGAGAACAGGAATGCTGTTGGGAACGTTCGCGGTAATTGCTAAGGGACTAACGAGTAACCCAGTCAGGTTATTAAGATTGAAGGTTTTTATCACCGCTCCGGGGGCGAGCTTTACCTTGCCGAAATCGGTCCCGCCAACTGGTGGGGTAATTTCCAGGCCGACCGTCTTGCCGGTAATTGCCGCCAAAGTGATGGGACCGGTGGAGCCAGGGGGGCCGGTAACTATAAAGGAATTCCTTGGGGGGATAAGATTACTGCCGGTGAAAGTAGTCGCCGTCGCGGCATTACCCAGCCAGCCGCCGGCCGGGGGTGACGTCGATTTGAGGAAGGTGTCCATGGTAAATGAATCGGCCGGCACGGGCGCTGCGAGTCCGAGGGAGGCGATAAAATTATTCGGGAGTAGCCCCCCTGGGACATCAATAGTTATTTGGCAACCTGTACCTTGTTTCTTGCAGTTAACCGCATTGAAGGTCGTGGTACCCCAGGGATGGTCGACGGTCCATAAGCCGATCGCTCCAGGAACAGTCAGTGGTTCTATTTGGATGCGAATCCGCTGGAAGACGCCAGTCGAGACCCCAATTACCGGAAAGACGGGAGTTCCAGCTGCATCTATGGTCATATATTCCAAAGCCACCTCGATACCAGCCGTGATGCCCGTCGTTCCAATGGTGCCGGGATTGGTCAAGGCATGGAAGTAGAAGTTCTCTCCGGAGTAGTTGCTCGGGAACACCATGGGCAACGTGCCGTTAAACGTGTCGGGAATCACGCCCGTTACTGGATCAGGGATATTGGAAGCAGCGAGCCCGCAGAGGACTAAATCTCCGATGCAAGGCTGAACGGCGACACCGTCCTGGCCCTGAAACCAGGTGGGCAACGCGCCATCTGGAAACGTGGAGGGGGTGCCATCAAATGAGGCGTTCGGACTGAACCCCTTCAAGACTGCATTCGCCGGATAAGCACCGACGAATAATACAGTTAATACTGCCAGTAGATTCAGATACATCGTCATCTTCTTCATAACAATAACCTCCTTTTAATTGCTGGTAAAAATCTGTTTGCCGCTCTCATTTATAACCAACCTCCTTTGATCCGCCTTTTTTGAAAAAAAATTACGGCTCGATCAACTCCTTGATTTCCTGGATTGTATCGCGTTGAGCCGCTTTGTCAACTAAGCTGGTACTGTTAATGTTGTCAAGCTGAAACCAGATGCTGTTACTTCAAAAACCTTGCTTTACTTATCGCCTCCCTCCTTACCGAAGGGACCGGTAATTTTTTGCCTGCCGTTGCCGCAGAACGCCCCGGTTCCTGAAACGATTTGGTTAGGCGGACCTTTTGCCGACCGCCCCCTATTAAGCATCCCGCCTGTTGAATGCCGAACAAAGACCCGGTCAAACCTGGGACTTTTAAGCGTATCACGACGGCTAACATTGTCAAGCGGGCAAGCGATCAAAAATGTCTGTTTCGTTAGCCTAAGTTGTTAAATAGTTTAATGTGATGCATTAAATATGCCGTTTGCGGCAAGTTTGATGATTGTCCGTAATGACAGGGCTTACCGGTTAAACGCAGAAAAAAGAAAAAGATACTGGTGCCATTATATTGGCAGCTAATGGCGCCGAAAAAAGGGGCTAAAGCCCTCTCTGCGTGGCTTGCGAATGCGGGGCTGGAAACGGGATGTGCAAGACTAATTGCACCCTTTTGGTGGATCATGACTTGGAAGTGTGAAATAAACCGATTGACGCGCATGACATTTGTGTACACAATTGAATACACAAATGGAGGTCAGAGCTATGAGATTTCTGAGCGTACGTGATTTGAGAAGTAAATCTGCCCAGGTTTGGCAGGATCTCCCGTCGGAAAGGGAGCTGGTTATCACAAATAATGGCAGACCAATTGCCATTCTTGCGGCTATCAGCGAGTCGAATCTTGAAGAGTCGCTGACAGCATTCAGGCAGGCCCGCGCAGTTGATGCTGTTGCCAGCCTCCAGCGGCGCTCTGCCGATAATGAAACCAACACGATAACGAGTGATGAAATAGACGCCGAAATAAAGGCTGTCCGGAAAAGCCGTACATCAAATGCATGAACATTGTTCTTGATACCAATGTTCTTGTTTCCGGCCTGTTATCGCCATTTGGCCCGTGCGGGGAAATCATGCGTATGGTTTCATCCGCTGAACTGACCCTTACCTTTGATGCCCGCATCATAACGGAATACAAAGAAGTTCTCGTACGTCCAAAATTCAGGTTTGAAAAAGACAAGGTCGATGCCATCCTTGCCCATATCGAGCACCGTGGTGTTACGGTTGCCTCGTCCCCGCTTCTACAATCACTGCCTGATATTGATGATGAGCCATTTCTTGAGGTTGCAATTTCCGCAAAAGTGGTTTGTATTGTAACAGGTAATCAAGTCCACTTTCCACCCGACCTTTGCCAAGGGGTCTCGGTGTATTCTCCAGGCGAATTTCTGACATTTTACAGAAAACAGCGCATAATGAACGGCTAGAGCGGACAGCGTCCGTCGGATAAAAAAATGCCGGGAGGCCCTTGCGATGACCAACGAAACCATACGACTCACCCAGACCGTCAAGGGGGCGGGGTGCGCCGCCAAACTTGCCCCCGGCGACCTGGACCGGGCGCTTTGCGGACTCGACCTCCCCGTGGATCCGAATCTGCTCGTTGGCCTCAGCCAGGCTGATGACGCCGGGGTTTACCGCGTTTCGGACGACCTCGCCCTGGTGCAGACGCTCGATTTCTTTCCCCCGATGGTCGATGACCCGTTCAGCTTCGGTCAGATCGCCGCCGCCAACGCGCTGAGCGATATCTACGCGATGGGGGGCGTCCCGAAGACCGCAATGAATATTGTCGCCTTTCCCGCCAAAACCATGGATATCTCGATCCTGCGCGCGGTTATCGAGGGTGGGCTGGACAAGATGCGGGAGGCCGGGGTCGTACTGGTCGGCGGGCATACCGTGGAGGACAGCGAGCTGAAGTATGGCCTTTCGGTGACCGGCTACATCCACCCCGATCGCATCCTGACCAAGAGGAACCTGCAGGCCGGCGACCGCCTGATCCTCACCAAACCGGTGGGTACCGGGATCATCTCCACCGCGATCAAGGCCGGGCTTGCCGACCAGGACTTGACGGACAGGGTCACGCGGGCCATGGCGACCCTGAACCGGGATGCGGCGATGATCATGGAGGAATTTACGGTACATGCCTGCACGGACATCACCGGCTTCGGTTTCCTGGGGCACCTGGCCGAGATGGTAGTGGGGTCTGGGCACGGGGTGCGCATCAGAGCGTCAGATGTCCCGATGTACCCCGAGGCGTTGGAGTGGGCAGCCATGGGGTTGATACCTGCCGGAGCCTATAACAACCGGAGCTTTCGCGGGGCTTTTGTCGATTTCGGCGCTTCCGTACCCCAGAGGGTTCAGGACCTGCTCTTCGACCCGCAGACATCCGGTGGGCTGCTGATCGCGGTCGCGGCCGGGGAGGCGGAGAGGCTCGTCGCCGCGCTGAATGCGAAAGGGATCGACTGCGCCGCGATTGTCGGCGAAGTGGTTGCAGAACCGGTCGAAAGGATTATCGTGGAATAGACGAGCCTCTTGCAAAACTCTAAAAACGGTCATTCCCGAAGCGTTTCTGATCGGGAATCCGGTTGTAACAGCCTGAAAAACCATATCCCCGATAAAGTCGTTCGGGGATGACAGATACTTTTGCAAGAGCCTTTAGACTATAAATAAAAGGAGTATTTTATGATAAACGAACTCGATTGCCGCGGCATGAACTGTCCTTCCCCGGTGCTGAGCGTCAGGGATGCCCTCGAAAAGGAGGCCACTGACTTCATAACGGTGCTGGTCGATAACGAGGCGGCGCGGCAGAATGTCAGCCGTTTCCTTGAACACCAGAACTATCAGGTCAGTTCCGAGATGCAGGGGAACGAGTTCCGGGTTGCCGGTACCAGAGAAGGTGGGGTGACCGCTCCCGGGAGATCATTCCCGGCACCGTCCGCGCAAAAGCGGGAGAGCGGGGAGAAGAAGATCATGGTCTTGATCACCAGTACTCATATGGGGCACGGCGACGATGGTCTGGGTGACATGCTGATGTTCAATTTTATAAAGACCCTGAAGGAAATGGGGCCTGATCTCTGGCGCGTTGTCTTCGTAAACAGCGGCGTCAGCTTCACTGCGGAAGGTTCCGAGGCGGTGCCGATTTTACAGGAGCTTGCCGGGGAGGAAGTTCAAATCCTTGCGTGCGGCGCCTGTCTGGCTTACTTCCATATTCTGGATAAAATACAAGTTGGTGAGGTCACGAATATGCTCGAAATCGTTACCGGTATGAAAGATGCCGACAGCGTTATAACAATCTGAAATGACTGGAAAACATTGATGCCTGAAAAGATGCAGTTTACTCCTCAACTCATTGATACCCATTGCCTGATAGATGTGAGAACCCCCCTGGAGTTCGAGGAAGACCACATTCCCGGCGCACACAACGTTCCTCTTCTGTCCAACGAAGAGCGGGTGGAGGTGGGAACCATCTACAAGCAGATCGGGCCAAATGAGGCTCGCCTGAGAGGGCTTGAGTTAACCTGTTTCCGGTTTTACGGCATGGTTGACCGGATAATCTCATTGTCCGCCGGCAGGCCGGTCGTCGTCTACTGCTGGCGCGGAGGGTTGCGCAGCCACTCCGTCGCCATGCTGGTCGAAACCTGCGGAACACCGTCCAGACAGCTTGTCGGTGGGTATAAAGCCTTTCGCAACCATGTGATCGATTATTTTGATAAGTGTGACTTCCCCTCTCCCCTCATCGTCATGCATGGGATGACCGGCACCGGCAAGACAGAGTTCATCAACGGTCTGGAGCCAGCGCAATGGGCAACTATCGATCTTGAGGGTGTCGCATGCCACAGGGGGTCTGCGTTCGGCGCTCTCGGGCTGAAGCAGGATTTCACCCAGAAGCATTTTGAAACGACTCTATGGAATGTCTTCAGGGCTCTGCCTACCGACAGGCCTATCGTACTGGAGGGGGAGAGCCAGCGCATCGGGAAATACTCCCTGCCGGGGCGGCTCTACCAGAAAATGGCTGAGAGCCGCAAGGTCTGGTGCCATGCCTCATTAGAAACTCGCATAAAACGGCTTACCGTAGAGTACGCGCTCCCCGAATACAGGGGGGAAATGCTGGAGGCTCTTGAGCGGATCAAAAAGAAACTGGGCGGACCCCGGTATGCCGAGCTGAAAAGCTGTCTGGAAGGGTGGGACGTTGAGGGGATTGCCAGGGGGCTGATAGAAGGGTACTACGACAGGATGTACTACAAGCACCGCCCCTGGACACCGGATCTTGATCTGGAACTGGAGGATTTCAGTCAGGCGGAAACAGGTTTAGAAGCGTTTCTGAACAGACTGGTATAAACGTTTCCAACGTCCGGGGAGTTTTTGCTCCCCTGACGTTATAAGCAGAACCGGATTAATGGGCGAACGATTGACGGTACTTGTTGATTTCCCGGATCAGCTCGGTTCTGTCAAAATAAATTTCATTCCGTTTTATTTTCCCTTCTTCATTGAACTGCAGGAAACAGAGACCGGCACATTCTACGTTTTTTTCTCCCACCGGAATACAGGCAGATAATTTGCAGAGAAATCCATCCTCAATCGGAATCGTCTCAACCAGAGACCAGACCCAGGTCGGATTGTTGCTTGAAACCTTCGTGAAATAGGCACTCAGTTGCTCTTTGCCCTCTATCCCCTGCGGACGGCCGGGATCCAGGAAAAAGGCATTTTCCGCATAAAAAGCGGCCAACTCGATGGGACGATTTCCTGTCCATGCCCGTAGCCACCGGGTGGCAAACTCTTTCGCTTCGGTTTGTGTCATCATTGTGCAGTACTCCCTGATTATAAAATTTTTTTTGAGTAGTTCGAATCACCGCCAGTCCACAAAACTGTCATTCCCGAAGCGTTTCTGATCGGGAATCCGGTTGAAATTGCCTGAAAACCAGATCCCCGATAGAGGAATTCGGGGATGACAAGCTTTTAGCGGCGGATTAGAACGAATCAGATAGATTTGTATTCCCAATCTCCGGTTGCGTGCTGCGGGACTATGCACACTCCCGGATCTACTCTAAAACACTTTTACAACATAAAGAGCAATATAGGCAATTGTTTTAAGTGGGTTACCGTTTATACGATTCTGACTACAATCGGTGCAACTCGATAGCACAGACAACGAAGTCATCAAAAACATATTTGCAATGCAAAATACGATTTTGATATCTTTTGATTTCAGGTTTGATCACATCATTTATAAATGAAAAAACATCAACAATAACCTGCAGAGATCACCCTGCATTTTAAAAATAGATCCGTTATGTTATGACGCATTAAAGCCATGTATACCGGCAGTGGGGTAGTCTGGTTAAAATATATTTGTTCTGCAGTGCAGAACTTGGTTTTATAATAAATGTTGACGTAATATTTAACTTGTTGTAGCGTTTATCAGAGTAACATTTCATCATCGTCTTCGTACAACGGCTCCGGAGGAGGTTGCATGCCAGCTTTGGTTGATTTTATACTGCAGGGGACTATTGGAATTATCACGGTACATAATCCCCCTGTTAATGCCCTGAGTATCGGAGTTCCGCAACAAATCATCGAGTATCTGGAACAAGGTTCAGGCAATCCTGAGGTGACTGCTTTTATTCTCATCGGGAGCGGCAGTACCTTTATTGCAGGCGCTGATATCCGGGAGCTGGGAAAACCGAGGCCGGCCGGTGCACTCACTCTTCATGAGTTACTGCCGGCTCTTGAGGAATGTAAAAAACCGGTGGTGGCAGCAATACATGGCACTGCTCTGGGGGGGGGGCTGGAAGTGGCTCTTGCCTGCCATTTTCGCTGCGCCGAAGCGTCGGCAAAACTTGGTCTCCCGGAAGTCAAATTAGGGTTGTTGCCCGGTGGCGGCGGGACGCAGCGCCTTCCACGACTTATCGGTGTCGAGCCGGCCCTTAAGCTTATGTTGAGCGGTGCTCATATTGACTCCCAAAAAGCGCTGGAACTGGGGATGATTGACGAGATTCTGAACGGTGAACTTTTACCGGCTGCAGTGGCTTTTGCCGAACGAATCGTCAGTGAAAACCGGCCTCTGCGCATGGCAAGCCGGATGACTGCCGTAATTAAAACAGAAAATGCAGCCGATTATTTTAATAAAGTGCGCGAGGGACTGGAGAAAACAACACGAGGTTATCTGTCACCCTTCCTGATAGTTGATTGCGTTGAAGCGGCCTGCTCTCTTCCTTTTGCTGAAGGACGCATAAAAGAACGGGAGCTATTCAGGCAGTGTGTCGAATCACAACAATCCCACGCCCTGCGTCATGTTTTCTTTGCTGAACGAGAGGCGGGTAAAATTGCCGATATCCCGAAAGATACTTCAGTCTTATCAATACGGCGCGCCTGTGTTATTGGTGCCGGCAGCATGGGGCGCGGGATCGTCATCAATTTTGCCGACGCTGGTATCCCGGTATTTCTGATCGAAAAATCGCAGGAACTTGTAGATAACGCCTTAAGAATCATCCATGATAATTACGCTGATTTAGTCAGCACTGAACATCTGTCCCAAGCCGAAATGGACACACGACTGGGGCTGATCAGCGGCTCAGTCACCTCGAATTTCCTGAAGAGTGTCGACGTTGTAGTCGAAGCAGTCTCCGAAAATATGGGGATGAAACAGGATCTGTTTCGGATTCTCGATAGAATGTGCTCTCCGACAACTATCCTGGCGACCACCACTTCGACACTCGATATCAATGAGATTGCTGACGTAGCTGACAGGCCGGAAAGAGTCATTGGTCTTCATTTTTTACACCCCTCAGAGGGGATGCGTCTGCTGGAAGTGGTTCGTACAGCCAGCAGCTCGAACGAAACTGTTGCTGCATCCATGAAGCTGGCTAAAAAGCTGAACAAAATTGGCGTTCTTGTAAGTGTGTGCAACGGTTTTGTCTGCAACCGGATGCTTGCCGCGTTTACCCGGGCAGTTCATGTTATCCTGGATGAAGGAGCCTTGCCGGAACAAATCGATCGGGCTCTGTACGATTTCGGGTTTGCAATGGGTACACGTGTAATGGCAGATATGGCTGACTTTGAGATCAATCCGGTTATACATAATCGACGGGATATCAGCGATCAAGAGATTATCGAACGATGCCTCCTTGCGCAGATCAATGAAGCGGCGAAGATTCTTGAAGAAGGGGTTGCGACGCGGGCCGGTGATATTGATCTGGTTTCAATCCATGGCTATGGCTTTCCCGCCTGCCACGGGGGTATATTGTTTTATGCGGAATCGGCAGGACTTGCTAATGGAGTTCCTGGCGACCTGGGATCATAGATGACGACTATTTTTACTGATTTTATGATGATACTGGATCTGGAAAGGATTGATGAGAATCTTTATCAGGGCGGCAACCTTGATATTGGAGGGGTCAGTGTCCGCTGACTCGTTATACTGGTTGTGTGATTATGTTGTATTGCATAGCAGAACATTATTTTAATATTACAAAGCATGTAAAGACTATAATATATTTGTAGTCCTAATTGTTTAAATGAAAGTAACTGCAACTATTTTAATCTTTCAGGTTTACATTTCATACGTTCCGAGCTTAAGCGTCTCACAATGGATAAAAAAAGACTTTCTATACCTTTGTTTCGCATAGCAGAACATTATTTTAAAATATTGACAATGATTTATTTGTTACATATAGTCTGTAAACGCTGTTTTGTTACTATCAGGTAACCTGTCAACAAGGAGAAAAAACAATGCAAATCAAAAAAACAGTATGCGTAGCAATCGTTTGTTTTCTGTCGATGTTCTCTCTGGTGGATGCCAAGGAATTTCTGGTGGGAGTGGAGATTCCTCTCTCCGGGGCGTATGCGCGGGCGGGCAACGGCACGCTGGAAGGGATAATGGTTGCAACCGAATTGTTCAACAAACGTAATCCGAAGCATACCATCAAGCTGGCGACTATTGATGATGAATCCTCTCCGGCCAAGGCAATGGCTGCAGTTGAGAAACTTGCCGGGCAGAATGTTGTGGCGATTACCGGCGGATATACAACCACCATCTGCGGTTCAGCTGCCACTGCAGCCAGCAAAATGGGTCTGGTCTATATGACAACCGGTGCGCCGAGTACTGAGCTCGGTAACCGGGGACTCAAAAATTTATTCCGGATCAACAATTCAGATGGGTATACCAAAGCTCTGGTTGGGCTATTCAGCGAGATGGGAATACGGTCTCTTTCAATAATTACCACCACTCAGCAGTCAACATCCGAGGTGGCTACCGATGTCAAAAACGCACTGACCAGCAAAGGCATCAAGGTAACGCTTCACTCTTTCGACCCTGGAATTACCGATTTCAAACCGCTCGTTAACAAGGTCAAGCTGCAAGATCAATCCGAGGCAATTTTCATGGCCGGACTGGAAAACGATTACATCGGAATCCTTCGTGCCGCCAACGTGCTGCGTCCCAAAGTCAAGGCGATGGTCGGAGTCTGGTCACTGGCCACTTCCAAAATGGCTACGGACTTTCCCGACCTGATACCCAACGTGTACGGCACAGCCATGATGCCGTTCCCGGCTGAATTCCGGACAGTCGAGGGCAAAGAATTCGAACAGACGTTCAAGAAGCTCTATAAAAAAGAGCCCGACTATCTCGCTCAGTTCGGCTACGTTCAGGCCCTCGTCCTGTTTGAGGCAATAAAGCGCACTGACGATAAGGGCGGATCAGTCAAGGGGGGCTTGGCGGACGAACTGCGCAAGACTGACAGAAATACCCTCCTGGGTCGGGTGACATTTGATGCAAGGGGCGAAAACCCTAACTTCAGCCAGTTTATGGGGCAGCACCAAAATGGAAAAATTGCCATCGTCTGGCCCAAAGAAGAAGCCAACGGCAAGATGAATTTCCCCGCTGTCCCCTGGAAATAAACCGCTGAACGGACCGGGGTCATCAGCAATAGCGAAAAAAATGATTCAGTGGGTAACATCCGGCACATGGCATGAGAGAGTCCCGCAAACTGTTAACATTCGAATTTGTCGGACTCTGTCTGGTGGCTTTCCTGACATCCTGCAACGTCACGGTATTTTATAACCTCTTCAATTACCTGCAGTCGCTGGGAATTGCCGCTGAATTTTGCGGGGTTGTGATTGGAGGTTATTCGTTGACGGCAATGGTCCTTTATCTTGCTGCAAGTCCCTTCGTCAACAATGCCAACGCACCCCGTTTCATGCTGCTCGGGATAGTTCTTATGATCTTCTGCGGACTCAGCTACCTATTTGTCCATACGTTTTGGGGACTGCTGGCGCTTCGTATGGTGAACGGAGCTGGACAGTTTTGTCTGGGCGCCGGAACCATGGCCATGTTTGTGGCTATCATACCACCTGAAAAGAGCGGGCAGGCCTTTGGTGTCTATTCGGTGGCTATTCTGGCGGCTTTTGGCAGTGTGCCGGCAACAATGGACGCCCTGACTCGATTTATCCCCTCCCCTTCTTACGGTTATGCTGCGGCTACGCTGTCGCTGCTTCCGGCAGTCTGGATTGTCCTGTGGATCAGCCGTCGGCGCCGTGAAGATACAGAAACCGTTCTCCCGAAAGCGCACCTGCCGGTCTGGGCAGATATCCGTTCCAATTTATCGCAACTGCCGATAGCGCTGCTGATGCTGCTGAACTTGAGCTATTTTGCCAACTGGAGTAGTTTGCTTTTTCTTTTCAAAGGGTTTGCACTGCAGCAGGGAATTGCCAACGTCGGGCTCTTTTTTACGGTGCAGACCGGCTTGATGATCATCCTCCGTCTGCTGGCCGGTCGTTTGTTCGACTCTATCGACAAGGAATGGCTGGCGGGAGGCTCCTTTATTACTGTCGCCGCAGGCTATTTTGCTCTGGACCACCTGACGGGGACATGGGCAGTGCCACTGGTTGGAATACTCTTCGGACTGGGAATGGGAGCGGGGTATCCGGCCATCAACGGCCTGATGTTCCAGATATCTCCGGTTCGCTTCCGCTCCCTGAACGCAAACCTGATGCTCTTCGCCGTACAGGCCGGTTTTTTCTTCGGCCCGGTGACCGGTGGAGCAGTTGTGGCGCACTACGGTTATCGGGGCTATTTTCGGGTCAGCATTGTGCTGGCGCTTATGGCCGCCATCGTCAGCGCTATACTGGCGAATCAGCGACCACGGTTCGCGAACCACATTGCTGCGCAACTCACACCATAGTCTCTTCGGTTTTTGTATTCGCCCGCTGACGGTTTGTGAAGGAATTGATAGTGCTGACTATTAGCTCTCTTATGAACATCAGTGAGAAATAAGTACCGGAACAGTCATATGCTTTAGTACGTGCTTTGCAGCGTCACCGAGTTTCATCGCCCCACGCAGTGTACGAGTATACGCCCCCATGACAAGGAGATCGTAACCTCCTTCCCAGGCATGGTTCAGGAGAATGTCACCGATTGGAATGTTGCCCGCCGTGATCTTCGTATCGGAGTTTGTGATGCCGTGACGGGCGAGATTGGCTGTGAGATCGGCTCCGGGTAGCTCGCGAGCAGTTTCGCCGAACGTAGGATCGACCTCGATCACGCCGACCTGATCTGCGGTTTCCAGGAACGGCATGGCGTCACCCAGTGCCCTGACCGATTCCCGTCCCGACCGCCACGCTACCAGAACCCGCTCACCCACCCTTGAAAAATTACCGGTATACGGCACGATCAAAACCGGTCGCCCCGCTCCCAGCACCAACCTTTCAGGGAGGTCAGCCGGGATGTCGTCAACCTCAGCGCCATGTTCGGTTTGTCCGACGATAACCAGATCTTTGCAATATGCATGCATGGTGACTATCTCGGTCACGCTGACGCCGGTCGCACCACATTCTACGCACCGCCATTCAGCTCCAATTCCTGCGTGACCGGTTTCGCGCTCGAACTCAAGCCGTATTTCAGTCTCTCTCTGTTCGGCATTTCCGAGTTCGGGCTTGTAGTGCGGGTGGGAGATGACGTACAGCCCGGTCAAATGCGCCTTATGGCGTCTGGCGAGATCGATTGCCAGAGCCAGCTTGGACTTACTGTGCGTCGAGCTGTCAAGATGTACCAGAATATCCTTGTACGCCATACGTGTCTCCTTATCCGATGGAATGTTCCCCAATCAAAAGGGGGCTGACTAAATCACGCTGCCGTGTTGGTCTCTCTTATGTGGGTTTTGAACATGTTGCCCATCTGTTCAGATCACCCCTTTGGAAGAGAGTTCCTCGATTTCATGAGCATCCAAACCCAGAAGACTCCGCAGTATTTCCCCGGTATGCTGCCCGAGGAGCGGCGGTGCAGAGTGATACTGCGCCGGAGTTTCGGAAAAGTGAAACGGGCTTGCTACCTGCAGCACCGTGCCTGCAAGTGGATGAGCCATCTCAAGCAGCATGCCGCGATGTTTCACCTGAGGATTCTCGAACACCTGCGCCATGTTGTTTATAGGTCCGCACGGAACGCCAACCGGATCGAGCATATCAACCCATTCAGTCACCGAGTTGCCAAGAAGAATTCCTTCAAGGATCGGGATCAGGATCTCCCGGTTGCGGATCCGTGAAGCATTGGTCGAGAAACGCGGGTCGCGGGCCAGTTCAGGGTGCCCTGCAATTTCGCAGAATTTTACAAACTGACTGTCGTTGCCGATGGCCAGGACTATCTTGCCGTCCCTGCAGTGAAAAACCTGGTACGGGACAATATTTGCCGCTGCATTGCCATGGCTTTTAAGAACGTTGCCGGTCGTCAGGTAGTTCATATAGGCCGTGCCCATGGTAGAAACCATGACGTCGAGAAGCGACATGTCAATATGCTGACCGATACCGGAGACGTTCCTTTGGGCCAATGCGGCCAGAACGGCTACTGTCGAATAGAGACCGGTAAAAAGGTCAGCCACCGGGATTCCTACTTTCTGAGGGCCTCCTCCGGGAAGTTCATCGCGTTCTCCGGTGATGCTCATCAGTCCGGATAAACCCTGAATAATGAAATCGTATCCCGCCCGATGGCTGTAAGGGCCGGTTTGTCCGAAACCGGTAATCGAACAGTAAATCAGCCCCGGGTTGACGGCTTTCAGATCTTCATAACCGAGACCATACCGGGAGAGTGTTCCTACCATGTAGTTTTCCAAAAGGATATCGGATCTGGCGGCAAGCTGCCGGACAAGTTCCTGCCCTTCTGCTCGTGAAATATCGAGAGTCAGCGATTTCTTGCCCCGGTTTGTGCCCAGGTAGTAAGCTGCTTCGCTGGTATCATGACCATCCATGTCTTTCAGAAACGGCGGACCCCAGCCACGGGTGTCGTCACCTCTGCCGGGGCGTTCGATCTTGATGACCTCGGCCCCCATGTCTGCAAGGGTCTGACCGGCCCACGGTCCTGCCAGAACCCGGCTGAGATCGAGGACCCGGATATGGGATAATGCTCCTGACATAATCATATACTCCTGTTGTTTTTATGCAGCGAACGAATCACATGCGCTCGATAATTACAGCCATTCCCTGTCCCATCCCGATGCAGAGACTTACTACGGCATAGCGGCCGTTCGTGCGCTGCAGCTGACGAACGGCAGTCAATGCCACGCGCGCTCCGGAGGCGCCGAGCGGATGCCCGATGGCAATAGCGCCACCATTCGGGTTCACGCGACTGTCATCGAAAGCGACCCCCAAGAGTTTCAGACAGGAAAGCAGCTGGGATGCAAACGCCTCATTAATCTCGATCACATCCATATCGGCAAGGGCCAGATTGGCCCGTTCCAAAGCCTTTGGTATGGCATATACCGGACCGACCCCCATGATGCGGGGATCAACACCGGCGGCGGCCCCCGAGAGAATCCGTGCAATCGGCCTGATGCCGGCCCGCTCTCCGACAGCACGGCTGCCGACAATCAGAGCTGCAGCGCCGTCATTTATGCCCGAAGCATTACCTGCGGTCACCACGCCTCCCTCAAAAAGCGGTCTAAGCTTGGCGAGAGATTCGTAGGTTGCATCGTCTCGGGGATGTTCGTCTTCGTCCACCAGAAGGGGAAAAGTTTTCTTTCCGGTCGGGATGCTGATCGGCAGAATTTCGTCCCGGTAAAACCCTGATGCATTTGCTGCCGCATATTTACTCTGGGATGCAGCGGCCATGCGGTCACAATCCTCACGACTGATGGAAAAATCATTGGCCACATTGTCGCCGGTTTCCGGCATCGAATGGCTGCCGAAGGGACCGGTTATTTTCGGATTGGTGAAACGTGCACCGATGGTCGTATCGAAAATTCTGGCATCACGGCTGTAGGCCGACTCCGCCTTGCCAAGTACGAACGGTGCACGGGACATGCTCTCAACCCCGCCGGCGATGAAGAGTTCACCCTCACCGCAGGTCACGGCCCTGGCAGAGTCGAGAACGGCTGCAAGACCGCTGGCGCAGAGGCGGTTGACCGTCTGTCCCGGCACACTGGCAGGAAAACCGGCCAACAAAGATGCAAAGCGCGCAACGTTGCGGCTGTCCTCTCCGGACTGATTGACGCATCCGAGAATTACATCATCTATCTGTTCCGGTTTGAACGGGGTACGGGCAACCAGTTCCCGTATGACTTCCGCCGCCAGGTCATCGGGGCGGCATGCGGCCAGTTTGCCCGCATGCCGCCCGATGGGAGAACGCAATCCACTGTAAATATAGGCATCCAGCATCTGTAATCCTCTCTTTTTCGAGTTTATTTACTCCGGGATTAGTAGTGAAATCCCCAATTTTGCGCGTCTGGTGAGCCAGGGGCTTGGCCGATAGCGGGGATCTCCATAAAATTCCGACATGGAATTCAGGATTGCAAGGATGCGCAGGGGACCCAAAGCATCACCCATACCTAACGGTCCGTGAGGGTACCCGAGACCCAGTGTAACTGCCAGGTCGATGTCCTCCGGAGTGGCAATCCGCTGCTGGGCAATGTCGCAGCCGATATTGACTATGAGCGCTACCACCCGTTGGGCCACGAACCCGGCACTATCGTTGATCAGCGAGACCGGCACACCGTCCGCTCCGAACAGCCCGTGTCCCGCTTCACGTATTTCACTCCGGGTCACCGGTGTAGTCATCAGGGTGCGTCGCCGGGAAAGATCGAACAGTGTATCCAGAGCCAGGGTTCGGGTCGGGTCGAGCCCTTCCAGGAGGGCTGTGGTAGTGGCATCGGCCCCCAGGGGCGTCACTATGCAGAGGGCATCCGGCGATGGTTGCTCTTCCAGATCGAGTGTCCCTCCAAGGTTTCTGACCAGTTCAGTGACTTGCGAGTGCGTTTCCGGATGTGACCGACTGATCCATACCCGCAACGGTCGTGCGTCAGGAAGCGATTTCGTCGGTATCTGTTCGGCAACTCCGTTCCGGTAGTGGTAGAAGCCGTGTCCGGTCTTGCGGCCAAGCGTCCCTGCCATCAACATCTGCCGGGTAATTGGCGAGGGGCGAAAACGGGGCTCCTGATAATACTGGTCATAAATCGATTCGATTACCGGATGGGAAACATCGAGACCGGTCATATCCATCAGTTCAAAAGGCCCCATGCGGAATTTCCCGGCCTCTTTCAGAATCAGGTCAACTTCATGGAACTCGGTGATTCCTTCGCCGAGAATGCGGAGCGCCTCCGTGCCGAAGCCGCGTCCGGCATGATTGACTATGAAGCCCGGAGTGTCCTTGGCCCGTACCGGAGTATGACCCATGCGGTGGGCCAGACCGGTCAGGGCCTCGCCCACCCACGACTCGGTCAGGAGTCCGTCGATTACTTCGACAATCTTCATGAGCGGTACCGGGCTGAAAAAGTGGAAACCGGCCACCCGGCCGGGAAGGCGGCAACCGGCTGCGATGGCGGTTATCGACAGTGAAGAAGTGTTACTGGCCAAAAGGCAGCTGTCGGCCACGACGCCTTCGAGCTCCTGAAAAAGCTGTCGCTTGACATCAAGATTCTCCACAATCGCCTCGACGACGATATGACAGTCGGCCATCCCCTCCAGATTCTCAGTCGCCCGGATTCGTCCGATTGACTCTTCCGCTTTAGCTGCGTTGAGTTTACCCTTCTCCACCAGTCGCGCCAGGGTTTCCCGTATAAATATTATTGCTTCGGCTGTTGCCCCTTCACGTGCGTCAAACAGAAGTACGCTTACGCCCCCCTGGGCTGCGATCTGGGCGATTCCTCGCCCCATCAGTCCTGTCCCGACAATGCCGAGAGTAAGATCCGTCCGTGAAATATCCAGCATCATTCTTTTCTCCCCTTACCCCGTACGCTCGTGACCGCATTAAAGTTCTGCATTGCGGAACTATGTTTTGTTTTTTACAAAATACTCCGTATGGCTTGTTTTGTAAATATATTTTCAATTGCCGTTTAAAATATAATTTATACGACCGCATGAACCAATTTAATACCCGTATGAACTCCTTGAGCGGCAATAACTATCCGTCAAAAAACCTATTTTATTTATTTCGCAATGCAAAATACAGTTTTACATTTTTGTTGACAGTGCATTATATTTTGTGTAGCGTTTCAATTGCGAACACGGTTTGGTTTCAATTGCGAACCTGAAAGCGGGAGGTAGCAATGACCATGACAGATAACATCGAAGAACTTTCGGAAGAATTGAGTGACACTGGCACAGATGCCCTGGAGAAAGATCGCCATTTTGTAACCGCCCTGGCCCGTGGCCTGGAATTACTGCGTTGTTTCAAGCTCGGCGAGCGGTTTCTCGGGAACCAGGAACTTGCCAAACGCACCGGCCTGCCAAAGCCTACGGTTTCACGCCTTACCCATACTCTTACCAAGCTGGGTTACCTCAACCACTCGGAAAATCTGGGCAAATACTCACTGGGAACGGCGGTGCTTTCTCTTGGATATTCTTTTCTTGGCACCATGAACATCCGTCAGTTGGCCCGGTCGATCATGCAGGAGTTGGCAGACTACGCCCAAGCCTCTGTTGCAATAGGTGTACGCGACCGGCTCGAAATGGTTTATATCGAAAACTGTCGCAGCAATGCAACGTCCTTCACGTTACACCTCGATGTCGGTTCGCACGTCCCTCTTGCCACCACTGCAATCGGGAGAGCCTACCTGTGCGGGGTTTCTGACAGGGCGCGCGACCATTTGCTGGACCAACTCCGTTTACGCAATGAGAGTGACTGGCCGAATATTAAAGCCGGTGTAGAACAGGCTCAGAAGGATTATCAGGATAAGGGATTCTGTATCTCAGCCGGGGAGTGGCAAAAGGATGTTCATGCCGTAGCGGTGCCTTTCTTCCCTGCCGATGGCTCGGATATTCTGGCTTTCAACTGCGGAGGGCCGGCTTTCCAGCTTCGCAGACATATGCTCGAGGACGATATTGGCCCGCACCTCGTAGCGCTCGTAAAAAATGTCCAGGCATCAATACTGAGAAACCAGTAACAGCCAATCGGAAAGGAACGATCCAATGATCAAGGACCAGGCAACACTGAACGTATTGCTGGAAACCATTTCACGCTACGTTAAAGAACGATTGATACCTAATGAAGATCTTGTGGCGGAAACGGATGCCATACCACCCGAGCTGTTCCAGGAGATGAAAGATCTCGGAATGTCCGGGTTGACAATTCCTGAGGAATATGGCGGGTTGGGGCTGACGATGGAAGAAGAGGTTCTGGTTGCGTTTGAACTCGGTAAGACCTCGCCTGCTTTTCGCTCTATTTTTGGCACCAACAACGGCATTGGCTCCCAGGGGATCGTCATTGACGGGACGGAGGAACAGAAACAGTACTATCTCCCGAAATTGGCTGCCGGTGATATGATCGGCTCGTTTGCCCTTACCGAACCGGATGCCGGCTCCGATGCCGCTTCGCTTCGCACTACCGCCAAACGTGACGGCGACTTTTATGTTATTAACGGAACCAAGCGGTTTATCACCAATGCTCCCGAGGCACATATTTTTACTGTTATGGCCCGTACCGACCAGAACATCAAAGGTGCGGGAGGGATCTCGGCTTTCATAGTCGAAGCCGGAACTCCCGGACTCTCACTGGGCAAGCAAGATAAAAAAATGGGGCAAAAAGGCGCCCATACCTGCGATGTGATATTTGACGATTGCCGGGTGCCTGCCGCAAACCTGATAGGGCACAAGGAGGGCATCGGTTTTAAAACGGCGATGAAAGTGTTGGACAAGGGGCGCTTGACCATTGCGGCGGTCAGCATTGCTGCCGCAGATCGGATGCTCGCTGACGCTCTCTCGTATGCCGTCAACCGCAAGCAGTTCGGCAAACCGATTGCCGAGTTTCAGCTGATTCAGGCAATGCTGGCCGACAGCAAGACTGAAATCTATGCTGCGCGCTGCATGGTACTGGATGCCGCCAGGCGCAGGGATCTGGGCAAGGATGTAAGTACTGAAGCCTCCTGCTGCAAATATTTTGCCTCGGAAATGTGCGGCAGGGTAGCCGATAGAGCAGTGCAGATTCATGGTGGATCCGGCTACGTCAGTGACTATGCCGTTGAGCGCTTTTACCGGGATGTTCGCCTGTTCAGGATTTATGAGGGAACCAGCCAGATTCAGCAGTTGGTGATTGCCCGCAACATGATTCGTGAAGTCACGGCATAAGTAACGATGACCCATTCAATATCAATTCCGGATAAAAAGGAGACAATCATGATTTTAATAAACAGGGCACTACTTGCGATGACGTTGGTGTTGACACTCGGACTGTCCCCGGTCACGGCGAAGGAATTTCTGCTGGGGGTTCAACTTCCGCTGACCGGATCATTGGCGCGCGTGGGGAATAATACTCTGGAAGGAATCACGGTTGGGGTGGAAATGTTCAACAGTACTAATCCAAACCACAAAATAAAGCTGGTCACAATCGATGACGAATCCTCACCGGCCAAGGCTATGGCTGCAGTCGAAAAACTGGCTGCGCAGGGGGCGGTTGCGATTACCGGCGGGTACGGAACCAACCTGATCGGGCCGGCGTCCGACGCAGCCAACAAGGCCGGCCTTGTCTACATAACTTCCGGCGGGGTTGGCAATGAACTTGTTTCACGCGGACTCAAGAATTTCTTCCGGACCAATGGAGCTGCCGGTTATGCCAAGGCGGTGGTGGGACTCTTCAGTGACATGGGTGTGAAATCCGTGTCGATAGTCTATTCTACCAAAGAAGCTACCGCGGAATTGGCCCAGAGTGTCAACAAGATATTAAGCGGCATGAAGATCAAGGTGACCATGCATACCTTCGATCCGGCCATAACCGATTTCAAGCCGGTTCTCAACAAAATCAAGCTGCAGGACCGCTCCGAAGGAATCGCGATGATCGGCTATGAAAATGACTATGTCGGGATTCTTCGCGCCGCCAAGGTAATGCAGCCTCCCACAGTCAAGGCGATGGTAGGAGTCTGGTCGCTGGCTACTCCTAAAATGGCCGCCGATTTCCCCGACCTGATGCCGAATGTGTACGGTACCAGCATGATGCCCTTCCCGGCCGGGTTCAACACTCCCGAGGGAAAGGAGTTTGAAAAGACCTACAGAAGACTCTATAAAAAAGAGCCTGACTATCTCGGCCAATTCGGCTATGTCCAGGCCCAACTGCTGTGTGAAGCGATCAAGCGATCCGCTGATAAAGGGACACTTGCCAAGGGCGGGCTGGCTGCGGAAGTGCGTAAAACGAACAAGAATACTCTGATCGGCCCGGTGGCGTTTGATGAAACGGGTGACAATCCATCGTTCCAGCAGCGCATGGGACAGCACCAGGTCGGTAACAAAATCGTCATAGTCTGGCCTAAAGAGGAAGTTACCGGCAAGATGAATTTTCCGGCCGTTCCCTGGAAATAGATTCCACTATTCTCGATATCTGTCAGTAGTTACGGAGCTGCAATGATTGAACTCATACTACAGTCGCTCTATTCGGGTCTGCTGTCCGGAGGGTCATATGCCCTGATTGCCTTGGGACTTGCCCTGGTGTTCGGCACCATGAAGATCATTAATCTGGCGCACGGAGAGATGGTGCTTCTGGCGGCTTACATGGCCTATCTGATGGAGAGCAAATTAACCCTTAGTCCCATTTTGGCGATACCGCTCGCGTTAGTCGTGTCGTGTCTGGTTGCGGTCGCTATCTACTTTTTGCTCTCCCGCATCAGCAAAAATCGGGAATTGAACTCCCTGATCCTGACTTTCGGTATCGGTATTATCCTGACCAATGCGATACTGATCATCTGGTCGGCCGATATCCATTCGACCTCATCACCCGGTTTCCAGGAACCGGTAGTACTGGGGCCCCTGTTCAGCATGCGGAGTGAACTCGGTTTCTTCGGGGTCAGTATAGTACTGGTCGCGGCCCTCTGGTGGTGGCTTTCCCGCAGCTGGTACGGCAGGGCGCTACGAGCGGTCTCGTCCAATCGCGATGCGGCCAAGCTGATGGGGATCAACCCCCATCGTACCGAAGTAGTCTCCTTTGTCGTGGCCGGAATCCTCGCCTCGTTTGCGGGCGTGGCGCTCTACTGCACCAGTGTGATCCAGCCGTCACTTGGCTCTTCACTTACTTCCAAGGCCTTCATCATAACAGTGCTGGCGGGGATCGGCTCGATCCCCGGCGTTCTGGTCGGTGCAATACTGATCGGTATTGCCGAGGCGATGACCGTCACCCTCTACAGCTCTGCTCTTCAGGAACTCACCAGTATGGTGCTGTTTTTGCTGGTGCTGTTCGTACTGCCGAACGGACTGTTCGGCGCAGCAGGGAGGCGGGGATGAAACAGCGCACGCAGATAGTAATTCTTTTGGTCGCTCTGTATGTGGTGCTGCCGTTTCTGCTCAAGGGCAATACCTATGTCATGAGTATTCTGGTGGCATCACTGACCATTGCCGGTGTGGCGCTGGCCTGGGCTTTACTTGGCAATCTGGGCGGAATGGTGAGCTTCGGCCATGCCGCCTTCTTCGGTGTCGGTTCCTACATCTCGGCAATTGTGACAATGAAGCTGGGAGTGCCGATATTTGCCGCCATACTCATGGGGGGATTCGGCGCCACAATCGCCTCGATCGCGGTACTTCCCGCTCTGAGACTCTCCGGACCCTACTTCGCACTGGCAATTCTCGCCTATGCTCATATTTTTAAAATTCTGGCTACCGAGTTTACCAGCGTCACCGGCGGCGCCGGAGGATTGCTCGGTATTCCGCCACTACCCACACTGCTGGGGTTCAATTTCGGCAGCAAACTGGGCGCCTATCTGGTGATCATAACTATTATTCTGGTTTTTGCATTCATCTATGCGCGAATCCGCGGCAGTTACTACGGTTTTGCACTGCGTGCCATGCACGAAAGCGAGGATGCTACCAGAGTGGTGGGGGTGAACAGTACACTGCTTAAGGCGCTGATGCTTTTTCTCTCAGCCTTCATGACCGGTGTGGTCGGGGCCTTCAATGCCCATTACATCAACTTTCTGGAACCCGACTATGCATTCCACATTGGCTGGACCATGCTGCCGCTGGTTGCGGCCATCTTCGGCGGCTATCGCACCCTGAGCGGACCGTTGATCGGAGCGGTGGTTGTCTACACGGTCGACCAGCTGGTCTTCAAAAGTCTGATTCCTTCCGGACACCAGATCATGCTCGGCGTTCTGTTGGGGATCATTATCCTGTTTGCCCCCGACGGGCTGATACCTCTTTTGAAAAAAACAGTGCGACGAGTTCGACAGACAGGGAAATGCCGCCCCCCCCAAACGGATGCCACATGCTAAAACTCGATAATATTACCGTACAATTCGGCGGGTTGACTGCTGTAAATGGAGTGGCACTTGCTATAGGCGCTGAGGAGGTGGTGGGCCTCGTCGGTCCCAATGGCGCCGGCAAAACCACCCTGTTCAACGTCATATCCGGTCTGGTCAAGTCAACCGGAGGAGAGGCTACCTTCAACGGGGCCGATGTGTTGAAGGCGCCGATGTACAAACGTGCCAGAATGGGAATAGGTCGTACGTTCCAGATTCCCCAGCCGATGCATGAGTTGACCGTACGACAGAATCTTCAGGTGGCCCAGCGCTTCGGAACAGGCAGCGTAAACCGGGAGAAGATAGACGAGATTTTGTACTTCCTGCATCTCGATGACAAGGCTGAACGTGATGCCGCAACGGACCTCTCCCTTTCCGAGTTGAAGGCTCTGGAGGTAGGAAAGGCGCTTGCTACCGCCCCCCAACTGCTCCTGCTCGACGAAGTGCTGGCCGGACTTGAAACCGCCAGCAAACGTTCGTTCATGAAGACCCTTGGTGTCCTTCACCAGACGTACCGGATCAGCATCCTGATCATTGAACATGACATTGAAACCATCTCCACTCTCTGCCCGCGTGTCTGTGTCCTTAATCATGGCCAGTTGATCGCCGATGGCACTCCGCAGGGGGTCTTCAGTAATCCCGAAGTTATCAGGAGCTATACAGGGGGCGGCCATGATTGAAATCACCAAAGTGCGGGCGGGCTACGGCTCGATCAACATTCTCTGGGACATCTCCCTCACTATTGATGCCGGGAAATTGACCTGCATCATCGGTCCAAATGGCGCCGGCAAGACCACGCTGCTGCGTGCCATCATGGGGTTGATTCCGGTCACTCGGGGAGAGATCAGGATAAACGGCCAGTCGATGGCCGACATTCGTACCTGGGATATGGCAGGGCAGGGAACCGTCATGATCCCGGAAGGGAGGTTGATCTTCAGTGACATGACGGTGGAGGAGAACCTGATAATGGGAGCCTTCCCCAAGGAACAGCGTCCCCGGCTCAAAATTAACCTGGAGCGGGTTTATAATTTGTTCCCGCGATTGATGGAACGCCGCACCCAGATAGCAGGATCGCTCTCTGGAGGTGAATCCCAGATGCTTGCCATGGGGCGCGGTCTTATGGCGGAACCCAAGCTGATTCTGCTCGACGAACCGTCACTGGGACTCGCACCGGTCATAGTGCAGGAAATCTTCGCCATCCTGGCCCGGCTAAAGGATGAAGGGAGTACTATTGTCCTTGTGGAGCAGAACACTCACATGGCCGTGAGCGTTGCCGACCATGTCCACCTCATGCAGACGGGCACCGTTATCTTTTCTCAGGAGGCTGACCAGGTTGACCTCGATCAACTTCACAACCTCTACTTTGCCCGCTGAAAAGTGGCTTGAGCAATCTCTCATATCTACAAGGTTTTAGTTGGAATGGATTATTTGAAACCGGGCCGGTATCCCCATGGTCTGCAATCTGTCAGAAAAACCCCACCTACAAAAAAAGATCCAAAGTGCCTATAAAATCGTTTTATATTTGCTTGACATGAACGTAAACGGGATATTATATTGTCCACCCTCGTATACAAGACTGAAAAGAATGTTCTGTAACTCCACACAGAAGGAATTTTTATGTCAAATGCCGAACGTGATGGTGATGCCGGGATAAGACTCCTGTACAGCTTGAATAAGGAAGAGCTGATAAAAATCATTGTTGACGATGCCAAAAACTGGCTGGCTCATGATGGTGTCTGGTTTCAGGCGGTCGAGAAGCGCTATGGAATGGACGTGGCTGTTGATGTTGACACGGAGGCCTGGCGGCATTTTACCGTCATTGAGGCCCGTCGCATCATGGATCGCCTGGGGATCAACATTGGTGGCGGCATTCCGGCACTGGTTGAGTGTCTGAAGCATCGTTTTTACGCCCGCCTCAACCTGCAGGATGTCATAGAGCAGAGTGATACGCGGGTTGTCTTCCGGATGCTTGACTGCCGGGTGCAGTCTGCCCGCAAACGAAAGGGCCTGGCCGACCATCCCTGCAAATCAGTCGGCATAGTTGAATACAGTGAATTTGCCAAAGCAATAGATCCCCGCATCAAAACTAATTGCATTGCCTGTCCGCCTGATGAACACCCTGAGACATTCTGGTGCGCATGGGAATTTACTCTGGAATCGTGAATTTGATGGTCCATAACGGGGGGAAACATATGAATTCAGCAGCCATTGAGCCATTCAGAACAACCCACAAAGTACGAATCGTTACCGCAACCAGTTTGTTTGACGGCCACGATGCCGCCACAAACATGATCCGCCGGCTTTTGCAGGCATCCGGCGCCGAGGTGATTCATCTGGGGCATAACCGTTCAGTCGAAGAGATCGTTACCGCAGCAATCCAGGAGGATGCCCAGGGAATAGCGGTCAGCTGTTATCAAGGCGGGCACGTCGAATTTTTCAAATATATCATTGATCTGCTGCGGGAGCGTGGTGAAGGGCATATCAAGGTTTTTGGCGGTGGCGGCGGAGTGATTGTGCCGGATGAGATCGCAGAGATCGAAGGGTATGGTGTCCGCAAAATATTCTCGCCGGATGATGGCCGCAGAATGGGACTGCAGGGGATGATCAATCTTGTGCTGAAGGAGTGCGATTTTGCTCTTCAACGTGACATTACGGCTGAGACTTCCCGGCTTGCCAATCGGGACATCCGTGCGGTTAATACGCTGATCACTCTGGCCGAACAGGCGGTTCATGATCATGCCTCGGGGTATGCATCCCTCAGGGGGACCATCAAAGGGATGGCACAGAATGTACCGGTAGTCGGAATCACCGGAACCGGCGGTGCAGGCAAAAGCTCCATTACCGACGAACTGGTACTACGTTTCACTCGTGATTTCCCCGACAAGAGTGTCGCCATCCTGGCGGTCGATCCCTCGCGTCAGCGGACAGGGGGGGCCCTGCTCGGCGACCGGATCCGGATGAATTCAATCAATTCGAACAGAATCTACATGCGTTCGCTGGCAACGCGCGACTCCCAGACCGAACTTTCGGCCGCTATCCAGGACGCCATTGATGTCGTGCGTGCGGCCGGTTTCGACCTGGTTCTTGTCGAAACCAGCGGCATCGGCCAGGGCAATGCCGGGGTTGTCGGAGTCTGCGACGTTTCGCTGTATGTCATGACCTGCGAGTTCGGCGCTCCGACCCAGTTGGAGAAGATCGACATGCTCGACTTTGCGGATGTGGTTGCCATTAACAAGTTTGAACGCAAGGGGGCCGAAGACGCTCTCCGGAATGTCCGTAAACAATACCGCCGCAACCGCAATCTCTTTGACGTGGCGGATGAAAATCTTCCGGTATTCGGCACAATCGCTTCCCAGTTCAATGATCCCGGAACCAACATCCTCTACCTGGCGCTGCTTAATGCCGTCAACACCAAAAAAGGCACAGCCTGGCATTCTTCCCTGCAGATAGCAGAGCGGGAAAGTCTCAAAAAATACATCATACCACCAGACCGTGTGCATTACCTGGGCGAGATCGTCCACGCCGTGCGGGGGTATCGCAGGCAGGTCAGGGAACAGGCCGGTATCGCACGACGTCTCTTTCAACTAAATGGCGCCCGGGAGGTATTGTGTGAGCCAGGTTCTCTCAAAGAACTGGACAGACAGATTGCACTCTTTGATGGCAAGCTCCACAAGGAACCGAAGAAGATACTTATGGAGTGGCCCGAGCTGAAGGCATCCTACCGGCGTGATCAACTGGTGACAAAGGTGCGGGATAAAGAGATCAGGAGCGACCTCTATACCACCACCCTCTCCGGAACCCGTATTCCCAAGGTCTGCATTCCGGACTTTGCCGATTGGGGTGAGATCCTGCGCTGGAGCATGTTCGAGAACGCTCCGGGCTATTTCCCCTTCACCGCCGGGGTGTTCCCCTTCAAGCGGGCCGAAGAGGACCCCAAACGCCAGTTCGCCGGGGAAGGAACTCCGGAACGGACTAACCGGCGTTTTCACTATCTCTGCAAGGATGATGACGCCAAGCGTCTTTCCACCGCCTTTGACAGTGTAACCCTCTACGGAGAAGATCCCGATTATCCCCCCGATGTCTATGGCAAGATCGGTGAGAGCGGAGTTTCCATCTGCACCGTGAATGACATGAAGAAACTCTTTGCCGGTTTTGACCTCTGTGCCCCCAACACCAGCGTATCCATTACCATCAACGGCCCCGCACCGATGATGCTGGCATTTTTCTTCAACGCCGCCATCGACCAGCAGGTCGAACTGTTCAAGGAAAAACAGGGCAGATCTCCGTCCGGGGACGAGTATGAAGAGATCCGCGCCTGCACCATTCAAACCGTGCGCGGAACGGTCCAGGCCGATATTCTCAAGGAGGATCAGGGGCAGAACACCTGCATCTTCTCGACCGAATTTGCTCTCAAGATGATGGGGGATATCCAGCAGTATTTCATCGAACAGAAGGTGCGCAACTACTACTCCGTCTCTATCAGCGGCTATCACATCGCCGAGGCGGGGGCCAACCCGATCTCACAACTGGCCTTCACCCTATCCAACGGCTTCACCTTCGTGGAGTATTACCTTTCCCGGGGAATGGACATCGACGACTTCGCTGCCAACCTCTCCTATTTCTTTTCCAACGGGCTCGACCCGGAATATACCGTGATCGGCCGTGTGGCACGGCGCATCTGGGCGGTTGCCATGCGCGAAAAATACGCTGCCAACGATCGCAGCCAGAAGCTCAAATATCACATCCAGACCTCCGGTCGTTCACTGCATGCCCAGGAGATGGATTTCAACGACATCCGCACAACCCTTCAGGCGCTGATGGCCATTTACGATAACTGCAATTCGCTGCATACCAACGCCTATAATGAAGCGGTTACCACTCCGACTGAGGAGTCAGTGCGACGCGCCATGGCCATTCAGATGATCATCACCAAAGAATTCGGTCTGGCTAAAAACGAAAATTCCCTTCAGGGTTCCTATATCATCGAGGAATTGACCGACCTGGTAGAAGAAGCGGTCATGGCTGAATTTGAGCGCATCGACCAGCGAGGAGGAGTGCTCGGCGCCATGGAGACACAGTATCAACGCTCCAAAATCCAGGATGAGTCGATGTTGTACGAACATAAAAAACATAGCGGCGAGCTGCCGATTGTCGGTGTCAACACGTTTCTCCATCCCCGCGCGGACGAAGAGGGGTTCAGTGTTCCGGGTGAACTGGCACGCGCCACCAAAGAGGAAAAGGAACAGCAGATAATTAACTTGCGGGCTTTTCATGATCTGAACAAGGGCACGGCGCCCGCGGCGCTCAAACGTCTTCAGGAAACGGCCATTACCGGCGATAATATCTTTGGTGAACTGATGGAGACGGTCAAAGTGGCCTCACTGGGGCAAATTTCGCATGCGCTGTATGAGGTAGGCGGGAAATACAGAAGGAATATGTAGGAGGGTATCATGGACATCTTTCAGGCAATTCGTGATCGTCGCAGCATCCGCAAATACAAGGACATCCCGGTCGAGCGCGAAAAGATTGAGCAGCTTCTGGATGCGGCACGCCTGGCGCCGTCCTGGAAGAACCTCCAATGCTGGCGTTTTCTGGTATTGACCGACCCGGCAAAGAGAGAGGCCTTACTGTCCGCCTTCGCAGAGGATAACCCCGGGAGAAAGGCGTTTCTCCAGGCCCCGGTCGCCATTGTGGTTTGCGCCGACCCGGCTGAGTCGGACGTAAGCCACGGCATCGAATATTTCGTGGCCGACAGTGCCATCGCTTTTGAGCATATCTGTCTGGCAGCACATGCTCTGGGACTCGGCACCTGCTGGATGGGTCTGTTTGACGAAGCGGATATGAAAGTGAAGCTGAACATTCCGGACAACATGAGGGTCGTAGGTGTTACCCCGCTCGGATACCCCGATCAGGAGCCAAAACCGCGGCCTCGCAAGGAGTTGTCGGAGATCGCGTTTTTTGATCAATGGCCGTAACAACTATGTCAGCTGCGGGAGACTACCATGATTACCAGTGATGAAGCGCAGATGAGAATAACCGGTATGCAGACACTGCTTAAAGGAAAGGAACTTGACGGGGCACTGTTTATCTACCCGATCGATGTCTATTATTTCACCGGCACACGTCAGAACTCTACCCTCTGGATACCTGCCGAAGGCGAGCCGATGCTGCTGGTGCGCAAGAGCTACTCACGAGCCAAGGAAGAAAGCCCCCTTGCCGATATCAGGCCCTTCCCTTCCAGCAAGGATTTTCCGGCCCTGTTCGGAGAACATCTCAAAAAGATCGGCTTCACCTTCGACGTGGCGCCGGTGCAGCAGTTGAACTTCTACAGCAAGCTCCTTCCGGGGCGGGAGTTTATTGATATCTCGGGCCTCAATCGCGAACTGCGCTCGGTCAAGTCCGCGTTTGAACTGGAACAGCTGCGACTGACCGGCGTCGCAAGCTGTTCGGTTTATGCAACTATCCCCGGGTTCCTTAAACGTGGCATGCGCGAGATCGATATTGCCGCAGAACTGGAATGCCGGTTGCGCAAAGCCGGCAGTGAAGGGTATGTCCGCATGCGATCATACAATCAGGAACTGTTTATGGGGCTTGCCGTCTCGGCCGGCGCCGCCAGTTTCGGCTTTTTCGACGGCGCCGTC
>JANNLB010000093.1:0-5318 GCA_031396605.1 Geobacter sp. | reverse complement strand
AAAAGGGGAACTCGTGCTTGACGATCCACATACGTGGCTTGTCCGGTCCCCTTTTCTATCTTGAGAAGGGGCTTTTTGTTTTTCAGTACATCCACATTTTGCCAGTACCCGAGTCGCAGGGCCTACCAGGGAAAAATCCTCACGGTCCCCGACCTGCGGGTGTCGCCGGAAACAGCGCCGCCCTCCTTTGAAAAGGGGAACTTGTGCTTGATATTCCACAAATGTGGATTGTCCGCGCCCCTTTTCTATCTTGAAAAGGGGCTTTTTGTCGTTTGTCGTTTGTAGAGCGGGGTCTGCCCCCGTATTAAAACACCCAAAGGAGGAAGACGTGAAAAAAAGAGCATTGGCAATTATCATTCTGGCAGCAGCGTTTGCTGTGCAGAGTGCAGGGGCGAAAACCCTGGAGGATGTCCTGAAGGAGAAAGGCGTAATTTCCGAGACCGATTACGCGGAAGTAACCAAGAACAAGCCGATTGATTACAAGATCGGAAAGGGGTTCAACTTCACCTCGCCGGATGAGAAATTCCGGCTTTCGCTCGGTGGTCGGCTGCAGACCCGTTTCAGTCTGATCGATTCCGACGACACCACCAAAACCACCCCGTCGAGTACGTGGGAAGTGAAACGCATGAAGTTGTGGATGAACGGCAACGCTTATACAAAGGACCTCACCTATCTCCTCCAGGTTGATTTTGTGAATGGCGGCTCTTCCAAACTTCTGGAACACGCCTACCTGGACTACTTGCTGCTTGACGAAGTGCAGCTCCTGGCCGGACAGACCAAAGTGCCGTTCGGCCGGCAGTGGCTGAACTCTTCAGGGTCGCAGCAGTTCGTTGATCGTTCCGCTGCCTCGGACGCTTTCCGCCCCGGCTATGATGCCGGCGTCAAGCTCCATGGCGACATTGCCAAAGGGCTGGTAACTTACGAACTCGGTCTCTACGGCGGCGCCGGACAGAGCGCGAAACGGGCCACCAACGGGGCCACCACCGCAAGCGCAGTCGCCGCCCGGGTGACGTTCAATCCGTTCGGCCAGATGGGCACCGCAGAAAGCGACCTGGGCAACAGTCCAAAACCACTCCTCTCTGTCGGAGCCAACTACTACGGCAACGTCCTTAAGAAAATAAGCGTCACCGCACTGGAAACAAACGGTATTACCCTGGCCGGCGCCAGTGGTTGGCTCGGTAACGGTATCTCTACGTTTACAACCGGTGAAAAGATCGATATTGATACATGGGGCATAGACGCAGCCTTCAAATGGCACGGTATCTCGACCCAGGCTGAATATCTGGCCGGGCAGGCCAACGGCAATACAAGCAACAAGACCCTGCGCGCCGAAGGCTTTTACGCACAGGCAGGCTACTGCATTATTCCGAAAACCCTGGAAGCGGCTATCCGCTACTCGTACATCGAACCAGACCGAAGCAAATCCAACGATCTGAGAACTGACATCCAGGGAGCTATCTCGTACTACTTTAATATGCATAATCTGAAGATCCAGGGAGACGTTACCAACACCCACGATCAAAGCAGGGGGAGTGTTGACGATATGACCTACCGTATCCAGGCCCAGGTCATATTCTAACCTCATGAAGCCATTCCTGGGGGTGCTGCGGAAACAGCGGCATCCTCAGGTGAAAGAGTACGCATTCAAACGCGTCTGTTGCGACTGTAGCGCACTCATTTTACGTGGTAGAATGTTGTATTTACTAATTTGGTGAACTACATCAGTAGGATAAAAGGAGTTGCCATGATTACAAAACAAGTAATAACCCGCATCACAACACTCGCAGCGACCTTCGCAATTCTTGTCTGTGGATCAGCGGCCCTGGCCGCATCAAAATCAGTTATTCTGGCCACCACCACCAGCACCCAGGATTCGGGACTGCTGGATGTACTTGTTCCGCTGTTCGAAAAAGAGAGCGGCTTCAAGGTCAAGACCATTTCTGTCGGTTCCGGCCAGGCCATGAAGATGGGGGAGAAGGGAGAGGCCGATGTTTTGCTGGTGCACTCACCCGACGCCGAGAAAAAGTTTATGTCTGATGGTTTCGGTGGCAGCCGCCGCCTGGTGATGCACAACGACTTCATCATCGTCGGCCCTGCCGCTGATCCGGCCGGAATCAAGGGTACCGGCGCCGCCGATGCCTTGAAACGTATCGCAGCGGCCGGTTCTGTTTTCGCTTCCCGTGGCGATAATTCCGGTACCCATGCAAAGGAAAAGGGTCTCTGGAAAGGGATTGCCGTGAATCCTGACGGTCAGAAGTGGTACCAGCAGACCGGTCTCGGCATGGGGCAGACCCTGAATATAGCTGCAGAGAAAAAAGGCTATACGCTGACTGATCGCGCGACGTACCTGTCGTTGAAAAAAGTGCTGGGACTGGAAATTCTGGTGGAGGGAGATGGTAAACTGCTTAATGTGTACCATGTCATCGAGCTCAATACGGTCAAGTGGCCCAAAGTAAATGCACAGGGGGGCAAAGCTTTTGCCGATTTCATGGTTGCGAAGAAGAGTCAGGAGATAATCGGCCGCTTCGGAGTGGATAAGTACGGTGCACCGTTGTTCTTTCCTGATGCAGGCAAAAAACCGGAGTCATTGGGGCTCTGATTGAATGAGGCCTGTTATGCGCCGGACTGTTCAGCGTTCTTCCAGGATGCGCAGCTCTGCATCAGTCTGGCGCAGGCTCTCGGCGATGGAGAGGGCCAGCACGACAGAGGGGTGCGTCAGAACTCTATATTAGGCCGGATAACTGCCGTCACATTCTGGAAATCCTTATCCCTGAGCGCCCCGCTGTACCTTGTCGAATCCTCCCAGATGACCCCCATATCCATTTTGAAAGCCACACTCCATTTTTTTATCGGAAACTTTTTTCCTATGACATATTCCTGACGGAGAAACCGTCCATCCCTGGCTGCAAAATCCCATCGGAAATCGATGGAGCCGTTGTTCAGAAAACTAAGATAATCGGCGGAGAAATCAAGGCAGCTGCGACGCAACCCGACATAGAATGTATCGGTAATATCAGGATTCCCGTGTAATTTGGACCCGACACGAAAACTCCAGGAGAGTTTATCCTCTCTGAATATTCGCTCTCCTTTCATCTTCCATTCGATCTCAAGATTATGATCCGGAATCAGAATATTCCGCTTGATATGCTGGTTTGAATAACTGACCATATAGCCCATATACCCCTTATTGGAGCTGACTTTTTTCTCGCCCGGCTTGACAAAACTGACCATGTCGCCGAGAAGGATCGAAAGGGCATACGGCTCCTGGAATCCCGCGGTTACCGCTTCAAGCAGATTAACATCGCGGCTGCCGACATTGAAACCTCTATAAA
Organism: Geobacter sp.; assembly: GCA_031396605.1. Taxonomy (GTDB): domain Bacteria; phylum Desulfobacterota; class Desulfuromonadia; order Geobacterales; family Pseudopelobacteraceae; genus JACRCG01. Next base: position 1,986 of record JANNLB010000093.1, on the reverse strand, counting down.
AACCGCGTTGGTATTCCTTCAGGGCCACACCTGTCAGAGGCATGGGAAATACCGCCGCTTCAACCAGCATATAACGGGGAATCAGGGAATCGACAAAAAGCTTCCGGTATACCTCGAACTCGTTAGCTCCGGTAATCTCGGGAATCGGGGTATCGGTCAGCGGAAAATGCACGGAAATCTCGCTGTAATAGGGGTCCAGTTCCCAGACGAATTCCATCCCGGCGTCAGTAGTATCTGAAGGTTGAATCGGAGTTGTTGCATTGAAGGCTGACTCGGTAGACATCGCTACAGCTTCAGTTGCAACAGGGATAATTACCGCATTGCTGACTGAGTCCTGCTGGATCTCTGTGGCCATGGACGGCACTGCCGACAGAAGAAAAAGTTGTGACATGATCACAATGTGACGTATGCCGACTTTCATGAAACCCTCATCAATAGCCTCAGAAGTGCATCCGGAATTGACAGCGAACGAGGCTGACAACCCGGAATGGTATGCTGAACATAACTATTTGAATCCGGAAGTCAAGTCGTTTGATTTGTATCAAGTTGAGGACTTTATGGCAGGCAGGGAGATCAGTACCGCGAATCTCCGGCTACTTGCCAAAGGCTGCCAGCAGCTGCTGCAGGAGTTGCGGGGCGTTTGATTTGATGGCGCCACCCATGAAGTCCATAATCCCCGGGCGGTAGCCGTCGTTCCAGATTCTGTTAAACATCTCACTGCTGGTTTTACAGACGCAGTCGGCGTCTTCAACCGTTTTTCCATCCTCGATGCTGCAGCCCTCTCCATCCAGGGTCATCGTCTTCCTTATATCGTCAATTGAGAAATAAAACGTCGTCGGTACGGTGAATACACCTTTCTGATAACGTTCCCGCAATGTTGCAAAAATATCTTCCTGCATCTGTTCCCTCCAGAGTTTCGTGATTGATCAACATGATTGAAGGCGGAACCGAAGCTCCGCCTTCAATGGCACGGTAAGACTTGATTATGCTTAGTATCCGAGTATGTTCAGCACGGGCGGCAGCAGGATTTCACCAGCCAGGCCAGGGACCATTCTGGCGGCCGTTTTGGGAAGTGCTGCCCCCGTAACGGTTGGATCAACGACAATTCCCAGTGTCAGGAAGTACACCATCTGCCTCTGAGCTAATCCGGTAGCTACTGCAGATCCTGTCGGATCCAGCAGGAAACCGTGGCTTACACCGGTCTGGTTGAACTGGAAATACCCTTCCGTTGGTGCGGTGTCAGCAGTTGATGTCGCCGCAACGGCAAAGGGGGTCATGAACGGAACAGGCGCCGACGTGGTTCCGTTATAGCCAAGCTGCTTGAACCCGGGAGCAACTGCGGCACCGGCAGCGCCTAATACTCCGCGCCCGCCAAGGGCACTGCCGAGGTAGCGGGTATTGGCATTCGGGATTACCAGATCACCTCCGGTAGCTTCCTGAATGACAATTCGCCCGGAAAGACGAGACGGCAGACCGCTTGCAAGCGGAGTTGTCATTGTGGCAGGGTCAACCGTATCAACGATGCTCTGAGTTACCTGAAAGAACTGATTGTAGGTAGGTGTTCCCGTAGCAATTCCTTTTGCTGCCAATCCTGCGTTTATGCTGGTACTAAACGCGGGACTGTCCATCAGCAGGTAGGCAAGTCGACCGCCGGGAACGCTGAGGAAGCCTTTCATGTCTGCGTTGAGTGTGGTTTGATTATACGGAAGTGGAAGCGATCCTGCCGTATTAAGCGAAGTATTTCCGGCCAGATAATATGCTCCGACAATTGAACCGAGGCTGATACTGACATATTTAATCTCTGACGGAGGGGCATTGATTCCCGCGACTCCGATTAATCCACCTGTTTTCATGGTGAGTTCGAGCCGATTCAGGTTGAACGCGGCCTGCTGGACGTTGGTGCGAGTGGCAAGTGGTGCGCCGACTGCCATGAAATCCTGACCCCAGACAGCTCCGGTCGTATGAGTCGGCACAGCCAATCCACCA
>JANNLB010000090.1:0-1761 GCA_031396605.1 Geobacter sp. | reverse complement strand
CATCATCGGCGACACCCACGGCAAGTTTGCCGCCCGCGACGCCGGCATACCGCTGTTCCGCTTCGGCTTCCCGATCTTCGACCGGGTCAACAAGCACCGCTATCCGATCATCGGCTATCAGGGTGTCGTCAACATGGTGACAGAAATCTGCAACAAGTTCATTGATATCAAGGACGAGACCTGTGAGGACAGGTACTTTGAAATGATGCGGTAGAAGGAGAGCTGCTTTGGCGTAAGTCTTTTCAAGAACAATAACCATTCAGAACACGGAAAAATAATTTTATTTCAAAGGGATGAAGGGGATACAGGGGATAACGACAAAAACCCAGGAAGTAAGCATTTAAGGTTAAACAAAAATGTACGTTTTTATGGTTTTATCTCCATTCATCCCTTTTATCCCTGTAAAAATGGTTTTCTGTTAAGTGTTTTGTTTCAGATCACCCAATAGCTGTACCCGAACAAACAATGACGTTTGAGGATATTATTATGTATGAATTCCGGGGATATGAATTCCGGAGACATCCATGATAAGTTTTGTCAAGGGAAAACGGAAATTTCCCATAACTTCCCGAACTGCCACCGGTAGCCTTGTTTTACTCCTTCATGCTCTCCAATCCTTTTAATCTTATCTTGCAGCCACCGGCTTCAGCTGTCGCTCGTCCGAGCGCTTCGGGTGTTGGGGAAAACATTGCCCGTACCGCATCACCCACCAGCATAAAACCAAGGCTCTTGAGACGGTCTTCAGCCATTTTGCAGGCCTCACCGCTCCTGAGGTGACGGACCTTCACAATTCCTTTAATGCCACGTTTATTATGTATATTGATTATCGAACATTTTGAGATATACTCAGCAAATTAGAACGGACCGAATTAGTCCGTACTATTCTAACTGGTACAGCAATTGAATTTAGTTACTGGAATTCGGATCGAATCGGCACATCACCGGTGGCAGCTATCGGGATGGCGGAAGAAACCTGTCTTTCACATCAATCATCATTTTTACTACATCAAGGAATTCCCCATGATTACTCTACACAGGCACACGCTGGCATGCATGTTGGTGCTGTTCTTCTACCCGCTTGTCCCGTATGCCCAGGCGGGCGAGACTGCCCCCCCCGTAATGCCGGGTAAAGCGGCATTTTCTTCTCCGCCCGTCAGCCCGCGAGTGACGGCGGGAACAGAACAGCCTCCTCAGCAACTCGTTCTTTCACGGGGAAACGCCGTTGCAATGGCTGTCAACAGAAATATCGACTTGCGGATTGAGGCCCTCAACTTCAAAATGTCCGAAATAGATGCTGCAAAGAGTTGGGGGATCTATAACCCGGTATTCAACGCCTCCGGCAGCGGCGGTGTTACGGCAGTTCCAGGAGATCCCTTCTTCTCGGCCGAAAATATGAATGCCTCGATCGGCCTGACCCAGAGCATCCCGACCGGCGGCAGTATCACCGCCTCAACCCAGACCGGTTTTTTCAGTATCGACACCTCAGATCCTGCCTCGAAGGACTGGCGGTCGACGGCCGGTATCACCATTAGCCAGCCGTTGCTTAGGAATGCCGGACGGGAAACGGCGGAGCTGAACATCACCATGGCAGCCAGCACGCAGCAGGATTCCCTGGAGCGGTTTCGCGCCGCCACCATCGAAACGGTTTCCAATGTCATCACCACCTACAATCACCTCTATGTCCTGCTGCAGGCACAGGAAACGCGGGTGGCTGCCCTGAATTCGGCCCAAAAGCTCATGGACGAGATCAGGGGAAAAGCA
>JANNLB010000070.1:0-2269 GCA_031396605.1 Geobacter sp. | reverse complement strand
GCCCCATGAACTGCGCTTCCTGGTGGCCGGTTTTCTGCGTACTCAGGGGTTTGTGCGGGAAATTGGCGACTTCCAGGTTATGGGAGTGTGCGACGAATCCGGTGAAGCCAATGTCCGGATCCGGGGAGAACTGCCGGAGCGCTTGACGCCGGTATTGACTTCCGGGTGTGGAGCCGGCGTTTCCTTTACCTTTAACGCCGGGGCGCCAAAGGCCGCAGACCCTGAAATCACCTTCCCCCCCGAAGCCATATTCTCCATGATGCGCGAGATGGCACACCTTTCCGAGCGCTATGGCCGCCATGGAGGAATCCATTCGGCAGCGGTCAGCGACGGCACCCGCATTCTTCTGCATGCCGAGGACCTGGGGCGGCATAACACCATCGACCGTCTGGCGGGACAGGCATTGCTCTCCGGCATTGACCTGGCAGGCTGTCTGATGTTGACCTCGGGCCGTGTATCGACCGAGATGGCGGCAAAAGCAGCTTCTCTCGGGGTGGCCCTGATCGCATCACGCACCTCACCGACCGACATGGCGGTGCGCATCTGCCGGGAGGCAGGGATCGGACTGGCGGGGTATGTCCGCGGCGAAAGTTTTCGCATCGCCGCCTGCCCTGAGCGGGTGCGGCTGATGCCTCAAGGACGCTTTTCCGATGTTGCGGGCGTTATCCTGGCAGGTGGCGAATCGAGCCGCATGGGAAAGAACAAGGCATTTCTGGAGGTAAATGGCGAACGTATGATCGAGACGGCATACAAACGTATGGCCGAACTGTTTGACGAAGTGCTGCTGGTAACCAACTCGCCTGAATCCTACGATTTTATCCCCTGTCGCAAGATCACCGACATCTATCCCGGCATGGGCCCTCTTGGTGGAATTCATGCAGCCCTCTCCAGTTGCGTTGCGGAAAGAGCCTTTGTCACCGGCTGCGACATGCCGGGCCTCAATCCGGAGCTGATCCGGGAACTGAGCAGCATGCCGGGCGGCGTGGATGTCGTCATACCCGAGACCCCCGGCGGACTCGAACCGCTGCACGCCGTCTACGCAAAGAGCAGCCTGCCCAAAATGGAGAAAATGCTGCGGGCAGGCGAGCGGCGCATCCTCTCTTTTTTCGATCTGGCACATGTCAGACTGGTGCCTCGCGGAAGAATCGCCGTCCTTGATCCCGATTTTTCATCGTTCCGCAACATCAATACCCCGGAAGATTACCAACTGCTGGCAGGCAGCAGCGTACCCTCTCTGAAGAGTTCTCATGCAGCTGACTGATACCCACGGAAGAACTATCAACTACCTTCGCCTGTCAGTCACTGACCGCTGCAACATGCGCTGCTTCTACTGCATGCCGAAAGAAGGCATCGTCAAGAAGGGACATGATGCCGTGCTTTCCTACGAAGAGCTGCTGTTGATCGCCGGGACCGCCGTGGGGATTGGAATCGAGAAGATCCGCATTACGGGAGGTGAGCCGCTGGTCCGGAACGGTATCGTCGGATTCCTGGAACAACTGGCCCGGATTCCCGGACTGCGGCATCTGGCTTTGACCACCAACGGCCTGCTGCTGGCGGAGATGGCGGCCGACCTGTACCGTGCCGGGGTGCAGCGGCTGAATGTCAGCCTCGACTCCCTCAACCCGCAGACCTTCAGCGAGATCACCCGTGGCGGCGACCTGGGCAGAGTGCTGTCCGGACTCGATGCCGCGGAGAAAGCGGGCTTTCCGCCGCCGAAGATCAACTGCGTGATAATGCGTGGCGTCAACGACAATGAAATACTCGACTTTGCCGATATGACCCTGTCACACGGCAATTCAATCCGCTTCATAGAGTATATGCCGGCGATCAGGGAAGATGGCTGGCAGCGTTACTGTATCTCAGGAGAGGAAATTCTGGAGCGGATCGCCGGCAAATACACTCTGGAACAGATCGACAAGGGACCGTTCGCGGGGCCGTCACGTGATTTCCGCATTCCCGGCGCGAGCGGCAGCATCGGCATTATCACGGCGGTATCCGGGCATTTTTGCAGCGAATGCAACCGCATACGGGTTACTTCAACCGGCCAGGCCAAGGGGTGTCTTTTTTCCGATGAAAGGACCGACCTGGTGCCGTTCCTGCGGCCGCCCGACCCGCAGGCTCTGGCTGCGGTGCTGAAAGGAATTGTCTCCGGCAAACCGGAGCGGCACGACATTTCACAGGATGGCTACACCCATAAAAATTTTACGATGTCGCAGGTAGGGGGATAACTGTATGGCTACGGTACTGGCGGTCTGCATCAGCGAAAATA
>JANNLB010000059.1:0-6120 GCA_031396605.1 Geobacter sp. | reverse complement strand
GTGTGTCGATGCTGGTAGTTAAAAACGGCAGATCGACCGACAGCAGCGTGCTGGAGATAGCGAGCCCGACCAGCTGGCCACCCAGCAACACGCCCAAAATAATCGACGAAATAGTCAGGACATGCCCAGGGACAGTGCGGCCTCCATCTGCCCTTTGGGAATGGACTGGATGCCGGCCCGGAAGATTTCGGCCATATAGGCGCCGTAACAGAATGCCATGGCAATGATGGCACTGAGAATGTCGGGGATTTTTACGAAACGGCCCAGGGCATAGTAGATGTAGAAGAGCTGTACCAGGAGAGGGATGCCTCGAATTACTTCGACATATAACGATGCTGCTCCGTTGATGAAGCGGTTGCTTGATATTCTTCCCAGTCCGGCGATCAATCCGAAAATGATCGCCAGAAGAATAGCGCCCACCGTAACCTTGAAGGTAACCAGGATGCCATCCGGGACGAACATGAAGATCGCCATGTACTGGTCCGGCCGACCGAAGGCCAGAAAGAGACAGAGCACGATTGAACCAAAAAAAGCGATGCGCCATGCTGTAAACAGTCCGGCATCACTTTTGTGGGGGATGGCGGCTCCATCACCGACTGCTATTGGTGTATGTGGGGTTTGATTGTCTATCATAAGATGGATAGGCGCGGGCGAAGTGGGCATTATGCCCTCTTCGCCCTGCATGCCGTATTACTTAATCCACTTGGTGTGGATCCTGGTGTCAAGTTTCTTGGTTTTAACAGCCTTGATGCCTTTATTGAGCATGTCAGCCAGTTCCTTGTTGCCCTTCTTCACAACAATGCCGTAACCCTCTTTGGTGAAAGGTTTGCCAACGATTTTGAACTTTTCATTGTACTCTTTTTTCTGCAGGGCAAAATGGGCGGCAACCGGCTCATCACAAACGACAGCGGAGATGCGGCCGGTTGCCATGTCTTCAAAGGCCAGGCCAATTTCGTCATAGGTCTTCGACTCTACGCCGGCAACTTTCTTTACTTCCATTGCGCCCGTGGTGCCGATTTGGGAGCCAACCTTCTTGCCCTTCAAGTCTGCTATGGTTTTGGAGGTTTTGTCGGTTTTGGGCACAACCAGGATCTGGCCGATGCTGGTATAGGCGTCGGTGAAGTCGTATTTTGCCTTGCGCTCTTCGGTGATGGTGACCGAGGAGATGATGGCATCGTACTGGCCGGAGTCAAGCCCCGCAAAGATGCCGTCCCAGGCGGTGTTTTTGAACTCTACGGCAACGCCGGCTTCTTTGGCTACGGCATTGAGGAAGTCGATATCATACCCGACGATCTGTTTGTTGACGTCGACCATCTCCATTGGCGGCCACGTGGCGTCAGTAGCAACCTTGATACTTTTAGGGGCGGCCAGGGCCGTTGTAGAGAGTGATACAACCAGCAGGGAGGCAACAGAAAAAAAACGAAAAAATTTCATGTGGACTTCTCCTTTTTTGATAACGTTGAACTATTAAATGGTATGACAAGAATGGTGTTTTATATAAATACGAGTTTAGATTGTCAATAAAAAAACAGTCGTAATTGAGCTATGTAAATACATTTTTCTTGTCAGGCAAAATGGAAATGGGTACAAAGATTAGGTCATATGGTTGGACCATAAACGTTTTTCTGGAATTCATGCTATGAATAAATACAAGGCAGCCATACTGCTTCTGACAACAACTTTTTTTTGGGGAATTACATTTACAGTCGTCAAACAATCCATTGAAAGCGTCGATGTTTTTGTCTTTCTTGCACAGCGTTTTGTCCTGGCATTTACACTCATTCTCCCAATCGGGTTATACAAAGGAAGAAGACTTGATGGCGTTACCATTTTCCGGGGATGTGTTATGGGAGTCTTTCTCTTTGGGGCATATGCTTTTCAAACCGTGGCGCTACTCTATACCAGTGCTTCTAATACCGGGTTCCTCACCGGATTGAATGTGGTGTTGGTTCCGATACTTGCGGCGTTTGTCCTCAGGCATCGTGTGTCGGTTGGCGTCAAGCTGGCTGTTGTGCTTGCGGTGATAGGGCTGTTACTGTTGTGCGGTAATGGTTCCTGGCAGCTTAACAGGGGAGATGTACTGGCAGCTGTCTGTGCTGTATGTGTTTCTCTGCATCTGATCAGTACCGGCGAATATGCCCGTCGCAGTGATTACTATTGGCTGACTGTCATTCAGTTGGGGGTTGTTGCCCTGCTTAGTTACACAGTTGCGCTTACCCGCGGTAAGGAGGTGATGGTATGGTATCCGCATTTGCTCGTCCCGCTCCTGGTTTGTTCTCTCATTGCAACGGTTTTTGCATTTTTGGTGCAGACGTCTATGCAGCGATATATCAGCCACACCAATACGGCTCTGATATTTTGCACTGAGCCGGTTTTTGCGGCACTGTACGCGCGATTTATACTGCATGAGCGTCTTGGCGTGTATGGTTATGCGGGTGCGTTATGCATTCTGGGTGGTATGTTGATATCCATTTTGCCGGAAAAAAGGATACAAGCTTGATGATGCAAACAAGCTGACAGCAGGTGGATGTGCATGAATAACTAGCTGATATTGCCGATATATGCACAGTACAAAACTAAAAACAGAAAAAATATAAAATCAGTACATTATTTGTGTTGACACTGGAATGCCAAAAAGAGTACAAGTGCAATTCCTCTGCGATCGAGGAGTAACAAACGCTACTGATCTGAATGGAGCTGTCGGTGAAATTCCGGCCCTACTAATTATTCCATTCCCATCCGAAAAATTATCAGAGCGGCCAATAAGATCACAACCTGCAAAATGTACATGCATTGAATCAGTATTAAGTAATGCCCTTTGAGTTGAAACGACTCACAATAAAACACACAACCTAAATAAAAAAGATTGACAAAGATTCTACTCTTTTGTTAGTTTGCGCGTTCGCTCCTGTTTGGAGCAGTATTGATATTTTTGTATCTGGAGAATATGACGACATGCCAACAATCAACCAGCTGATCAGGTCAGGTAGGGAAAGCAAGAAGGATAAATCGACAGCCCCGGCTCTGAAGTCTTGTCCTCAGAAGCGCGGTGTTTGTACAAGAGTTTATACAACCACACCTAAGAAACCTAACTCTGCTCTTCGTAAAGTTGCCAGGGTTCGTTTGACCAATGGCCTTGAAGTAACTTCTTATATTCCGGGTGTTGGTCATAATCTTCAGGAACACTCCGTTGTTCTTATTCGCGGCGGCAGGGTTAAAGACCTTCCGGGTGTCCGCTATCACATTGTACGTGGTACGCTTGACTCGGTTGGTGTGAAAGGCCGTTTGCAGAGTCGCTCCAAGTATGGCGCCAAGCGTCCGAAATAATACTGAACCTGTTTAGTTGAGGGGATATATATGCCGAGAAGAAGAGAAGTACCTAAAAGAATTATTCTGCCGGATCCGAAGTTTAACGACAAGATTGTTGCCAAGCTCATCAACACCCTTATGCTTGCAGGTAAGAAAAGTGTTGCCGAGGCTATTATGTATGGTGCGCTTGAGCTTGTTGCGCAGCGGGCAAATGATGAAGCGGTAAAAGTGCTCAAGAAGAGCCTTGACAATATTAAGCCGACTCTGGAAGTAAAATCCCGCCGTGTAGGTGGTTCTACGTATCAGGTGCCGATCGAAGTGCGTCCCGAGCGTCGCATGTCCCTGGCAATGCGCTGGTTGATCAAGTATTCAACAGCACGCAGCGAGAAAACGATGAAAGATAAGCTGGCCGGCGAGATTCTGGACGCTTATAACAATCGTGGTTCTGCAGTCAAGAAACGTGAAGATGTTCATAAAATGGCCGAAGCAAATCGCGCCTTCGCCCATTATCGCTGGTAATAGTATTATTCGTTTTTGGAGGATTCAGTGCCCCGCTTAGCACCACTTGACAAATATAGAAATATCGGCATCATGGCTCATATCGACGCCGGAAAAACTACTACGACCGAGCGTATTCTTTACTACACCGGTGTATCTCATAAAATCGGTGAAGTTCACGAAGGTACTGCTACGATGGACTGGATGGAACAGGAACAGGAGCGTGGCATCACTATCACGTCAGCTGCAACTACCTGTACTTGGAATAACCATCGCATTAATATCATTGATACTCCTGGCCATGTTGACTTCACTATTGAAGTTGAGCGCTCTTTGCGGGTGCTTGACGGAGCTGTTGCGGTTTTCTGTTCCGTTGGCGGAGTAGAGCCTCAGTCGGAAACAGTGTGGCGTCAGGCCGATAAATATGGTGTACCCCGTATTGCTTTTGTGAATAAGATGGATCGCGTCGGTGCTGATTTTTTCCGCGGTGTTCAGATGATAAAAGACCGACTGAAAGCGAATCCTCTTCCTATTCAGTTACCAATAGGCAAAGAAGAGAATTTCAAGGGGATTATTGATCTTGTCACGATGAAGGCTATTTTGTGGGATGATGAGACATTGGGTGCTACTTTCCGTACTGAGGAAATCCCGGCCGATCTACTTGATGAAGCTGTTGAATATCGTGAAAAAATGATTGAAGAAATTTCAAGCCACGACGACACTCTCATGGAGAAGTATCTTTCCGGTGAAGCGTTGAGTGAGGTCGAAATAAAGGCAGCAATTCGTTCGTGTACTATTGCAATTCATATCTGCCCAGTTATCTGTGGCTCTTCATTTAAGAATAAAGGCGTACAGAATCTTCTCGATTCTGTTGTTGACTACATGCCTTCTCCAATGGACATTTCAGCTATTAAGGGTATAGATGCTGATAATGGCACTGAAGTGGAACGTCATGCTTCTGACTCGGAACCATTTTCTGCTCTCGGTTTTAAAATCATGACCGATCCTTTTGTTGGTCAATTGACGTTCTTCCGTGTTTATTCAGGTGTTGTTCAGGCGGGCTCTTATATTTATAACTCGACCAAGGGTAAGCGTGAACGCATTGGACGTATTCTTAAAATGCACGCAAACAAACGTGAAGAGGTTAAAGAAGTTTATGCAGGCGATATTGCTGCTGCAGTGGGACTTAAATATACAACTACCGGCGACACCCTCTGTGATGAGGATAACGCGGTAATTCTTGAATCAATTGAATTTCCAGAGCCGGTCATTTCGATTGCAATTGAACCCAAAACCAAAGCCGAACAGGAAAAACTCGGATTTGGTTTACAGAAACTTGCCAGTGAAGATCCCTCTTTTCGTGTAAAAACAGATGAGGAAACTGGCCAGACAATCATCTCCGGAATGGGTGAGTTGCATCTTGAAATCATCGTCGACAGGTTGATGCGCGAGTTCAAAGTAGAAGCTAATGTTGGCAAGCCGCAGGTCGCGTACCGTGAAACGATTACCAAAAAGGTTAAGGTTGAGGGCAAGTTTGTTCGCCAGTCCGGTGGCCGCGGCCAATATGGTCATGTTTGGCTCGAAGTTGAACCGCAGGAAGCCGGCAAGGGTTATGAATTTGTTGATGCGGTAAAGGGTGGCGTAGTGCCCCGTGAGTATATTCCCGCCGTTGATAAAGGTATCAAGGAAGCTCTTGATAATGGCGTATTGGCCGGGTTCCCGGTCGTTGATGTCAAGGTGACGCTGATTGATGGATCGTATCATGAAGTTGACTCCTCCGAAATGGCATTCAAGATAGCTGGTTCAATGGGTTTTAAAGAAGGCTGTTCAAAAGCAGGCCCGATCATACTCGAGCCGATCATGTCAGTGGAAGTTGTTGTCCCTGAAGAGTACATGGGTGATGTTATAGGTGATCTTAACTCCAAGCGTGGCCGCATTATGGGTATGGACTCTCGGGCAGGTGCCCAGGTTATCAGTTCCATGGTTCCACTCGCACAAATGTTCGGATATTCAACTGATCTGCGTTCAGCTACACAAGGTCGCGCTACGTATGCAATGACTTTTGATCATTATGAACCGGTACCGAAGTCGGTTGCTGAAGAAATAGTTGCAAAAGTAAAGGGTTAATCTACTCTAAATTCGTAACTCAGGAGGGCCTTACTCATGGCAAAAGCTAAATTCCAGCGTAACAAACCGCATTGCAACATTGGTACGATTGGTCACGTTGACCACGGCAAGACTACCCTGACCGCTGCCATCACCAAAGTGTTGGCAGGTAAAGGTCAGGCCGAGTACAAATCATTCGACCAGATC
>JANNLB010000308.1:0-2870 GCA_031396605.1 Geobacter sp. | reverse complement strand
CAGAACCACGGATGAGTATCGCAAGGTTCTCGAATCGAGCCTTGAAGAGCATATGCGGCTTTCGCGCCTGATCGAAGCAATCTTTTTTCTGTCGCGGGCTGAAAATCCATCTACCGTACTCGAACGCACACTGTTCAATCCAATGGAGGAGATTGAGAAGGTGTATAGTTTTTATGAGGCTCTGGCCGCGGACAGGAATGCACAACTATCCTGCCAAGGAAACGGTCTGTTGAGCGGAGACCGGATTTTTGTCCGCAGAGCCATCAGCAATCTGGTTTCAAATGCACTTTACTATTCCGATCCCGGCGTAAAAATAAACATTTCCTTCAGACAGGCGGAAGACAATTACCTCGAAATAATCGTGAATGACACCGGATACGGCATCGCTGATAAATATCAGAGTCGCATTTTTGACCGGTTTTTCCGTGCAGCGACCAGCAATGCAAGCAATCCCCAAGGTTCGGGACTGGGGCTTTCCATCGTCAAATCCATCATGGATATCCATAACGGCACGGTCACCATACGGAGCGTCTCCGGTCTGGGCACCACGGTAATCCTGCGTTTTCCCGGCGAATCCTGCCTTACGGTACGTCCAGCGGCCATGCCCTGCAAAAATGTGACGGCATTGTAACTAGTTGGTAATGATCAAAAGAAAAATAGAGTCTCTGGAGATAGCAGAGAACAAGAGAGGTTTGGTCTATGTCTTCGAACAACGATGAACATTCCAGTCAGGGTAGAGCTGGTAATATCTGGCGATGGTCAATCACCCGAAGACTGGTGATTTCCTATGCATTATCCGCTTTTGTCATGCTTGCCATCACAGCGGTCTACGTGAACTGGACCAACCGCGATACCCTGTTACGAGCTGAAAACGATCATATTAACGATCGGATTCGTGTATTCAGGGCCATTATCGAAAGTAGGCCTGATTTTATTGATGTCATCAGACACAATCTTGAATGGGAAGGTGCCTATGTCACATCCCCTGAATACTATGCCCGCATTCTGGACACGCGTTGCCGGACACTCGTAGAAACCCGGCATATGGAGGAATTAATACCCTCCCAGCGTTTTCCCGACTCGTGTGAATCGGAAAACGTGGTACAAAATCAGGACCGGCCGGAAAAAACCATATTATATCGAGGCAAAAACGGCCGTTCGTATCTTTTGGGGTCGTACTGGACCGAGACGGTTAATCCTTCCGAGCGCCTTGCAATCCAGGTTGCGATCGATATCAGCGCAGAATCAGGTCTCATTCGAACCAACCAGCAGCGAATGATCGCGGTCATCATACTCGGAATAATTGGTGCTGTTCTCTTCAGTATCGTGGTTGCACGAAGGGTTCTTCTGCCGCTTAACGAACTGGCCGGACTTGCCAAGCGCATAACCATCGACAAGATCGGCATGAGGACCAAAGATCCATTGCGGTGGCCTGTTGAACTGCGAGCCCCGGCCATTGCCATTAACAACATGTTGGAGCGGCTGAATAATTCGTTTACACAGATCTCCCAGTATACATCCAATCTGGCGCATGAATTGCGGACACCTCTTAACAATCTGATGGGGGAAGCGGAGGTTGCTCTCTCTCAGGAGCGAACAGCGGAGGAATACCGGAAGGTGCTCGAATCGGGGCTCGAAGAGTATATGCGTCTCTCACGCATGATAGATGCACTTCTTTTTCTGGTGCGCTCGGAGCATCCCGCGCATCAGATCGAGACTTCATTGTTTGATCCAATGGATGAAATTAAAAGGGTATGCAGTTTTTATGAGGCGCTGGCAGAGGAAAAACAGGCTCAAATTACCTGGAACGGAGGTGGTCTAATGCACGGAGACCCGCTTCTTTTCCGCCGGGTTATGAACAATCTGATATCAAATGCGCTTTATTATTCGTCTCCCGGCGTAAAAATAAACGTTTCCGTCAGGAAGACCGAGGACAATTCCCTCGATGTTGTTGTGACTGATACCGGCCATGGCATCCCGCAGGAGGACCTGAACAATATTTTTGACCGGTTTTACCGTGTCATGGGCAGTCGTTCCAGCAATCCCCAAGGCTCCGGGCTGGGGCTTTCGATCGTCAAATTCATCATGGACCTGCACAAGGGAACGGTCAGCATACAGAGCGTACCAGATCAGGGAACCACGGTAACCTTGCGCTTTCCCGGCCCTCACCCCGATCCTCTCAATATCGCCTCCCCCGCCTGACCTAGTAAATAAATATACCTTAGTTTCAGCAACATCCCCCTTTTCCAGGGGGCTGTTGCGTATTGTCTCAGCAACCTGCCGGCCAGCACCTCTCCTTGCATATCTCTCCACAATCAAACCCCAACCTTTCAAAAATGTAATCCAACTGTAACGCTTCGGTAAGGATCAAGGGCTTACAGTGATCTTAATGATTGGTTCTCGACCAAATAAGTAATCAACCTGACGGAATTGTAATGTTGCTGTAACGCTTATGTAAGGAAAGTTTAGATAGAGTGGCTTTAACGATAGTGAAATGCCTGTAAGAGCTTCGTACTTAAAACACGGATACCTGTCAGCCTTGGCGAAAAGCCAACAACACATCCTCTGCTTAAGAGGAAACCACAAAAGGAGAAATAAAATGAGAAAGAGCATTAGCGTAGTACTCACAGTCGCATCCGCGCTTCTGATCAGCGTACCGGCCTTTGCGTTCCACTCCGGCGGCGTTGCCGAGTGCGAAGGTTGTCACACGATGCACAACTCTCTGGATGGTGCTGCTATGGCTACCGGCATGCCCCAGTACCAGGCCGGCCCGTTCGCGCGCCCGCAGCCGACGTGGTCTGAGCAAGACCCCGAAGATTGGTGGAGCGCGACCAACGCCGCCGTGCACGCCGTCCGCGAGCAGGCGCCGG
>JANNLB010000259.1:0-14865 GCA_031396605.1 Geobacter sp. | reverse complement strand
TCGGTCGGGGCCGCTGGATCATTGCTTCCACAGCCGGCCACAAAGGTGACGAGCAGTAATGCCAGAAACCACATCTTCAAAAATCCTCTGCATTTGTTCATGGGTGGTCCCCTCCTTGAGGACTGTTGAATCTGTGATGCTGATTTAGTGGCAAACCTGATTGCCTGCCGCTGCAAGAGCAGTACAACAATCGGGCCAAAATGAAAATATTAATTCTGAAATTATAACGTACTGATATTAAACGATAATTTGTAAAGTGCGGTGCACTGGCAACATGAAAACTGTTAAAGATGACCACCGAATGCAACAGAGACGTCAAATATGGCGGGGCATAAAGAGCGGGCGACAGAAAGCCCGCAATCATAGCAGTAAGGCAAATCCCCCCTAACCCCCATTTTGTAAACTAGGGAATTAAGCCTCCCCCTTTTTGAAAGGGGGACTGAGGGGGATTTGCTTTGCCGTCACAGTGATCCTTCATATTTAGCAGTAATGTTAAACATGACGGGTTTTGTTGACGGCTTTCCCCTCGCACCGCACCGTATATTTCAATTTTACCTCGCATAATCAGACTGTTGCGATCTCAGTACCCACAACTTTTATCTGGCACGTAAATTGCCTAGTAACTTCCTGGCATAACATGAGAAGCATCGTGCTTTCTGATGATTTCAAGCTGATATTCCGATTTAACTTCATTCAGGGAGATTCTGATGGATAAGCCAGATACCGCGCTGAAGATCCGGACACTGGGGCACTTCAGCATTTCTATCAATGGAAAAGCTGTCGCAACTGACTGGCCGGACGAAACGTTAAAACTGTTTTTCTGCTCACTCCTTTCGCCGCTGGATCTCTGTTTCACCTGGGACCGGGTATGTCGGTCCCTGTGGGACGTACCGGTAACACGATCCAGCAGGCACCGGCTGGATGAGATGATTATCCGGCCTCTCTGCCGTTTCCTGAACAAGGAACTGGGTTTCAACCCGCTTCTGACAGGACCTGAGAGCATAAGAATTGACCAGCAGCGCATCCACATCGATGCCCTCGAGTTTTACAGCACTGTCCTTGAAGGGCTCCGTCTGTCGTCACTCGCCAACCATACCGCCGCACTCGAAAAAATCAACAGGGCCGATGCGCTCTATACCGGCATCTATCTACCCGGAATGCCGGGTAAAATAATTGAAAATGCACGCCATGACCTCGAGTCCCTTTACCGTACCGCAGTCATAGACAGTGTCCGCTCAAAAGGAATTCCTGCAGATCGAAGTGAGAACAGAAGGGATGAACCAGGACCGCATTGGCGCCAGCCTGAGGTTCGGGTGGAGTGAAACATCGTGATTCATTCAATCAAACTCATGTAGTTATGAATAAAATTGAGGAGACACCCCATGGCGACAACTATCAAGATAAAATCTGCAAAAGATTTTCTTGAGGTAACCACTTATGGAATAATTAACATCACGACAAGCAGACAACTTCTTGCAGATATAGCGAAGGCTGAACATCACCAGACGGACTACGAACTGCTCATTGATTTCCGTGACACTCAATCACTATTGTCAGTTGCTGATGTGTATCATCTTGCTGCGGAGCTTTGCCAACATGGCACAACCTTCCGCAGGAAGGTGGCTCTGGTCGTTCTCCCTGGGCCCAATTTTGATCGTGCCAGCTTCTTTGAGACCTGTTCGTACAACCGTGGTTTTTCAGTTAATGCCTATACGGACTATGAAGCGGCTCTGAGCTGGATTCTTGAAGCGAGATAGTTAATCAGAACGCTGCACTCAAGGAAGGCGCATTGAGAGCAATCCGGATTTACCTCCATGCCGTCACATGTTTTCCGCCATATATGGCAGTTATGTTACACTTGACGGATTCTGCTGACGACACTTTCATTCACCCCGTACGGTCTCTTTCCACTTTTCCTTTTACAATCATGCCGTTGCGCTGCCATTCACCGCAGATTCTCTCTGGCACATTAGTTGCTAAGTATCTCAAGTATCTACTCAACTGAAGAAGCGGCTTTGTGTTCAAAATACTACGAGAGGGGGTGAACAATCGCGACCAGGTGTCATATATAGTGCCTGGAAATATGAACTTTTGTACCGAACGGCTTCAGGTGCCGTAATTCGGTATAAATCAGGTGGTGATATACGATAATACCAAACCATCCGCGAGGATGGGACGGAAAGCCTATAGGGTCTCAAGCAGACAGCCGGGTTGCCGAAATATCAGAAGATTTCGGCAACCCGGTTTTTTTGTGCCTGTTTCCGGGAAAATATGAAATCTGCCAGCATAATCATAAGTTTTTCTGAAGGAGGGAGAGAAAATTAAACCGGAAGTGAAGCAGAAGGTCAGTAATAATAAATCGAAATATACTAAATTTTAAAGGGGATTTTATGAAAAATTTCAAGGCATCAAAAGCGTATTTTGCATGTATGTTAATTTTGAGTGTATTTGTCAGCAGTTCGCTCGTTTATGCAGGTTCGGACAGAAACGGTAGTAGTGATAAGAAACGACCTGGCACCAAGCCGCCGATTGCCGCGACGCCAGGCTACCTTGGAGCTGCCGCATCGTTCGGAGTTTTTGGTGGCGGCGCAGGGATGACCAACCAGGGAATTTATACAGTAATTAACGGGAATATCGGCACCACGGCGGCTACTCCTTTGGTCACCGGATTCCACGACAGCAAAGCCGTTTTTACGGAAACTCCACTCAATATTGGAAAAGTTACCGGGACGGTACACACAGCCACCGCTCCTGCCGGTTCTGTACCGGGCGTCATTGCAGCTGCGGTCGCACTCTCTGCACAAACCGCGTTTGACAACCTCTCCCCCGCAGCGCTTCCCGGTGGGATAGATGTCTCGTCATTGGGCGGCGGCGCCGGAGAACTCGGCGGACGCTACCTCGCCCCCGGCGTCTACAAATCCGCACCGGGCTCATTTGCCATAAAAGGAGGGGATCTCACCCTTGATGGCCGCGGCAATCCGAATGCTGTCTGGGTCTTCCAGATGGCTAGTACACTCACTGTGGGCGGGCCGGGAGCAGCATTCCCGCAAAGCGTCCACCTGATCAACGGCGCTCAGGCCAAGAATGTTTTCTGGCAGGTCGGCAGCGCCGCCACAATTAACGCAGCGGGTGGCGGCACGATGGTGGGAACTATCATTGCTTCTTCAGGAGTAACGTTCTCTACCGCCGGCAACGTCAATGTAGTAACTCTGAATGGCAGAGCGTTGGCCCTGCATGCTTCGGTTACAATGGTGAACACACACATTAACGTACCTGCGCCATAAGGACATGCATTTTTTCGTGTGAAAACAGGACAAGAAAAGGGGAGACAGGCTGTTCCGGTAGTTCGGTCAGTCTCCTTTTTTTGCTTCACCGCAAGATTTGTATCGTTTTCGGGAAGGAAACACAGAGCAGAAGGCCGACAATATACAATTGTGATTCTATAAGAATATTTAAAAAGGAGAATGTTATGAAAATGTTTATGGAACAGAAAGCGTATCTGATGTTCATGGTGATTCTGTCTTTTTTTATCGGCAGCCTGCCGGTTTTTGCCGGTTCAGCCTATGCAGCGCCGGTCGATCTCGGGGCGGCCGCATCGTTCGCAGGTTTTGGCGGCGGAGCAGGTCTGACCAACCAGGGAATTTATACTGTGATTAACGGAGATCTCGGCACCACCGGGGCTTCCCCTTTGATCACCGGATTCCACGACACTGGAGCCAATGTCTTCACGGAGACGCCACTCAATATCGGATCCGTGAACGGAACCATATACACGGCCACCGCCCCTTCCGGCTCAGCCCCGGGCGCGATTGCCGCCGCGGTCGCACTCGCCGCACAAAGCGCGTTTATCAACCTGTCTCCCGCTGTGTTGCCAGGCGGGATTGATGTCTCATCCTTGGGAGGCGGCGCCGGACAACTCGCTAACCGCACCCTCGCACCCGGCGTCTACAAATCAGCACCGGGCACATTTGCCATACAAGGCGGGGATCTTACCCTCGACGCCGGCGGCGATCCGAATGCGGTCTGGGTCTTCCAGATGGCGACTTCGCTGACTGTAGGCGGCCCGGGAGCGGCATTCCCCCAGAGCGTCCTCCTGATCAACGGCGCACAGTCCAAGAACGTCTTCTGGCAGGTCGGCAGCACCGCCACGATTAACGCAGCAGGTGGCGGTACCATGGTGGGAACCATAATTTCTTCTGCGGCAACCACATTCTCTACAGCCGGCAACGTTGCGGTAGTAACGCTTGAGGGCAGAGCGTTGGCCCTGAATGCTTCGGTTACAATGGTGAATACCCGCATTAGCGTGCCTGTGGCACATCAACCCGTCACAGTGAGTTCCACAATCCCTGTTAATGCCGCCACAGGTGTGCCGATCGACAACAAACTCACCGTAACCTTCAGTGGAGCGATGGACCCCGCTACAATCGACACGACAACATTCACCTTAACGCAAGGGGGAGCGGCTGTTTCA
Organism: Geobacter sp.; assembly: GCA_031396605.1. Taxonomy (GTDB): domain Bacteria; phylum Desulfobacterota; class Desulfuromonadia; order Geobacterales; family Pseudopelobacteraceae; genus JACRCG01. Next base: position 10,394 of record JANNLB010000259.1, on the reverse strand, counting down.
GGCTCAGTGGCCTACTCCGGCGTAACTGCGGTCTTTACACCGGCAAGCTATCTTGCACCCAGCACACCCTGCACCGCCACGATTACAACCGGGGCCAAGGACCTGACCGGCCTTGCACTGGCAAGTAACTTTGTCTGGAGCTTTACTACGGGCGCGGCCCCGGACCTCATCAAACCCACCGTGAGTTCAACAGTCCCTGTCAATGCCGCTACAGGTGTGCTGATCGGCAACAAACTCACCGCAACCTTCAGCGAGGCGATGGACCCCGCAACGATCAACACGTCAACACTTACCCTGCAGCAGGGGGCAACGGCTGTTTCTGGCGCTGTGAGCTACACTGGCGTAACTGCGGTCTTTACACCGGCAAACGACCTTGCAGGCAACACCGTCTATACCGCCACTATTACAACCGGGGCCAATGACCTGGCCGGCAATGCAGTGGCAACCGACCATGTCTGGAGTTTTACCACAGGGGCGGCTCCGGACCTCATCAAACCCGCCGTGACACTTGTAAACCCTGCTGATCTTGCCGCAGGTGTGTCTATCAACAAGACCATTTCCGCAACTTTCAGTGAAGCAATGAACCCCCTTACGATCAGCACGGCAACATTTACCCTGCAGCAAGGGACAGCGGCTGTTTCAGGTACGGTAATCTACTCCGGCGTTACTGCACTCTTTACGCCGACAAGCAATCTTGCAGCAAACACCACTTATACCGCCACTATCAACACCGGAGCCAGTGACCTGGCCGGAAATGTACTGGCAAACAACAAAGTATGGAGCTTTACCACAGCTGCAGCCGCAGTAGGTCCCGCACCGGTAAATCTTGGCACAGCCGGAAATTTTGTAATTCTGGCAAAAACAGGAGTCTCGACGACCGGGACTACCGCAGTGGTTGGAGATATTGGGGTAAGTCCTGTCGCCGCGAGCTACATGACCGGTTTTTCGCTGATCGCGGATTCCACGAATACTTTTTCAACATCGTCAGTAGTGACCGGGAAACTTTACGCATCCGACTATGCTCTGCCTACTCCTGCTGTTATGACTGCGGCTGTAAGCGACATGCAGACCGCGTTCATTGACGCTGCCGGAAGAACAACGCCCGATTTTACTGAACTGGGCGCAGGAGATATCAGCGGACTGACACTCGTCCCCGGACTCTACAAATGGGGCACCGGAGTTTCAATCACAAATGGAGTCACTCTCTCGGGTGGCGCAAATGACGTCTGGATCTTCCAGATTGCACAAGACCTCCTAGTGAACAACAGTGCCATTGTTACCCTGACCGGCGGAGCGCAGGCCAAGAACATATTCTGGCAGGTCTCAGGCAAAGCGACCCTTGGAACGGCGGCTGACTTCAAGGGAATTATATTGAGTCAGACACTGATTTCGCTGAATACCGGAGCAGTTATGAACGGTCGGGCGTTGGCACAGACTGCGGTTACATTAAACGCAACTGCCATTACTGCCCCGTAAGGACGGATTGAAAGCAGGTTGTTAAGAAAAAAGGAGACAGGCTGTTGTTATAATTCAGTCTGTCTCCTTTTTGCCTCCCTGCATGAGTCAGCTTTTTGTTCAAACTGATATGATTTAGTTGATGGCAGGAAAAAATTGGTTTTTTAAACGAAAGAGGAGACCGAAAACATGTTAATTCTTATGATGTTATTATGTGCACTAATGGTGATTACACTTTTGATTCAGTACATATATTATTGTTACTCTCCCCGAAAAGTGTTGAGTGACACCACATTGCAAGCAGGAGAATGTGCCGCCACGTTGCAAACTCTTTGTACAACTGAAATGAAGGAGTAATCTGGAGCGAGAAGAACTTCCGCTCTGGCCTTGCCGGCCAGTTATCACATCAGGCGCTTCCAACCGATGAACAATTCTACGTCCGTTTCATTGTTTCGCCCTTGATATTCCCAAACAGAGTGCCGCATATATACGTGCAGCGACCGACACCTCCTCAAAGTCCACCCGCTCGTCGGGCGTATGAGCCGTTTCCAGAGAACCGGGGCCGAGAATAAGCGGTTTTACACCTGCGGCAAAAAAGAGATTGCCGTCAGAATGCGAGCGGAAAGCCTCCGTCTCTAACGTCAGACCAAGCCGGTGATAAACCTCCCGTAAAATATGTGCCGGATTGTTGTCAGTGCCGAGGCTGTAGCCGGCGGACGCAAAGTCGAAGCTGACGTCCAGATCAAGTCCGGGAATGCTGCTGTCGAGGCTGGCGACGATCCGGCGGATCTCATTCTGGAGGGCGATCGGGTCATGATCGGGAGGGAGATGAAGGTCGATCCAGGTTTCACAGCGGTCAGGAACGACAAACCCGGCCTGCGACGATTTCATCTCCCTGATTGAGTAGACAATTTCCGATTTAGCCCGGTCGAACAGCGTGTCGTTCCCGAGGAGCAGCAGTACTCGCAGCATAGATTCAACGGCATTGTGACCTAGCTCGGGCAGCGAAGAGTGACTGCGCAGCCCGCGTGTGACAAAACCGGCCTCCAGGTAGCCGTAATGGGCAAATTTGGCCGCCAGACTGGTCGGTTCGCCGATGACTACCCAAGGGGGGCGGCGGGATCTGAGGAATGCAGCGCTGCCGTCACCGTTCTCCTCTTCCCCCACAACCAGCAGAAGTCCGACTGAAGGGCGCTCGTCAGGCTTCAAAGCCTCGGTCAGTGCCAGCCAGGTCTCGACCATGGCGGCGCACCCCCCTTTCATGTCGGCACTCCCCAGCCCGCGGATAATGACGCCTTCCTGCTGCAGCCCGAAGGCATCCAGATCCCAGGCAGGGACAGTATCCACATGCCCCACCATGTAGAGCCGAGGTTCTTCAGGTCCCATGGTAACAAGCAGGTTATAGCGATCCTGCTCCACCTCCTGCCGTTCCACTCTACAACCTGCCCGGGTGAGGAGCTCTTCAAGATAGATCTGGATATCCTCTTCCTTACCGGACGGCGAATAAATGTCGAGAAGATCGAGAAGCGTACTTCTGAGCCGTTCCGGATTGATGGCCTGCCAGACTTTCTCCAGGCGGGCGTTCATGGTTTTTTTCCCGGTTTTTTTTTGCTCTTGCGCGACAGGTTGAGCGACATGTAGACATGTTCCTGGACATCGCCGAAACCCTGCTTTTCGAAGAAGCGGATCGCCGGATGGTTGTCTGCGGAGGTGTCGATGATCATCATTCGTACCCCCTGTTCTTTCATGCGATGTTTGATCTCCTTGAATAATCCGCTTCCCACGCCACCCTGCTGGATATCACTCCGGACACCCACCCAGACAAGATAGCCGTATTTCCAGGGCGAGTTGTGTTTCGTGACCGTTGTTCCCAGTGCAAATCCGAGAATATTCCCTCCCGCTTCAGCCACCAGGCAGAGTTCGCCATCCGAATTAAAGAGGGTGGTGATCTCGTATTCGTCCCAGGTACGGTAGAGACTTTGGAAAGATTCGGCAGTAAAGACCTCCTCGCCGATATGAAAGACCACGGAAAAATCGTCGATAGTCATCTCCCGAATGCGGAGCATGTCTTTACCTGCCGATGCCGTTTCAGACATTATGTCACCTCTGTGGTAATCGTATTGATTGTTTTGTGGAACATAAAAAGTGCCAGGAGTGGCAGTTCTGATACTATATCAATAGTACTCTAAACGTACCTGCCCGCTATCAATGGTAGACTGTTTACTCCCGTATGTCGATCCTTGGAAATTTATTCCAATTCCAGATCAAAGTTTCAATGTTTTACATCACTAGTTCGAATCTGCCGCCATTCCACAAAACTGTCATTCCCGAAACGTTTCTGATCGGGAATCCGGTTGTAATTGCCTGAAAACCAGATCCCCGCTTGAGGAATTCGGGGATGACAAGCTTTTAGCGGCGGATTAGAACTAATCAGGATGTTTTATTGTAGTAATTTTAGCAATTGTGGTTTTAAAAATTATGTAAGCTGAACTTTTTATGCGATAAAACAGCAGGGCTACATAACAGAATGATAAAACGGATTTTATTATAGCAGTATTGGTTTGTGGTAGTTCAGATCTATTGCGGAACTTATGCGTTCATTTATGGGTGAGAATGTTAATTGCAATGAAAAAGCAGGTGACCATCGTCACGCATTTCATTATTTGTGCCGCCTTTGCATGCATGGTGCTCTGGCTCTCATTTGCGGCGCCTCTGCACGCCGCTGAACCGGTCGAGATCATTGTTACCGGCATTGAGGGTGATCTGCTGAAAAATGTGCAGGGTTCCCTCGTTCTCCCTTCCGGTCTGGCACGAGAAGTACCGGTGGACCGGCTCTGGCTCGATCGCTTCGCGCAGCAGGCGGATGACAAAATCAGGACAGCACTGGAACCGTTCGGCTACTACAACGCCCTGGCAACGGTAACAGTCGAACCGGCCGGAAAAAGTTATCGCCTGCTTGTCAGGGTGCTGCCGGGAGAACCGGTACGTCTGACCGAAGTAACGGTAACTCTCACCGGTTCAGGGGGCGGGGAAAAGGACCTGAACCGGCTGGTTGAGACGTTCCCCCTGAGCAAGGGAGACGTGCTGCAGCAACAGAAGTACGAAGATGCCAAGAGGGGGCTCAAAGCCCGGGCCAGGGATCTCGGGTACCTTGATGCGGAATTCTTGCGGCACGAAATCCGCGTGGCGCGCCCAGCGACTACTGCCGGCATCTCCCTGGTGCTGGATACGGGTGAGAAATATTTTTTCGGCGGTACGGAAATCAAGGGGGCGCCCGATTATCCGGACAGTTTCCTGCGCCGGCATCTGACCTACCGGACTGGAGAGCTCTTTTCCTACCCCGCTCTCGGCGAAACGCAGCGCAACTTCACCAACTCGGAGCGATTTAAAGAGGTGATCGTCACGCCGGATAAAGAGGCTGCCGAAGAATTCAAGGTGCCGGTAACCGTGCAGCTGAAAGCCGGCCCGCGCATCAGCCTGCGCCCCGGCATCGGCTACGGCACGGATACGGGTGCGCGCTTCACCGTACGTTACCGCGATTTGAACATGTTTCACCTGGGACATGAGTTGTATTCACATCTGTATGTTGCCGAACGGCTCCAGGGCCTGGTGACCGGTTATATCCTCCCCAGCCCGACGGATGTCAGAAGCTCCACCACGCTGCAGCTGAACCTCCAGAAAGAGGAAGCAAAAACCTACACCAGCCGGATAGCAGCACTGGAGCTGGACCGCAACAAAAGCTTCGGCAGCGGAAAGCTGGGCACCGCCTACGTAAAGGCCCAGTATGAAGAGTATATCGTGGGTATCCAGGATTCGTCATCACGACTGCTGCTGCCGGGCATCCGTTTTACCGATAACCGTTACGACAATCCGGTACGTCCACGCAGAGGCTTCCGCTACGCCCTTGATCTTCATGGTACGCACCAGCTGCTCGGCTCGGACACGGTTCTGCTTCAGGCCCTTGCCGAGGGGAGCTATCTCGTACCGCTCCCCTGGCGCCTTTCCCTGCATACCCGCACGAAAGGGGGAGTTACCATGCTGAGTGATCCCTTACGCGACATCCCTCCTTCGCTCCGCTTTTTTACCGGCGGCGACCTGAGTGTCCGTGGCTACAACTACAAATCCCTCGGGCCTCGTGATGCCTCCGGCAACGTCGTGGGGGGGAAACAGCTCCTGACCGGCAGTATTGAACTGGAGCGGGCGATCTTCAAAAACTGGGGTGTTTCCGTTTTTTACGATGCCGGTAACACCTTTAATTCGTTCACCGGCTTCAAACTGTTCCGGGGAGCCGGCGTCGGCCTGCATTACTTTACCCCGGTAGGGGCATTGAATCTGTCCGTGGCCAGACCGCTCGGAGTAGAGAATCCATCAACCCATATCCATTTCACCGTGGGGCTCGAATTTTGAAGCGTCCTAGCCTGAAAGGCCTCGTCGCTGCAGCGACGATTGCCCTGGCAGGAGCAGCAGGAGCGGCTATTGCTGCACTTGTCTGGGTTACTACCACAACGCAGGGTGCCCGCTGGCTGCTGACGTCGGTTACCACACAGAGCGGGATCAGCTTTTCCGTTCAGAAGGTCGAAGGGAGAATGGTCGACCATCTGCTCCTCACCGGGGTGCGCGTCACCCTGGCACAGCAGAAAATAGAGCTGGACACCCTGGAGCTGCGCTGGAAGCCGCTTCTTCTTATGGCCGGCACAGTTGCTGTCCAGGAACTGGTCATCAACGGGGTGCGGGTCCAGGACGATGCCGCTCCGGACAACAAACCGCCGGGCCTGGTTTGGCCGAAGGTGCCCGGTACTGCGCAGCTGTTTGATGGCATGATCGTGCAGCTGCGAGTGTCTGACATCAGCTATCGCCGCCTGCAGGAACAACCGGTGCGGGTAACATCTATCGACAGCACCATAATCTGGCAGGACAACCTCCTCTCGGTCACCGGGCTCAAGGCCGTTTCCCCTTCCGGGCAGATACAGGGCAGTGTATCGGCAGGCTTCAAGGAACCGTCCCTCGTGGCAGACCTTGCAATCGCCCTCGCGCTCCCGATTGCCGGGATGGATCATTTCTCATTGCAGGTCCGGCGCAGCAACAGCACGACCACGGAGCAGTTTTTCGGAAACGTCGCAATTGCCGGAAGCGCAGGCAAACGGAAGATGCTGAAACTGAGCGGAGATGTGGGAATGGCGAGGGACGCCATCAACCTCCGGCGGCTTCGCCTGACGACTCCGGAGCGAAGCGGCCTGATAACGGCCGACGGATCGCTTGCATTCTCCCCCCGGGAATCGGTTCTGTCGCTGCAGATCAAGGCGGCCGGTCTCGATCTTGCCCCTGAGCTCAACATGCCGACAGACCTTTCCGGCACCCTGAAGTTCGCGGGGACTCTGAACAGCTACAGGGGCGATTTCACCTTTGACAACAAGGGCGAAGGATGGCAGGAAGCGGCCGTTTCCGCTTCCTATCACGGTACACGTGAAGGGGTGATACTGGCCCCTTTGACCGGAAGGATACTCGACGGATCTCTTGCGGGAAACCTGGATATGAACTGGCGCAACGGCTTCGAGCTGCAGGGGACAATAAACGGCAGGAATCTCAATCCTGCCAGGATTGACCCGGGGTGGAAGGGTGCGGCAAATTTCAATGCCGTCGGCCACATGTCCGGGACAGGGGAATCTCCGTTCTCCGGCAGTGTCAGCTGTTCTCTTCTGGAAAGCACTCTGCATGGGCAGGCGCTGAACGGAGAACTGCAGGCGGAATTTGCCGATAACAACCTCACCCTTTCCCGTCTGGCTCTGCAGGGTAAAGGATTTGACCTGCACGCCTCTGGGGAGCTGGACCAGCGCCTTACTCTGGCAGCCCGGATCACCGACCTCTCCCTGCTGGTTCCGGGTGCGGCAGGGACACTCCGGAGCGACGGCTGGGTGCGCTGGCGCGACCATCAACTCAGCGGCGCCGTCACCGGCACCGGGAGTGCGCTTTCCTACGCGGGAACGCATATTGCGGCCGCCACCCTGGCTGCCCGGCTCGAACAGGGCGATGGGTACCCCGGTCATATCGCCATATCTCTTCGGGATGCAGCCTATGGCGGGTATATGCTGAATGCCGTGACCATTGCGGCGGAAGGGACGCTGGCGAGTCACGCCGTGAACGCAACGGTACGTTCGGACGACAGCGTAGCAGAACTGGACCTCTCTGCAGGGTACAATGCCGATATCTGGAAAGGAACGATCATCCGCCTCACTGGAAGGGAGAGCAGCGGACCATGGAACCTGGCGGCTCCGGCTGCATTTGCCGTCAGTTCCGAACAAATTTCTCTCTCCACCCTCACCCTGACGGCCGGAACATCGGAGCGTCTCGAGGTTGACGCCGATCTGGGTCTGAAACCGCTGACCGGTCGACTCCGGGCGCAATGGGGCAACCTGAGCCTCGCCAGAGTCAATCCCTATCTGAAAGATCTGCAGATCACCGGACGCAGCCAGGGTACAGTCCAACTGGAACTTCTGTCCGGGAAGCGTCTTACCCTGTCGGGGAGCGCCACAGGGGACGGCACGTACACCGGAAAGGGAGGAAGCATAACGATCGAACGGAGTCAGGTAACCTTCGACGGCGGCGACCGGGGCTTACAGGTCGGCGTGGAGCTGAATGAGGCGACCGGCGGCAGATTGAAGGGGACCTTCTCCTCAACCGTTCCTCTCTTCCTCGCCATCCCGGAAAAAGGAAAACTGACGGCTGAATGGAGCGGGATTGACGTTGCGCTGCTCAAGCCATGGCTCCCCGGCGACAGCGGAGTCGAAGGGATCATTAACGGCCGGGCGAACGGGTTCCTCCTCCCGGGTGAACGTTTCGAACTGGACGGCACCGCCTCACTTTCCGGAGGAGCGTTACACCGGGGTGGACAGGACCTTGCTTTTACCTCGGCAGATGCCTCGTGGAAGTGGCGTGGAGAAGCCCTTGCAGGCACCCTTGCCCTGAATATGTCTGAATACGGCCAGGCAAGAGCAAACTTCCAACTGCCGGTTCCGGCACATTTTCCGATTGCCGTCAATCCGGAGGGGCCTCTTCAGGCATCAATGGTCGGACAACTCCAGGAACAGGGAATTATTACCGCCCTGTTCCCGGGATATGTCCAGAAAAGCTTCGGAAATATTGATGCTGAACTTGTTCTCAGCGGGACCTGGGAACTGCCGCAGATCGGTGGAACGTTGCAGTTAGCCAAGGCGGGAGCGTATTTGCCCGCCGCAGGAATTCACCTCAAGGACGTCCAGCTCTCGGCACGGCTGGAAAAGAATCTCGTCCGGATTGATTCCTTCCGGGCACTCTCCGGCTCCGGCCATATCGAGGGAAGTGCGCTCCTTACCCTGTCCGGCTGGCGGGTGACAGGCTACAACGGCATCATACGCGGTAAAAACTTTCAAACCGTGTACTTACCCGAGCTTCGGATTCTGAGCACTCCGGAACTCAGCTTTGAAGGAACACCTCAAAAACTGAACCTGCGCGGTGAACTGCGCCTCCCTGAACTGCAGTTCGACGGCGTATCGTCCCATACGGTTATCACGCCGAGCAGCGACATCATTCTGGAAGGAATAATAGTGCCTCCTGCCGCGAATACTTCACTTGCTTTGGACGTCCAGATCAAGGTGCTGCTCGGAGAACGGGTTTTTGTCAAAGTCGCGGGAATTGACGCCCGGTTGGGAGGAGCAGTTGACCTGCAGCTCACCAGCCTCGACAGGATTACCAGCAGAGGAGAGATAACGGTGGCCAAAGGGCGCTACCGGACCTACGGAGTTGATCTTGAAATCGTCCGTGGACGTCTCTTTTTCGCCGGTGGCCCGATCGATCATCCGACCCTCGATTTTCTGGCTCTGCGCACGATTGGTAATGTGAAGAGCGGCGTTACTGTTACGGGTTCCATCCAGAAACCGGTCGTCAAACTTTACTCCGAGCCGGCCATGCCGGATGTTGACATCCTGACATATATTGTCCTCGGGCATCCATACGAAAGCAACGGCGAACAGGCCAGTCTCATGACCAAGGCCGCCGGCGCACTGCTTACCTCCGGCCAGGCAGCAGACGTGCAGGATCAGCTGAAAAACCTGTTTGGCCTGAATACGCTGGAAATTCAGGGTGGAGTCGGTGCGCCTGCCGGTTCCATGGGGTACAAACCGCTCCCGGTGACCGCTCCCGGATCCATTCCGACCGCGCTGCAATCCGGCATCACCACGACGGTGCTCACTGTGGGTAAATATTTAACCCCGCAACTCTATATCAGTTACGGCAGGTCACTGTTTACCGGCAGCAACCTGTTCCGGTTGCGTTACGATATTTTCAAGCAGTGGCAGCTCGAAACCCAGGCCGGCAGCGGCGAGAGCGGCGTTGATCTTTACTACAAACTGGAGTTTAAGTGAAAGTATCTGTTATTATTATGTAATATTGCGGATTTTAAAAAGGCGGGAGATAGGTAGGCTCAGGAAATAATTCAGCTGAAAATAAGCCGCCAGTAACCTTCAATTGTGGCAGTGGTATAAAGAGTAAGACACTGTTCGGCAGTGATCCGCAGGCCGAGGCCTGCGGATCACCTTTTACGTTATTTTACCGAGTCCTTAATTTTTTCCCCGGCTTTTTCGATATTTTCCCCGGCTTTATTGACCGCTTTATCAATCTGCTGTCCCGATTTTTCTGCCGCTTTGTCTATTTTCTTGCTGGCTCGCTCCAGCGGGCCTTCTTTTTTACAGCCGGACACTCCGGCTGCCAGGATGCCCAACATCAGCGCTGCAACAACACTCCTGCTGATTTTCGTCATCTAAAAATCTCCTTTTAATCTGTTTAGTTAACTACTCGCAACCTGACCGCTCTTTGAAAAAAAAGGCCAGCTCACAATTTCGGGAACCGGATGCGGCTGACCATTAGTGAGCCGGAAAGTGCGAAAAAAAGTACCAGCGGATGAAGAG
>JANNLB010000286.1:0-12096 GCA_031396605.1 Geobacter sp. | reverse complement strand
CAGAACCGGAAGGAATGACATGACCATCAGTATGAGAACGAGCGGCATACAATACTCCAGACCTTTTGCAGCAGGTTTTGCCGTGTTCATTGTGGCACTCATTTCCGCAGCAGCATTGATATGGAATTCGGAAAAACTTCGCATGCAGGCTGAGCGTACTAATGTAGTCAATATTGCCGGTGGCTATGCACGTATACTCCAACAGACTATTGACCGATCCTTATACCCTGCATATGCCCTTGCCGCCCTCGTCCGCAAGGGGAATGGCACTCTTGCCGATTTCGATGAAATTGCCCGCGAGATGCTGCCGTTCTATCCGGGCACAGCTCTGGGGCTGGCGCCCGGCGGCATAGTTAAAAGCATCATACCGCTGGCCGGCAATGAAGGAGCCATCGGCCATGACATGCTGAAAGATCCGGCGCGCTCCAAGGAGTCAGTCCTCGCTAAAGAGACAGGGAAGCTGACTCTTGCCGGGCCGTTTGAACTGAAGCAAGGCGGGATGGGCGCCGTCGCCCGTCTGCCGGTTTATCTTGATAATGATCGGGGACAACGATCCTTCTGGGGATTTACCACGGTATTAATTCGTTTTCCCGAGACTCTCGAACCTGCCCGATTGTCTCAACTGGTAACGCAGGGTTTTCAGTATGAGCTCTGGCGCATAAACCCGGACAGCGGGCGGGCGGTGTGGCGCACGACTTCAACAACATGCTGGGGGTTATTATCGGTTATGCGGAACTGGCGCTTATGAAGATGGGGCCGTCCCACCTCCACTATGACGACTTGATTCAAATCCGCCTGGCTGCTGAACGCTCCGCCGAACTCACCCGGCAACTGCTGGCTTTTGCCCGCAAGCAGACGATTGCCCCAAAGGTTATCGACCTGAACGAGACCGTATCGGGAATGCTCAAGATGCTGCAACGCGTTATTGGCGAAAATATCAATCTCGCCCTGCAGACTTCGTCAAATCTATGGCTGGTCAAGATTGACCCGTCTCAAATCGACCAGATGCTGGTCAATCTCTGCGTCAACGCCCGTCATGCTATCAACGGAGTAGGCAGGATAACGATAGAGGCCGGAAACAGCAATTTAGACGCTGACTATTTTGCCAAACACAGATATGTGGAACCAGGGGAATATGTACGGCTTGCCGTCAGCGACGATGGCTGCGGAATGGACAAAGAAACGCAGGCTCATATCTTTGAACCATTCTTCACCACCAAAGGTGTCGGTCAGGGTTCCGGTCTTGGACTTGCCATGGTATACGGCATCGTCAAGCAGAATAACGGTTTCATCAACGTCTATAGCGAACCAGGTCAGGGAACAACCTTCACGATCTATCTGCCACGCCATACGGGTGAGAGCGGACAGGAACTGAAGGAGGACCTGGCTGAGCCGCCCCCACGCGGTAAGGAGACCATCCTGCTGGTGGAAGATGAGCCGACCATTCTGATGATGGCTGCCTTGATGCTTGAAGAACAGGGCTACACGTTGCTGACGGCTGGGACCGCCGTTGAGGCCATCCGGCTGTTCAAGGAGCAGACCGGCAGGATTCATCTGTTGGTGACCGACGTGGTCATGCCGGATATGAACGGCCGAGATCTGGTTACAAAACTCCGGTCAATCAATCCGCTGCTCAAATGTCTGTTCATGTCGGGATATACAGCCGATGTCATCGCCCCTAACGGCGTGCTGGACGAAGGCGTAAATTTTATTCAGAAACCGTTCTCGTTATCCGACCTGGCCAACAAGGTGCGGAAGGCGTTGGATGGCGGGGAGAGAGTTAAAGCATAGTCCTTTCTCTGTTTCCTTACAGGTTGTCTGCTGTCATTCATGCGCCGCAATGAAAAATTGCGGCGTCTTTTGTTTAACTTCAATATTGCGGAAAATTCATGTAGTATCGCGGCGTTTCGATTCGCCTCTATACAGGGCCTACTAGTGCACGAGAATACTTCAAGGCTCTGGAAATACCGGCTGATATCAGATACATCGCGCCGGTCGCCGATTATCGCAGAGACTTCAAAAAAGAGCGTAATTTCTCTTGATTGTTCTGATAATTATCATATAATTATCTTACAATAATATGATAAGGAGTTGTACGCCATGAATGCACTACTCGAACGTTCCAGCCAAGCTGTTTCGGTAACGGAGGTTTCCCGTTCCGCCAAGACGATTTTCGACCGTCTCTCGAGCGGCATACAGGAAAAATACGTTGTAATGAGGAATAACGCACCGGCGGCGGTAATGATGCCGGTTTCTGTTTACGAAGCAATGATGGATGAGCTGGATGATCTGCATATTCAAATGACAGCGCGTGATCGGTTGCAAACGTTTGATCGTTCAAAGGCCATCAGTCATGAGGAAATGCTGAAAAGGTTTGCCAGTGAGGATGAATCATGACCTGGCGGGTAATCTATCACCACGAGGTTGCAGATGATCTGGATGAGTTGGGAAAATATCAGGCCCGCGCTGTACTCAAAGCGATTGAAACCCGTATCCGCGACGGTGAGCCGGAAAAAACCGGCAAAACGCTTTCGGGGGAACTTGCAGGGTGCCGCCGCATTCGTAGCGGAGATGTCCGTATTGTTTACCGTGTTAATGCCGAAATTATCGAAATTCTGATTGTGGCGGTCGGCCCACGTCGCAATGATGAAGTGTACCGGACCGCGCGAAAGCGGGTTTGAAACAAAAAGGCCGTTCCGCTGAGATTGAAAAATCTTTCCAGACCCTCATCGAAAAACATTTTGAAACCTTCCTCGGTGTCCGCTTCCTGGCCTCTGAATATTCGACCGGGAAAACCCAAGGCGGCCCCTTGATTTACAAGGAAGCGTATTAGATCTATGTGCGGAAGATTTGTAGTTAACATACCGACGGACGAGCTCAAAAAGATATTCAACCTCATTGGGACCCCGCAACTTGAGCCTCGCTACAACTTGGCCCCAACCCAGTTGTCTGCCGTTGTCCGCAACCGACTCACCCGCCTGCATTGCCCAGGTGTGATTAAAATTTAATGCCTGACCAGAAGGAGATGACATGAAAATATCAGTTGGAGCAAAGACATTACTTTTTCCGACACCGGTCCTGATGGTGGGGACTTACGACCAGACAGGCAAACCCAATCTGATGAATGCGGCCTGGGGAGGCATCTGCTGTTCACAGCCGCCGTGTGTTTCCGTGTCACTGCGGAAAGCAACCTATTCCCATGCCTGTATCATTGAGCGCAAAGCTTTTACCGTCGGCATCGCCTGTGAAGGTAAGATGGTCGAAGCAGATTACATCGGTATGGTATCCGGGCGGGACTTGGACAAGTTTGCCATTGCCGGGCTGACATATGTCAAAAGTGAAGTAGTCGATGCGCCTTATGCGGAAGAGTTTCCGGTAGTTCTGGAGTGCCGCCTGCTGCACATAATTGAGATCGGCCTGCACACCCAGTTCATCGGTGAGATTATCGATGTTAAGGCTGATGCAGACGTTTTGAGTGAAGATGGTTATCCCGATATCATGAAGATCAAGCCGCTTATTTTTGATACCTCTCACCGGGGGTATCACGGCGTCGCTCCACTCCTCGGAAAAGCTTTTTCCGTTGGAAAAGGGCTGGAATCGTGAACAGAGCCGCTCTGGCGGTTTACCCTGCTGAAGAGATGACCAGCTGCAAGGTGCCCCGCTTCGACTCACCCTCCTGGATTGCTGAGGTTTGATCGGATCAACGATGACACAAAACATCCCGCTGGACAGAGCTTTGCCCCCTCTGATAAAGTGCAAAATTCAATGAAAATCAAACGCCTCGAAATAAACGGCTTCAAATCATTTGCCGACAAGGTCGTGCTGGACTTCCAGCAGGGGGTGACCGGTGTGGTCGGTCCGAACGGTTGCGGCAAGTCCAACATTGTGGACGCTATCCGCTGGTGCATGGGAGAGCAATCCGCCAAAAACCTGCGCGGCAAGGCCATGGAGGATGTGATTTTTGTCGGCAGCGAGAACCGCAAACCGCTGGGGATGGCGGAGGTGTCTCTGACCTTCTCCGTCGAAGATGGCCGTGCACCTGCCAAGTATCTTGATTATGCCGAGATTCAGCTCACCCGCCGCCTCTACCGCGATGGCGAGAGTGATTATCTGATAAACAAGACCCCCTGCCGATTGCTTGATATAACCGAACTCTTCATGGATACCGGCGTCGGCACCCGTGCGTATTCGATCATCGAGCAGGGGAAGATCGGGCAGATCCTCCACTCACGTCCTGAGGAAAGACGCTTTCTGATCGAAGAGGCGGCCGGGGTTACAAAATTCAAGTCGCGCAAACTGCTGGCTCTCAAAAAGATTGAAGGGACCCGGCAAAATCTGGGCCGTCTGGCGGATGTACTGGGAGAGATCAAGCGGCAACTGGTATCGTTGCAGCGTCAGGCCAAAAAAGCAGAGAAATTTCGAGAGTATCGCGACGAGCTGCGTGAAATCGAGATGCTCTTTACCGTGCGGGAATATCGTGAAACCCGGAAACAACGAGAGGGGACGGAACGGGAACTTGCAACGCTCAACATGCGTATCCGCGAGGTCTTTGCCGCCTCGGCACTGGGAGAATCTCAGGCCGAGGAAACACGTATACTGTTGCTGGAGGCGGAAAAACAGCTGACGTTTGCCCAGGAGGAGATTTTCCGCGTCAGGAGTGAATTCAGTACGACCGGGAACGGGCTTGAGTTTCAGCGCAAGGAATTGGCCGGTCTGGATGGCCGGCTGGCGCGACTGGCGGCCGAAGCCGCCGAACTCGATAAGCGCTTGAAGGAGTGCGGAGAACAGCGGGGACTGCTGGAGCTTCGCCGGGACACGGGGTCGGTGGATGCCGCCGGAATGCAGGCGGAACTGGAAAGGTCCGAAGAAGAACTGTCAGGGCACCAGCTGACTGAAGAGGGACTGAACCGGGACCTGGAGAACCGTCGCCGGGAACTCTTTACCGCCCTTGCCGAGGCGGCCCAGTTCAAGAGCCGCTTCGAGATTGCCCAGAAACGTCTGGCCGCGCTCCGGGAACGGTTCGATCGACATGCACGGGAAGCTATGCAGCTGACCGAGCGCCGTGAACAGCTGCGTAAACGGGGGGAGCTGCTGGAGAAAGAAATCGCTGTCGGCACGTGGGAGCAAGATGCGCTGCTGGCTCACGTTTCCTCCCTGCGAGGACATGAAGACGACCTGAAACTACGGCTGCCGGAGGTCGAGAAAGTGTGGCAGTCCGGTCGGGACGAGTTGAATCGCAGCTCCTCCCGTTTCCGTTCCCTTAAAGAACTGGAAGCCCAGTTTGCCGGATTTGGCCAGGGAACCCGAACGTTGATGGAAGATGCTTCCCTCCGCTCCCGTTTTGGTGGTGTGCTGGCAGATGCCATTCAGGCCCCTCCGGAACTTGAACCGGCTCTTGAGGCGGCTCTGGCGGAACGTTTGCAGTGTATCCTCTGCATGGATGACCGGGATGCGATCGGTGCGCTGGAGTTTCTAAAAGCACATAAAGGGGGGAGGGCCGGGATTGCCCTGCCGCTTGCACTTACGGCAGGTATCCCGCCAACGGTTACGGGAGCCACTCCACTGATGGATCAGGTGCGGACAGACGGCCCGTTTGCAGGATTGATACTGAATCTGCTCTCCACGGTTATGCTGGCTGATGACATCAACAGTGCGCTCAGGTCGGCCCGTCAGCATCCCGGTCTGATGTTTGTTACCCGTGACGGCGACATGGTTGCGCAGGGGGGAATCATCACCGGCGGTTCCGGAGAACAGTTGAGGAACGGGTTAATCCACAAAAAACGTGAAATGAGGGAACTGGAGCAGACTGTCGCACGGCTGGATGAGGAAACCGCGTCTTTCGGCAAACAGCGCGATGACCTGCGGCGTCAGAGTCAGGAGGTGGCCGAGGGACTCAAGAGTGACGGATTACAATTGCACCAGACAGAGCTGAAGCTGGCCGGGCTGCTAAAGGATCACCAGCAGGCTCTTGATGAGAGCGCCCGCACTGCCGAACGGCTGGAGGTCCAGTCCCTGGAATCTGAAAATCTCATTGAGGAACAGGCTGCACTGGAGGCCGAGCTGAAGCTGGCCGGAGAGCAGATGATTCAGACCGGCGAAGCCTCAAAGGGGCTGGAGCAGGAAACATTTCGCCTGAAGGGTGAACTTGACGCCTGCCGCGCGCAACTGGCTGTCGCCCGTGAAAAGGTGACCGCTATACGGGTGCAGACCGCGACCATCAAGGGGCAGCATGATGCCGGTCTGCGTGCACTGTCCGAGTTGGAGCAGCGTACGGAAGAGATTGTACGGCGTATGGCTGCCGATCGACTGGAGCTTGAATCCGGTGATGCCGCCATGCGGCAGCTTCTGACAGATATGAGCGGAGCGACGGAACGGTTGGAAGCGCTCGTTCGCGAACAGGCGGATTCTGAGGGTCGGTTGACCGCAACGCGCAGCCGTTTTGAGGAGGCGGGAGCCGCCCTGAATCTGGTTGAGGCGCAACTCAAAAAGAGTCGCGAAGAGAGCGACGCTGTCAGACAGTTGCAGGCGGAGCTCAACCTCCGTTTTTCAACTTTGACCATGCAGGCTGAACATCTGGAACAGACTCTGCAGGACAGGAACCGCATCACCATGTCTGAAGCGTTGGTAAAACTTGAGGCAACCGAATGTGACGAAGCGGCCAAACGGCTGAGGCAAGGAGAGCTTCACCGGTTTTTGGACGAAATGGGTGAGGTCAATCTGATGGCGATTGACGAGTGCGCCGGGATGGAGGAGCGATTCACTTTTCTGACGGGTCAGAAGGATGACCTGGAAGAGTCGCTGCGCGGTCTACAGCAGGCAATTCAGCGTATCAACCGCACTACCCGGCAGCGTTTTCTTGAAACCTACAACCTGATCAATGCCAAATTTCAGGAGGTCTTTCCGCGTCTGTTCTGCGGCGGTCGGGCCGAGTTGCGTCTGACGGATGAAGAGGATCTGCTGGAAACCGGCATTGATATCATCGTGCAGCCTCCCGGAAAGAAACTGCAGAACGTGACACTGCTCTCCGGAGGTGAAAAAGCACTGACCGCCGTAGCGCTGATCTTCTCGATTTTCCTGATCAAGCCGACCCCGTTTTGCCTGCTTGATGAGGTTGATGCGCCGCTGGATGATGCCAATATCGGTCGTTTCAACGAAATGGTCAGGGAGATGAGCGTCATTTCGCAGTTCATCATCATCACGCACAACAAGGCGACCATGCAGGTTGCCGACATCCTCTACGGCATCACCATGGAAGAGCCGGGGGCGTCGAGGGTTGTTTCAGTGCGGTTGCATTAAAACTGAGGAAAGAGGTAAGAGGTACGTTTTTTCTGACCCCTGACCCCTGACTTTTTTTTGGAGGTTACATGTCATTCGAAGTTATCTTGAAAGATCTGGTGGATCACGTACCGCAGGCGATCGGCGCCATTCTGGTAGACTGGGAAGGAGAAGCGGTCATGGAGCACTGCCACTGTGATCCCTATGATATTCGCTTCATTGCCGCCCACAAAGGCATTATTCTGGTGCGCCTCAAGGAGATGCAGAGTACCCCGCAGATTGGAGAAGTAGAAGACGTTGTTGTTACCTCCAACAAAGGCCATCTGATCATCGGCTGCATCGATCAGGATTATTCGCTCGTTATGAATGTCGAACGGAGCTGTCCGGTGGCGCTGGCACTGTACCATTTCCGCCGGGCAATCGCTGAGCTGAAAAGAGAGATATGATGGAACTGCAGGAGAAAAAGAGTTTTTTCCGTGGTTTGATCGACAAAATTTCCGGGACGGAATCTGATGAAGCACAGCTTGTACTGCCGGAAACCGCAATTCAAGTTCAGGAACCGGTAACGGAAGATTCGACAACAGTGGGTACGTCGGCAAAACCCGGTTTTTTTGAACGGCTGAAGTCCGGCCTGAAGAAGACGGCGGATAGCCTGGTGGGGCGCATCGATGCTCTGGTGTTGGGTAAAAAAGTGATCGATGCCGACACGCTGGAAGAGTTGGAAGAGATCCTGATTACCTCGGATATCGGCGTCAAGACCACCGTGGAGCTGATACGCACACTTGAACAGCGTCTCGGGCGGAACGAATTGAAGGATGGCGCGGCGTTACGAGCGGCACTGAAGGATGAGATTCTGGCGCGATTGACCGCTCACCATCTCCCTCTCGATATTGGCAGCTCTAAGCCGTTCGTATTGCTGGTGATCGGTGTCAACGGCGTCGGCAAGACCACTACCATCGGCAAGCTGGCCTCGCGCTTCTCGGCATCCGGCAGTAAAGTACTGCTGGCTGCTGCCGATACCTTCAGGGCTGCTGCGGCAGAACAGCTGATCGTCTGGGGCAATCGATCAGGGGTGGATGTCATACGCCATAAAGAAGGCGCCGACCCGTCAGCAGTGGTCTTTGATGCCTGCAAGGCTGCAGTCGCCCGCGATGTTGATGTCCTGATCATTGACACAGCCGGTCGTCTGCACACCAAGGTCAACCTGATGGAAGAGATGAAAAAAATCCGCCGCGTTATCGCCCGCGAGATTCCCGGCGCGCCGCATGAGACCCTGCTGGTTCTGGATGCCGCCACCGGACAGAATGCGACCTCCCAGGCCCGCCTCTTCAAAGAGGCCGCCGGTGTTACCGGGCTGGCCTTGACCAAGCTTGACGGTACCGCAAAGGGGGGCATTGTGGTGGCGGTCAGCCATGAATTCGCCCTGCCGGTTCGCTACATCGGCGTCGGAGAATCAATCGAAGATCTGCGTGACTTTGACCCGCAGGAGTTCACGGATGTCCTTTTCCAGGCCTGAAAAAGAAAGCCGCAAAGCGGGGAAGGTCGTCACGGAACTCTGCGATTTCAATCAATTAGGGCTTGACTTTGTGCCTACCCCTTCGTATAGTGAGCCACTTCGAAAGGAAACAGAACTCATGGATCAGGAACTCATGGAAGTGCTCGAAAAGAAAATCGGCGAGATCGTCGAAAAGTATAGTGTCCTGAAAGAGGAAAACGCGCGTCTGAATGAAGAAATACAGCGACATTCGTCCGACCGTGAGGGAATCCGGTCCCGTGTAGATGCAATTCTTGGCAAGCTGGACGGGATTTAAAACGTGACCGTGGTCATTGTATGAAAATAAGCCATGCAGTGACAGTCTTTGGTCGTGAACTTTCGGTTCGAAGTTCAGCTCCCGAGGCGAAAGTTAAGGCGGTCGAAGCCTTTGTAAATGGAAAGCTTCAGGAGATCGGTAGCGCTCTTAGAAGTGGTGATGCTCAACTGGTACTGACGCTGGCTCTGCTGAATACCTCGGAAGAATTGCTTGAGCTTCGCTCCAGGCGAGAGCAGGATGCTCTTGTAAATAGCAGAATCAGTACGATAATCGCTGCGCTGGATGCAGTCTGATTTTACATGGTCTCTCAGGGAGACTTGATCATATATTCGCATAATTTTACTGCCGGTCGGGCTCGTCAAGCGCTGCTATTTAAACGTCTGATTGAAATAATGTAACGCCCGTTGAATATATCCTCACTGAAAGGGAAAAATTGCTTCTGAGTAGCTTGACCGTAATCAGCACGTATATCTAGACGGCACTCAAGCCTTTTCCCTCTCAGCCTCCCTGGTCGACCTTCCCGATTCCACTCGGGGCCACTCTGCATGTGCTGTATCGAAAGTATTTAAGTATGCCCAAGCATTCGCTCCGTTCACAGATGCTGGCACAGCGCCGTGCACTCAGCCATGATTCGTGTCGCGCATCCAGCCGCGCTGCACAACTCAATCTGCTCACTCTCGATGAGTATGCCCGAGCTGAATGCGTAGCGCTGTATGCGCCTGCTCGCAGCGAAACCGATACGGGATTGATTCTGTCCGCTGCATTCAAGGCGGGGAAACGGGTGCTGTATCCGGCGGTCTGCGGCCACCGGATGGTGTTTCGCAGCGTCGAACGGGTTGAAACATTACAGGAAGGTGCCTTTGGTATTCTGGAGCCGTGTCCGACCGGCACTGACCTTCAGGCCGATGAAGCAGATCTGATTGTCGTTCCGGGAGTAGCTTTTGACCTGTCGGGGCACCGGATCGGCTACGGAAAAGGATTCTATGACCGTTTTCTGCATCACCCCGGCTGTACAGCACATCTGATCGGGTTGTGCCATGATTTTCAGCTGACAGATGTGATGATTCCTGCCGATGTTCACGATATACCGATGGAAATAGTTGTTTCAGACCAGCGAATAATTCGTATCCGATAGGGAAGTAACCGGAGTTGAGAGACAATCCGGATTTTATATAGAAGGAGGTTCAGTATGGAAGTAATTATGGTTATTATTACTCTGGTTGTCGCCGCCGGAGCCTATTTTGCCGGTAACAAGCTTAACAAGAAGGACTCTGGTTCGATTTTGAAACAGGCCGAAGAGCTTGCAGGCAAGGTGCTCGACGATGCTCGCCGCGAAGCAGATACCATTACCAAGGAGGCGCAGCTCAAGGCCAAGGATGCGGCTATTCAAGCCAAGGAAGAGCATGAACGCAAAACCAGCGAAAAAAATATGGATCTCCAGGCACTTGAAAAAAGGTTGGCTCAAAAGGAAGAAAATCACGATAAAAAATCTGCTCTGATCGACCAGAAAGAGATGGATGTTCTCAAAAAAGAGCAGGCTGTTTCCCAAAAAGGGCAGGCCCTCGACCAACGGGATGAAGAGCTGAAAAAAGCAGCTGGTGTTCAGAATGCCAGGCTGGAGCAGATTTCCGGCATGTCGGCCGGAGAAGCCAAGAAAGAGCTGATGAACGCAATGGAAACTGAGGCCAAGCATGATGCCGCCAAGATAATCAGGGCTATCGAAGATGAAGCCCGTGAAACAGGTGATAAAAAAGCTAAGGAAATCATGGCTCTTGCCATTCAGCGCTATGCCGGTGAGTATGTCGCCGAGCGCACCGTCTCAGTTGTGCCGCTCCCGAATGACGAGATGAAGGGGCGTATTATCGGGCGCGAGGGGCGGAACATTCGCGCTCTGGAACTCGCCACGGGGGTGGACCTGATTGTCGACGACACTCCCGAGGCCGTCATCCTGTCCGGCTTCGACCCCATCCGGCGCGAGGTTGCACGCATCTCGCTCGAGCGCCTGATGCAGGACGGCCGCATCCATCCGGCGCGTATCGAAGAGATCGTCGAGAAAGTGCGTCTGGAGCTCGACCAGAAGTTGTTCGAAGAAGGTGAAGCAGCTGCCTTCTCGCTGGGCATCACCGACATTCACCCCGAGATTCTCAAACTTCTGGGGCGTCTTCGTTATCGAACCTCATACGGTCAGAACGTCCTGGTGCACTCGCTGGAAGTGGCGCAGCTGGCCGCGCTCATGGCCCTGGAGCTGGGTGTCAATCAGGAGATCGCCAAGCGGGGAGGACTGCTGCACGACATCGGCAAGTCCATTGACCGGGAGATGGAAGGAACGCATCTGGAGCTGGGGCGGCAGGTTCTGGAAAAGTACGGCGAACGGCGTGAAATCATTCACGCCATGGAATGCCATCACGGCGATTACGATCCGACGACCGTCGAGGCCGTTCTGGTCAACGCCGCCGACGCATTGTCAGCTGCCAGGCCGGGAGCGCGCCGCGAGATTCTCGAGAACTATGTCCATCGTCTGGAACGTCTCGAGTCCATCGCCGACAACTTCGAGGGCGTGACCAAAGCCTTCGCCATTCAAGCCGGACGCGAGTTGCGCATCATCGTCAACGCCGAGAAGCTCTCCGACGAGCAGTCCATCTGGCTGTCCAAGGACGTGGCGCGGAGGATCGAGTCCGAGCTTCAGTACCCGGGTCAGATCAAGGTCACTGTGATCCGCGAGACGCGAGCTGTGGATTTCGCGAAATAGCCAACGTGGCCTTAACACAGCCAGGAAGATGAATGAACAATGATCAAACTTCTTTACATCGGTGACGTCGTCGGCCAGCCCGGCCGCCGCGCGCTGGAGCAGAAACTGAACCCGGTCATTGACCGGGAGAAGATTGACTTCACGATCGTCAACATCGAAAACGCCGCCGGCGGGTTTGGAGTGACCGATGCCATCCTGCACGAGCTGGAGCCGCTACCCATCGATGTCTACACCTCCGGGAATCACATCTGGGACAAGAAG
>JANNLB010000244.1:0-2918 GCA_031396605.1 Geobacter sp. | reverse complement strand
ACTCCCGCGTTGGGAGATAAAGTTGACAATGCGCGCAAGGGGTTCGATCTGATCGTCTCTCCAGAGTCCGAGGTCTTGCGGGCTGATGCGCCCCTGTGGAGTTACGGCGGCGGCCTCGGTCAGTACAAGGCCCGCCCCGCCGACCGCCCGGCTGCCGAGATGAACCAGGTGCCAGTCATTGGCGATGCCGTCCACACTTGAATACTGGCACATCGGAGATACGGCGATCCGGTTGGGGAGAGTTATACCCCGCAGGGTAAGTGGTTCAAACAGATGAGGCATAATTGCTTTCTCCTTTGCTTTTGGGTCATGAGCTGAAGGTACCTCAACTCAGGTCAGGGGCTGACATCGACCATCATTTTTGCCCGGCCCATAATTTCAGAGCAGGCTTTTTCATGAGTCAGGCCGGCGCATTTGATAGTGATGTCCGCGTACTTCGTGTAAAGAGTGAAACGTTCGTTAAACAGATCGGCAAAATTCTGGTCCGGCCTTTTTGCGAGACCTCTCGTACTGTAGTCATGAATCCTTGATTCAAGTGTGGGGATATCGACGTCGAGAAAAATGACGATGCCGTCTGATTTGAGATGAAACATGGCACTGTCACTGTAAACTGCGCTGCCGCCCGTGGAAATGACGCAGTTGTGGACGGAAAGCCCAAGCAGTACGTCTTCCTCTATTTTCCGGAGGACTTCGTATCCGTCTGTATCGACAATAGCCTGCAATGTCCGTCCCTGCGAGGTCTGAATGAGCACATCGGTATCCACGAAGTCACGTGATGTGAGCTTTGCCAGGATAACACCAACAGTGCTCTTACCTGCGCCCGGCATTCCGATTAAAACAAGATTTGTGCAGTTTTGTGTCATAATTCTCAAAAGTAACAGTTCCGTTCATGACCTGCGTGATGGTGTTTTGCTGCATCAGAGACAACGCCCTGGTTATACTTCAATCTTGAGGCAACATCTGAGTATTCCATACTACTTCCCACACATGACTGTCAGGTGAACTCAGGCCATTCGTAGAACGAACCTTTCTTGAATGGACTCGAATTCTTCGGCAAAGCCTTCCTTGGCAGACCAGCGCTGCACCTCATCCAGATCGACGGGATGGTCTCCGGCAACCAGCACGGCCTGTTCGAGACTTTGCCGGTCCTTCCAGTGATAGTAGGCGGCCAGTCGATCCTTGACGCTGTCCGTGGCCGAAAGAAGACGCAGCACGCCTGTCTGGTAGGAACGTGTTGAAATTTCACCGGGCGGCTCATTTCCTATGGCAAGGGGGCCGGACGGAAATTCGACGAAATAATCGGTTTCCGGGTTCTTGAAGTATCGCTGCTCTTCAGTAAAATTGATTTCCGCAAGCGCTGTCCGGATTTTCTGGCGGCTCGTCATGCCGGTGGTGATAAAATCAAGGTCGAAGGAACGGTATTTGTTGTCCGTATAAATGCAGATGCAGGCGCCACCCACCAGCACAACGTCTATGTCTCTTGAGCGAAGGTGATCGGCAACAAACGCCGCCAGTTCTCCGAGTGACAATCCGGCAAGTGCTATCATAGCGGTTTTGCCCTGCGGCGTGGTCGACGCCTGTCAAGAAGGAGTCTTGACTGGAGCTCCTGATCGTAAAAGAAGAGCGCCCTGGTCAGGAATGCTTTCAGTTCCGTCAGAAACGGGTAGCGGGGATTAAAAACATACAGCCTGGTACGCCCGACGGTTCTGCTGGCAAGCACACCGCCGGCCTCAAGCTTGTCGAGCTGTTTTTGTACCGGGGCAAGCGAAGTCGTGTAGAAATTCGCAATCTCCCGCGCATACCCTTCATCCCTTGCGGCAAGAAAGACAAGCACCCTTTCGCAACTTATGGAGCCGAGAACCGCTTCAAGCATGTTCATCTCCTTATCAAATATAGGTCATATGACCCATATTGTAAGTCATTACATCAAGGCTGCCTGATTGTCAAGAAAACCGTCGAGTCCTCGTCGTTGTCGCCACCCGATGACTTCGTAGACCGAATAGGAATCTGCATTGGCAGGATTCGCTGCAATACAGGTATGCATGGCGAACCAGCCGCGCCATCCCCAGGCAGGAGCGCCGTATATCTGAAGCACGGCCTCCCTGCTCGTTACCGGGCTCGGAGCAATTCCGGCAGATTCGCGGCTCGCACTGCTCCAGTCTTTTGTGCTACATCCGCTCAGACAATGGAGCATCAGAGCAATCAGGATCAGCGAGCGAGTAGTCATTGTACTGAAATTCATTGTGACACCTTTTCGCCATTCCTGAACAGAACGAACAGCAGGTAGGACACCACGCCAACGTTGACGATAAGTACCGTGACTCTCGGCCTGGTCACGCTTCGGGCGAATTCATATACCTCTATTGGAATATACATGCCGCGGGTCTGGACGGCGAACCACTCCGCCCATGACTTTCGCAGCCAGAGACCAACAGCTTCAATCAATCGAACAATCGAGTACACAGCAGCAGCTATTGCCATGCTCCACAGCTTTGTGTCGTTTATGCGTTCAGACAAGTCGAGAAATATTCGCGGATAATGGCTGGCAGGGTTGAGGTGAAAGTGCATAACCAGTCTCATTGCCGCTTCATGAATGTCCTTGTGAAGGAATGAAAGCAGCTCGAAACCCACCAGTAGGACCAGCACCCCTTTGACACCTTCAAAGATCGCGACGATGTGCAGTCCACGCGTATGTGAATTGCCGGTGGAATGTTTTTTGTGGGTGCGGGGGCAAGTCATTATTCAATTACTGCGTGCGGGGTAGATAATACGGCGGATTATACATGCGGCAGCGAAAAAGAGGAGATTTACCATGACAATGGAGGCGCTGGCAGGAAGGTTGGACATGATGGAAATTATGATGCCGATGATCACCGAACTGCACCCTTGAAGCGCGGCCAGAACGATACAGACCTTGA
>JANNLB010000206.1:0-13903 GCA_031396605.1 Geobacter sp. | reverse complement strand
CTCCAAGGACGACCTGTTGCGGGATGACCTGCCTTCTGCTCTGTCAATCCCGCCCGGGTGCCGATTTCATCCACGCTGCCGTCATGCGGTTGATATCTGCCGCCACGTGGTTCCGGAGTTGGTAGAATATGCGAGCGGTCATGCTGCAGCCTGCCATCTGAGCAGTCAGTTGTACGGCTGACGAGATACCGTCCGGCAACACCGCTCTTAAGTACAGTTTTCGATTGACGAGCGTAGATTCCATATATATGTTATACCAATTTCAAATCAAAGATGAAATCAAGGCTGAGAGGATTGAGGCGACGAAGGCGTACAAGATAGTACGTTGAGGAGCCGAAAACGAGCCAACGAAGATAGCGCTTTGATTTGGAAATGGAACAAGTCCCCTCCCGTCAAGAGAGGGTGAACTAAATACCGGACGAATCCTGTTTATTTTCCTGCCACATACTCCCGTACCCTCTGAATGCGCCGGACCGTTTCCTCCACCCCCAGCGTCACCACAATTTCACCGATGCCCGGCGCCTGAGTACCGCCAGAGAGGCCAATCCGGACCGGCTGTCCGACCTGCCCCATTTTCCAGTTATTATCGGTACAGACCTCTTTGAAAAGCGCATCGATTCCGGCGACTTCATCCACCGTCGCAGATGAAAGTTTCTCCGAAACCGCGGCAAAAACCGTCAGCAGCTGTTCCTTGTCAAATTTTGCCAGTGCAGCGTCATCATAGCTGACCGGAGCGTTGTAGAAGAACACGGCCCGTTCGGCCATCTCTTCCAGCGTCTGGGCTCGCTCCTGCAGCGTGCGGACAACCGCCATCAGATCCGGTCCATTGAGCGTAGTCACCTCACGCGCAGAGAGATGCGGCAACAGGAGATTGGCCAGACGTTCCGGGTCGCCGTTTTTAATGTAATGGGCATTCAGCCAATTCAGCTTTTCGGTGTTGAAGACAGAGGCGGATCGCCCCACGTTGCTGATATCAAATTTCTGAATCAATTCTTCGCGGCTGAAAATCTCGTCATCGCCATGGCTCCACCCCAGCCTGACCAGATAGTTTATCAGCGCCTCAGGCAGATATCCCATGTCTCGATAGGAGATAACACTGGTGGCGCCGTGGCGCTTGGAGAGACGCGCTTTGTCTGAACCGAGGATCATCGGGACGTGAGCGAATTTCGGCACCGGAAAACCAAGCGCTTCGTAGAGCTGAACCTGACGAGGGGTGTTGTTGACGTGATCGTCGCCCCGGATGACCGTCGAAATGTGCATGGTAGCGTCATCGATCACCACGCAGAAATTATACGTCGGCGTACCGTCCGTCCGTTGAATGATCAGATCGTCCAGCTCATCATTCGGGAACGTAATGGTTCCCTTGATCAGGTCGTCAAAAGCGGTCACCCCTCCCTGCGGTGCCCTGAAACGAACGACATACGGCTGGTCAGGCTGGTCAGGCTGCTCGGGCAGCTCGCGGCAAGTGCCGTCATACTTCGGCTTGCGACCTTCCTGCATGGCCAGGTTACGCCTGGTTTCCAGCTCATCGGCCGAGCAGTAACACTTGTAGGCCCTGCCGGCATCCAGCAGCTTCTGGACATATTCCTTGTAAAGCGGAAATAAATCTGACTGATAGAAAGGCCCCTCGTCCCATTCCAGCCCGAGCCACTTCATACCTTCCAGAATAGCGTCCACAGACTCCCTGGTGGAACGCTCCACATCCGTGTCTTCAATTCTCAGAATGAATGTGCCCCCCTGTTTTTTCGCCAGCAGCCAGTTAAAAAGCGCGGTGCGGGCACCGCCGACATGAAGGTACCCGGTCGGACTGGGGGCAAAACGGACACGAAGTTCGGACATTGAGAAACTCCTTTTGCATGGCAACTACCGGTGGTGAATGACCCGTGCCACTATAGCATTACCGGCTGCTCCGAAAAAGTACTTTCTGGATAACGGCGGCGCTTTTATCTTTGACAAATCCACGTTCAATCATGCTAATATACCTTCAAAACGCCGTTCTGGAGATTATGCATGCAGACCATAGATTCCTTGATCAGGGAAAGTTGCCAGAAATACAGTGACCAGCCGGCGTTGCGGTTCAAACTCGCCGGAACATGGCAAAACATGACCTACGGCGCATTGTGGGAACTGTCTGATCACATAGCGGCCGGCATGATCAAGAACGGATTCAACGTTGGTGATCACGCAGCCCTGCTGGCGCCTTCGTCGCCGCAATGGGTGGCTGCCTATCTGGGGATTCTCAAGGCCGGGGGAGTTGTTGTTCCGGTGGACAAAGAGCTAAAAGCTGCCGAACTGCGGCACATTCTGACCGATTGTGACGCTCGCTTCGTATTCACCGCGCCCCCGTGCATTGACATTGTCCTGGAAATATTTTCGGATATCCCGCTTCTCGAACGTATCGTCACCCTTACTCCGATCGCATCCGACGGTGCAGACCCCCGGATTGTGCAGGTGCTGGACGCATTGATCGAAGAGTGGCGCGAACTGGTCACAACGGTGAATCTGCCCGCAGACCGACGCACGACGATGGAAGTGATGGCCCGTCAGGCATACCGCCTGTTGTGCCCTTCCTGTTCTGACACAGGCGCCGAAACAGGGCCTGCCGACCCCTTTGATCCGGTGGAGCGGCTCCGCCACAAACTCACCCGTGAGGGCAAACTCCTGCCACTTACCTCACTCTGCCACACTGCGCCGCTCCCCGAAAAGCTTCGAGACCATACTGATACAGCAGTTATTCTGTACACCTCCGGAACAACCGGACGCTCCAAAGGAGCCATGCTCAGCCACGCCAATATCGTCTCCAACATCAAGGGGGCAGCCGCGCATTTCCGGCTCGATAACAGCATTCACACCCTGTCGTTCCTGCCGATAAACCATGTTTTTGAGCAGGTCTGCGGAGTTCTGCTGCCGCTCTCGCTGGGGGGGAAGGTTTCCTTCTGTGAATCACTTAAAAAGCTGGGGGAAAATCTGGCGGAGGTCAAACCGACCTTCTTTCTCGCCGTTCCGGTTGTGTACCGGATGATTCTCGACCGGGTCATGAAGAACATTAACTCTAAAAGACTCTCGCAGCTGCTCTATTCGGTCCCGCTCACGCGGCCGATTGTGACCTCGAAAGTACGCCAGGCGTTCGGTTCAGGCACCATTTTCATCAGCGGCGGAGCAGCGCTTGACCCGGCCATTGCCAAGGGGATGACGGAGTTCGGACTGTCAATCTATCAGGGGTATGGCATTACCGAAACAGCGCCGATCATCAGTGCAGAACAGCCGGGAGCCAAACGGCTCGGTACCATCGGACGACTGCTGGATAGTGTTGAAGTGCGGATTGATGAACCAAACGATGAGGGCATCGGCGAGATCATTGTCAAAGGGCCGAACGTCATGCAGGGGTATTACAAAAATCCGGCGGCCACCGCCGAGGTGCTTGCCGATGGGTGGTATCGCACCGGCGATCTCGGTTTTCTCAGCCCCGACGGTTTTTTGACCATCAGCGGCAGAGTCAAGAACCTGATCGTAACCCCCAACGGCAAGAACGTGTATCCGGAAGAGGTGGAAAACGAGCTTCTCAAAAGTCCGTTCATTTCCGAGGTCATGGTCTATGGCCACCGGGTCGGTACATCTTCCGAGGAGATACACGCAATCATCTACCCTGAACAGGAAGCGCTCGATAACAGGTGTCAAATAGACGGAAAGTGCCCGATGAGCGAAGCCGATGTGGAAGCGCTGCTTCGTGTTGAAGTTCAGAAAGCCTGCAACGGATTGGCTGATTACAAGCGGGTTCGCAAATTTACGATCCGCGAAGATGAATTCCCCAAAACGACGACTCGCAAGATCAAGCGGTTCGCCGTGGAGGCGAGTATTTCGACGGGGCATTGAAGACTAATGAACGGGATTGAACGAGGGAGGATACATCAGAGCAGAATTGAGGAGAGCAGTGGATGAGACGGGATTCGATAGGGATTCACCACCGTAACGCCACGCCAGGTAAAACCATGCTGCATATCTTCGCTAAGTAGAATTCGGCAGCGATTCTCGGCGGTAACAGCAAGAATCAGAGCATCCCAGATCTGAAGGCCATGGTCAGCCGTCAGATCAAAGGCCGATTGAAAAGCCGTCCAAGTGGAATCAGTTACGTCGAAGCTGTCGGCCCATTGCAGGATGCGGGTGCGGGCAATGTCCGGGGAACATTTCGCCTTGCCGGTCAAAACCCGAAAGAGTTCGCCCAGCACCTGAACCGGAAGCAGGACGCATTCGGGAGGGAGTCGCGCAAGCAGATCCATGGTAGCGTCCCTGCGGGCGATATCTCCGACCCCTTCGGCGTAGGCAAGGATATTGGTGTCAATGGCAACTCTCATGATGTGCGCTCGTACAGTTCGTCACGGGTCCAGGTACGAACTCCGGTTATCTCCTGATGGCGCAGGCGCTCAAGAAGCAGGCTTCGAGCTGCTACGTGGGAACTGTCGGCTTTCCTGATCGGTAAAATAGTTGCCACGGGCTTTCCCCGTGAAACCACAATAAACTCTTCGCCCTGTGATACCTGCTTCAGAACGTTGGAAAACTGACGGTTGGCGTCAACTGCCCGTACGGTTTGCATATATCCCCCAAATGTAGTGTTGATACCTACATTATTATGAAAATCAGATACGTGTCAAGAACGTTTTTGACAATGTTTTCCATTGTTTCGAGGGATGGGGAACTGCGGTTCACATTCAATAAAGCTGATATATTTGGGATTAACGCTTATAAAGTTCTGCCTGTTTCTCTGAAAAATAGTAGAGGTAGTTTTTAAGGGATGGGATAAGAGTCCAGCTGCTTGCGGGGATGAAAATATCCTTTGACATTGCCAAGCCAGTCGTAATCATTTTCGCTATGATTCAAATGATCATTACCGGAATGGAGGATTTTATCGGCCACTTCACGGTCACATCCGTGAAAACCGAGGACAAAATAGGGGAGGTTCTTATTCCAATTCCAAATCAAGGATGAAATCAAGGCGGTGAGGATTGAGGCGACGAAGGCGTACAACACGTACGTTGAGGAGCCGAAGACGAGCCAACAAAGATAGCGCCTTGATTTGGAATTGGAATTATACATCCTGGCGATAAGGCTTGGTCAGTTTCACGTCAGGGGTGCTGATGCCCGCTTTGACGAGGAACTCTTTGGCACGCCCAGGTGTAAGCTGTTTAGTAAAGGCTTTGATGTCTGCGATATTCTTTTTTGCTTCGCGAGTAGTCATTGATTTTGCCCCCTTTCTGTTTTCAAGGGTACACATCAGGCAATAGCCTGTCACCCTATAGACCCAGGTAATCAAGGAATTGTGCCACTGTCTGTACTATCATACCACCACATAAATCCGGCTGGTTCATAAGCGAGCCAAAGTGTTTGGTATCTCCGGTCAGCAGGTGTGTGGCACGGCAATGAACAGCGGCAGCAAAAATAGGTGCATCCTTGGCAGGAAGGATTTCGGGATAATCAACGGAGAGGGGTGTTACGGGAACTACGGTAATACTCTGCAATAATTGGTTGAAAATAGCTGCACACGAGGGATATTTGGCGACGATATTCCGCTCTGCCTCTTCACGGGCATAACTGCCGGTAAAGAGCTCAAACTCGCCAGCAGCGGCAAGTTCAATTATAAAAGCCGCTTTGCCACGAGGATTGTGAGCAGCAGTAAAGAGCACATTAGCGTCGAGGAATACACGTTTCATCGGGATCAGGCCAACCGTTTGAGGATGGCGGATCGCTGGTTGTCATCCAGCAGATCCTCATTATCCCACTGTGCGATCTGGCTATCGGCATACATCTCGATTTCAAGCACGGCAGCCGGTTTGATGATAAGTTCATTATTGTGTTCTTCCAGGATGACAGCCCCACCGCGCTGCAGGCCAAAGCGCTTGCGAAGACTGACAGGGAGCGTTAGTTGACCACGATTTGACACAAGAACAGTTAGTTGCATGGCATACCTCCAGATTGCAGAATAACTGAAATACGGATTTACGTCAATACCGCATTACAAAATATGATCACCCAGCGGTGAGGGAGCTGATTAGTAACTTCTCTTGGCTCAGTAATACTGATTCGCGACAATTCGCGACAATATACCTTGCTATTCGCGACAATTAGCGACACTGTGAATGTCGCGATCCGTCGCAAATACCTAATTGTAGGAATAGCATATGCCCGGGACACCGCTGACAAACCAACAGACTGAAATCCTCACCTTACTGGCTCGCAACCCGAATGGCCTTAATAGTGAGGGGATTCTGAATGGTCTGAATCGACCTCCTACTTTACGCACGGTACAACGCTGGCTTGCCGATTTGGCAAAAGAGAGGCACATCGCTGCAGTAGGTAAAGGTAAAGCAACGGTCTACA
This sequence comes from Geobacter sp., assembly GCA_031396605.1. Taxonomy (GTDB): domain Bacteria; phylum Desulfobacterota; class Desulfuromonadia; order Geobacterales; family Pseudopelobacteraceae; genus JACRCG01. The sequence continues at coordinate 7,531 of JANNLB010000206.1, read as the reverse complement.
AGCTGCTCGCACCAATTGATATCTACGCAGTATCTCATGATGCCGGCACTCCAGGTACTGAAGAAACCTACGTTGCCTATATTTCGCTTTCGGAAGAAGGACGGGATATATTCAGCTACGTCCGTCGTCCAGGAGCAGGTCGCACTCCAGTCGGTTATCAGCGAGAATTTCTTGACACCTACATTCCCAACGAGACATGGTACCTGAGCGAGGCTGTTCGGTCACACCTGCACCGGATCGGCATAACCAGTGACATGGAACGTCCGGCAGGCACCTATGGCCGCGCTATTCCGGGCCGTCTTCTGATTGACCTTTCCTGGGCTTCCAGCCGGTTGGAGGGTAACACCTACTCTCGACTTGACACCCAAAACCTGATTGAGTTTGGCCGCTATGCAGAAGGGAAAGATGCACAAGATGCGCAGATGATCCTCAATCACAAGGCCGCCATTGAGTTGTTGGTAGATGATGCCGATGTTATTGGCTTTGATTCCCATACCTTTCTCAGTCTGCATGGCCTGCTTTCCGAAAACCTGATGCCCGATCCCGATGCCAGTGGAAGATTGCGGTCACGACCTGTTGATATTGGTGGTTCCGTATTCATACCGCTTGGCGCGCCGCAGGTCATCGAGGATTGCTTCCACGAGATCCTTGATAAAGCATCCGAGATCAGCGACCCCTTTGAACAGGCGTTCTTTGTGATGGTCCACCTGCCCTATCTGCAACCTTTCGAGGATGTGAATAAGCGAGTATCGCGGCTCGGGGCCAACATTTCACTCCTCAAGCACAATCTTTGCCCACTCACGTTTATTGATGTACCTGATCGTGCCTATATTGATGCCACACTCGGCGTGTACGAATTAAATCGGGTCGAGTTGTTGCGTGACCTGTTTGTCTGGGCCTACGAGCGTTCAACACGAGAATATGTGGTCGTTCGCAAGAGTCTGTCAGAGCCGGAACCGTTAAGGCTGAAATATCGGCTGCAACTACACGAACTGGTGGCTGATATCGTGCGTAATGTGCGACTGGACGTAATCCAGGTGGTTAAGAACTATGCTAACGACCAGATAGCGTTTGAGGACCGGCCGGCATTTATTGAAATGATTCAGGAAGAGATAAAGCGTCTTCACAAAGGGATTATTGCCCGCTATCGAATTCGGCCATCCGAGTTTGCAGCCTGGCAGGAGGCGAGAAAGTTACCGCAATAGCAAGTTACAAATTATTTTCTGAGCTTTTTAGTACGTTTTATTGGATTAACAGGATTTTCATCGTTTTAATCCTTGAATCCAGAAAATCCCGGTTCAGACAGTTTTGACGAGTTGGAATAAGGTGACGAGGGATGGTTGTTTGCGGCCACATTCAAGCTGGGAGATAAAAGAACGGGCCAGGCCGTACCCGCAGAATGCCAGTTATTAACTTTCTAAGTCATAAACCTGACCCTGCGGATTCTCCCCTTTGATTGTCACTTATTACACCATGTCGGGCGTTATCCGCGCCACCGGCGAGTAAAAACCGGCTTGTATCATACGTTTGAGTATGGTGTTGGCTTTCTTTAGATCAATGACACTAGTCCGAACCGCCTTGATGAGAATACCAACCGTTCCGGTCAGTGGAATCTCCAAACGTACAGCTTCACTTCTCGCCAATCGGTCGTCACAGGCAAATACATACCCGCGCAGGGCGGCAAGTGCCAGACACGAGGACTCACCATCACCAAGTGAAACCGATATGCCCGCATACAACCGTCGCTCTGCCGGTGTTATCAGCTCTTCCTGTCGAGGCCAGCCGTCCGATAGCAGCTGAACAAGTTCTTCAAGATCAGCGTGCCCCTGCCGAAAGCCCCGTAAAACCTCCGCAACAACAAAGCCGGTGCAACAGGCCTTGTCGGAATACAGCGACCGCAACAGATCCAGCTGACCGGCTTTTGCAAAGTTGCTGATTACCATGGTATCAAAAATAACATCAGGCATTGGCAGCATCTGTCATGATTTCGTCCACACCTTGAACTGTCTGCTGAATACCTCGCCCCTTCAGATAGCTTCTTGCCGTGATCGGATCTACACCCAGCGATTGTGCCAGCTTTCCCAAACTGATGAAGCCTTCCCGATAAGCTGCAATAGCCACCTGATGGCGACGTTCTATAGCATCCACGGTAAATGTGTTGTCAATGGCATCACGCACCAGTTCCCCCAGGGTACGGTGCATAGAAGCAGCCATCTGCTTTAAGGTAACATGTTGATTGGGAGTCAGCATGACATTGGTTCTGATCATAAGTCACCTCTTGCATGTGTAACAGGATGTACTTATGGTAAGTCGGAATCGAGGTTTAGTCAAGTGTGATTAAGCAAGGAATAATCTACCGTACCTCCGCCCGCACGATCTTCATAATCATCCTCTTTTTCTCCTCATCAGCACCCGCCAGAAGCTGTTCAATTTCCTCGATCTTCACCCCACCCGCCTGCAGATGGGCGAATTAAAACAGGTCCTTTATTTCGACTCCCAAGGCACGTGAGTGGTGATACTGTTGTTGATGCGACACTCTATGCGCCGATAGCGGGAATGAATGTGGTTGTTGCGAATGTGACACTACAGTAGGGGGGATGTGTAGGGGATGCCATATTCGATAAAAAACCTTGACTATATTTCAGTCAGATAAAAAATAGTCTTGACTATTTTTCAGTTTAATCAATAATAGACGCCATGTGGAAGCGTGATTCATATAAAAAAATCTGGGACGAACTCGCCGTCGAGAAAGCGATGATATTTCTCGCGGGCCCGCGGCAGTCCGGCAAGACAACGCTTACGAAAATCATCTCCGAGGATTACACCAGCAAACTCTACTTTAACTGGGATATCTTGTCACATCGGGAAAAACTGCTAAAAAACAGCACGTTTTTTGAAGAGGTGGAGCGCAAAGGTGATGATCACCCCCTGATAATTCTGGACGAGATACATAAATTCCGGGATTGGAAAAATTATCTCAAGGGGGTCTACGACCAGTTTCACGACTCCTATCAGTTTCTCATTTCAGGTAGCGGTCGCCTCGATATCTACCAGAAAGGTGGCGATTCACTGGCAGGGCGCTATTTCATGTTTCACCTCTGGCCCTTTACCCTGGCAGAACTGGGAGAACAAGCCGCTTCATTCGACTCATTCATTATCGATCCACTACGAATTATTACCGACAGGAGTCAGGAGTTACACCTGATATGGGAGAATCTGGCCACGTTAAGCGGATTTCCGGAGCCATATCTTTCCGGCAAAGTAACAACCTGGCGGCGCTGGTCCGGCGGCTATGCTCAGCAGCTGATTCGTGAGGATATTCGGGACATTACCGATATCAAGTCGTCTGCGGCAATGGAGACCCTCTATCATCTGCTCCCTTCCAAAGTGGGAAGCCCGCTGTCAATCCCTTCACTATCCCGTGATCTGCAGGTTTCATATAACTCTGTACAGAGCTGGATTTCCGTCTTTGAACGCTTCTTCATGCTGTTTTCCATAACTCCCTGGACGTCTAAAATTGCGCGGGCTATCCAGAAGGAACGCAAGATATACCTGTTTGACACACCACGCATCATGGACAGAGGAGCACGTTTTGAAAATATGGTGGCCTTGGATCTATGGCGGGCTGTTACGTCCTGGAACGATATGGGCTACGGAAATTTCTCGCTTCATTTTATCAAAAACAAGGAGCAGCAAGAGGTTGATTTCCTGCTCGCCAGGGATAATGAACCGTTCCTTTTGATTGAGGCCAAGGCAGCTGATTTGCAGCCCTCAACAACATTGAGGAAGTTCCAGCAGACTCTGAATGTACCGGCGGTACAGTTGGTGAATGAGGGGGAGGGATATCGGATCTTTACTAACGGAGAACAAAAAATCATAGTAGCACCTGCCTGGCTCTGGCTGGCCGGGTTGCCATGAGCACGGTTAATTCCAATTCCAAATCAAAGCGCTATCTTCGTTGGCTCGTCTTCGGCTCCTCAACGTACTTATCTGTACGCTTCGTCGCCTCAATCCTCTCCGCCTTGATTTCATCTTTGATTTGAAATCGGTATAAAACATCCATGTCCCGGTTTTTGTTCCTGTTTATTGCCCCACCCATCGTCTCCCCTGCCAGCTGCCGCGCCGCGTCAACTCATTGACAATCGCATACCACATCTGATTGTTCTTCAGCCCCCACTGCGGGGCGACGCATATATCCTGAGGGGCCGAACCGTACAGCCGCTGGATCGCTATCCGTGGCGGAAGCAGCTCCAGAAAGTCGGCTACTGTTGCGATGTATGCTTCCAGTGTCAGCGGCGTGAACTCTCCCCGGCGGTACATTTCCGCCAGTTCTGTTCCTTCCACTGCATGAAGTTGATGCAGTTTAAGTGAGTCAATCGGCAGGCCGGCCATCAGATCGGCTGTTTTCAGAAAGCCGGCGGCGCTCTCCCCGGGAAAACCATGAATCAGGTGGGCACAGATGTCTATATTCCGGCCGGCAGCCCGGTTAACCGAACCAATAAAATCCTCAAGAGTGTGCCTGCGGTTGATACGATGCAAAATGGCGTCATCCATCGACTGCAATCCCAGTTCAAGACAGACATACTTTGTCCTCGCGATTTCCGTCAACAGATCGAGTGCTTCATCGTCAAGAGAATCCGGTCGGGTTCCGACCGAAATACCGATCACATCCGGATGGTCAAGAGCGCGGCGATACAGGCCTGACAAAAGCTCCACCGAACCGTAAGTATTGGTGTATTTCTGGAAATAAATGATGAATTTTTCGGAGCCGAGCCGGATGCGGTGGTAGGCCATACCCGCCGCCATCTGCTCCTCAAGCGGAACAGCAGGTTGGGTACCTCTGGGTGAAAACGATACATTATTGCAGTAAATACAGCCGCCGGTCCCCTTGCTGCCGTCACGATTGGGACATGTAAAGCCGGCATCTACGTTGACCTTGCTGATCCGGAGACCGAAGCGGCGGCGCAGATAATAACCGTAGGAGTTAAGGTGGAGTTGTGGGTGGAGACGTTCGTCAGGGGTGTCGGGCATACTCTTCGATCTTTTTCATCAGGGTTGCGGTCGCGGTGCGCGGGTCAGGTGCGGCCAGCACAGCCGATATAACCGCGATGCCATGGATGTTGGCAGACAGCGCTTCGGTGATGTTGACCGGAGAAATTCCCCCCAGGGCAATGACGGGTATCTCCAGTAAAGCTGCAGCTTCTGCCAGTTTTTTTACTCCGCATGGCTCGCCGTAGGCAACTTTGGACGGGGTATGATACAGCGGGCCGAACGTGACAAAGTCGGCTCCATCCGCTTGGGCACAGAGCGCCTCGTCAACGGCATGGGCTGAATAGCCGATTATTTTCCCCTGCCCCAGAACCCGACGGGCAGCGGCAACAGGCAGGCTTTTGATGCCGACATGAACACCATCGGCCTCTACCGCAAGCGCAATATCCAAACGATCATTGATGAGAAGTCCGGCCCCGAACTCTCTCGTCAGGCCCCTCAGTTCTGCGGCCAAACGGTACAACTCGGCGCCTGAAAGGTCCTTTTCACGCAGTTGAACAATTCTGACTCCCCCTTCAAGTGACTGGCGCACAACATCAAGAAGCGGTCTGCCGCCGGTCTGATGGCGGTCCGTTATCAGGTACAGACGTAAGTTCTTCATCTGCATCAGAGTCCGTCTTTCAACCGATCAGGCCATCCAGCGGACTGGAGGCGTTGGCGTAAAGTTTGCGAGGGATCCGGCCGGCCTTGAATGACAATCTGCCCGCTATTACCGCCAGCTTCATCGCTTCCGCCATGGCGATCGGGTCCCGGGCTCCGGCGATAGCGGTGTTCATGAGGACTCCCGCACACCCCAGTTCCATGGCGATGGCGGCATCCGACGCCGAGCCGACACCGGCATCCACGATAACCGGCACGCTGACACTCTCAAGAATGATACGGATATTATATGGGTTGCGGATGCCGAGGCCGCTGCCGATCGGGGCCCCAAGCGGCATGACGGCGGCGCAGCCGAGGTCTTCCAGCTTTTTGCAGACGATCACATCGTCACTGCAGTAGGGAAGCACAGTAAAACCCTCCGCTACCAGAATCCTGGCGGCTTTGAGCAGTTCTTCATTATCCGGAAACAGGGTTTTTTCATCCCCCAGCACCTCCAGCTTTACGAAATCAGACATGCCGGCCTCGCGGGCCAGACGGCAGGTTCGTACCGCATCTTCAGCCGTGTAGCAGCCTGCTGTGTTGGGAAGCAGGGTGTATTTCTTCAGATCGATGTAATCGAGCAGCGATTCTTTGCTGCGATCAAGATTTATCCGCCTCACTGCCACGGTGATTATTTCTGCCCCTGACATTTCCAGTGCCCGGGCGGTCTGTTCGAAGCTGGCATACTTACCGGTGCCCACCATCAGGCGTGAAGTGAACTCCCGTCCGCCGATGATCAATTTGTCCGTTGTCTGTGTCATACCGGCTAACCCCCGCCAACAAAGTGAACTATTTCAATTTTATCGCCATCGACAAGAAGTTGCTTTTCATAGCCAATCTTTGGGACAATGTCCGCATTCAGCTCAACTGCCACCCGCTCCCGGCTGATCCCGAGCTGTTGCAGCAGCGCCGCGACCGTGCAGTTATCCATTGTCTCTACAGAATCACCGTTCAGAATAATCTGCATCTCAACCTCCTGACCCTGATAAACAGGATAAGTGCGTTAACGAAGTTTTTTTTGCCCAGAGACACAGAAAAAAATCTTCTAACTTACTAAACAAAAAAAACCGCAGCAGCGGCTTGTGTAATACATCAGTCGGTCGCGCTTCCCTACGCCGGCATTACCCGGATCAGGTACGAAGGGTCGCGGACATGCCGCTCTCAGTCGAAACTCCCCCAGCTTTTGCGTCAAAGTAGACGATTGCTGCTGCTCTGTCAATTCAATTTTAGTGCGTTTGAACTGAATTTATGGGCTTTTTTAGTAGGATCTCGCTCTGTTCGGATATTATGGTTTTTTACTCCGGGCTTTCTACCTATTGAAATTATTTTACATTTCTGGCATGGTGCCGGAGCATGTGCAGTCTGTACTTTCAAATCAGGCGCCGGAGGACGGAAAGAGTGGCAGACAAGCGCGATATCAGACGTATCAGAAAGCGTCTTTCGATTCGTTTCGGCATTGACGAAGCGGTCAGGGTGGCGTTTACTGAAGACGTCTCAATGACCGGAATGTTTATCAAGACGCCCAATGTTGCCACGCCCAACTCAAAAATAATAATAGAGTTTACTCTCCCGGACGGCCCTAAAGTAGTAATTGAGGCTCGAGTCATGTGGGCCAAAAAAGTGCCGCAAAACCTCTTCCACCTTGTCAAAAAAAGCGGGATGGGTGTTCATTTCCTCCGTTTTCATTCCGGCGAGCATGCCTTTGATGACTTTTTTGAGAGCATCGCAACACCTCGCTAGTTATACCAATTTCAAATCAAAGATGAAATCAAGGCGGAGAGGATTGAGGCGACGAAGGCGTACAGATAGTACGTTGAGGAGCCGAAGACGAGCCAACGAAGAT
>JANNLB010000194.1:0-17810 GCA_031396605.1 Geobacter sp. | reverse complement strand
GATCTTCTTCGCTGCCGTGGAGCATGACTTTGGGGGTACGGAGGAACTTCCACACAAAGGGGTCATTGTTTCGTTTGCGGAAGAGCAGCTCTTCCTCGGTCATCACGCTAAAGTTGATCTCGCGGCCAAAATCTGGCTCGCACAGGCTCATGATCTGGACCAGCTCACTCAGCAGGCGTCCCCCCCCCAGTTTGTCAAGGAGATGCATCCGTACTGCGCTGTGCATCAGTTTTTCGGTATGCGGTGCGATATGAAAGCCGAGGCGCTGCTCAAAACGAATTGCCCGGAACACACGGGTCGGATCCTCGACAAACGACAAGTTGTGCAGCACCCTGACGACACGTTCCTGGATATCCTGCTGGCCGCCGAAATGATCGGTCAGATGACCGAACCGGTCGTTGTTGATACAGAGAGCCAAAGTGTTGACCGTAAAATCGCGCCGGTACAGGTCATGCCGGAGCGAAGCGCGCTCAACGGTCGGCAGGGCGCCGGGGGATTCGTAATATTCCAGGCGGGTGCTGGCAACATCGATCTTGCGGCCGTCGTGCAAAACCAGCACCGCAGTACCGAATTTCCGGTGGCTGCGCACCCTGGCGCCATACCGCTCTGCGAAACATTCCGCGAAAAAAACGCCATCTCCTTCAATCGTTACATCAATATCAAGATTATCGATCCCGAGCAGCAGGTCGCGCACAAAACCGCCGACCGCATAGACGGGCATTCCCAGTCCATCCCCGACCGCACCCAGTTTGTGCAGAGTCTCGCGGATTTCCGCCGCAAGCCGTTTGCCGAGCATCCCGGCTACCGAACGGGTTCGAGTCGGAGTTTCCAGAGATTCAAGGTCATAGAGTGCACCGCTTCCCCCGCGACGTCCGCCGTGAATGTGACGCATCAGGTCGGTCCGGGTCACCGCTCCGATCAGTCTCGTCCCTTCAAAAACCGGGACGAAACGGCGATTGCCGGTCACCATATACGACTGGATTTCTGCCAGAGGGGTATCAGGAGAGGCCGACAGGAACTCCGTATGCATGAAGTCTGTTACCGCCGATGCGCCAAGAGCGTGATGAAGCGCCTTCTCGACGGTCTTGCGCGAGATGACGCCGACCATCCGCTCTTCAGACATAACCGGCATGGCATTGCAGTTATAGCGCGTCAAAAGCTCGCTGGCACCGGCAATATTAACTGAGCCGGGCATGGTTTTGACCGGCACCGACATGATGCTCCCTGCGGTTACCTGAACCCTGACCGAAAGCTGCAGCAGCTCGTCAAGCCTCTCCAGCACCTGATTCAATGGTTGGTTATGCGCGACCGCCGACGCGGCAGTGGCATGACCGCCCCCCTGGAAACCCTTCATGATTTCACCGGCATCGATTTCGGGGATATGGCTTCGGGCCACCAGATAGACATGATCTTCCATCGCTACCGCTACAAACAGTGCGTCCATATTCTCCATGTCACGCATCAGGTGTGCCAGCGAGGCAATATCACCGATGTAATGGTCGCAGGTCGCGTAGGCAATCGAGATGACGAGTCCGTTCACCGAACTTGTTTTGAGGGTCGTCAGCAGCTGTTTCAAAAGCCCCATCTGCGCCTTCGTCAACTCCGGCGTCAGCGCATCGCTGACGATATTGAGTCTCGCCCCCTGCCCCAGCAGCCAACCCGCGATGTGGTAATCGTCAGGCGTTGCCGATGCAAACAGCAGTCGCCCGGTGTCCTCATGGATACCGAGCATGATCAGAGTGGCCTCTTCGGGTGTCAGAATAACTTTCCCTTCCATCAGCCTGGCAGCCAGAAGGGTAGAGGCAGAACCGCAGGCGGCAATCGTCCCGCCGGTCGGCAGAATACTTTCATCCGTCACCGGGTGATGGTCATAGATAAGAATTTCCAGTCCGGGACGATCCAGAATTTCGGCGAAGCGACCGATACGAGCGGCCTGCTGGCAATCAACAATGATCAGGCGGGTGATTTCATCCAGGCAGATATCTTTGGAACGGGTGAAGTGCGGCAGGTACTCCGGGTGGCGCACACTGAAATTACGCACCCCCTTCTCCTTCGATCCGGGAAAGGACAGGAGTGCGTCGGGATAGAGCTTCAGTGCCGCCGTCATGGCGCCAAGACAGTCAAAGTCGGCATTTGTGTGGGTAGTAATTACGTCCATGTTCACCCGAGATAGCTAAGTAAAATGCTGGTGGTCTATCTTTTCAGGAAACATACATGGCTTTTATACCGCATTTTCGATGCGGCTTTGTTTATACGGGAATTGTAACCATGTAGTAGCATGATTTGCAATCATAACATAACTGGCGTTTTTATTTGCCGCTGGTACGAAATTTTCCCTGTGGTAGAACAGGAGCTCTGTGTCATCTGCTTTTAAACGAAGGGATGCAGCATTTAGCCCGTCGAGATGATTGGCGGGCGCAAGCAAAGAAACCCCCTGTAGAAATGCAGGGCCTTTTTCTATGGGTTATTCAGGTGACCTACCCACCTGAAACTGGTCCGGTTTTAAGTGAGAATGTAGTTCGACTGAAAGTCGATATGTTGATATACTGTAGGCAAAGGTCGTACAACGGCCCATTACATTCCAGTTTTGGAGGTGCAACATGAGAATCTCCATTCAACATTTAGTATTACTGTTATCCATTCTGACATCCCTGACGCTCGCAGCCTGTTCCGGGGATTATTCCTCCAATCCTCCGGCTACCACACCTCCGGACCAGATTTCGCTTCCCAACGCCTTTCAACCCGAGGGGATAGCAGCACGAGGAGAGTTCATCTACATAGGGTCAATACCCACCGGTGCGGTCTATCGCGCCGACATCACCACCGGGACTGGAAGCGTCCTGGTCCCGCCTCTGGCGGGACGCGCCTCCATCGGGCTCAAGGTTGACGGCCGCGGCCGCATCTTCGTTGCCGGTGGCGGCACCGGAAAGGCATTCATATACGATGCCTCCACCGGTGGGGATCTGGCCTCCTATACTCTGACCCCGGCAAATACTGTGGAAATCCCGACCTTCATTAATGATGTCGTCCTTACCGCCGACGCTGCCTGGTTCACCGATTCGCGCAAACCGGTTCTCTACCGGGTGCCGCTGCCAGCGGACGGATCCCTCGCCGGCCAGGAGACGGTAACGACCCGGCCACTCAGTGGTGACCTCCTGCTTGTGGCCGGGGGCAGTAACCTGAACGGCATAGCCGCCTCGGGACAGACGCTGATTGCGGTTCAGAGCGACCCCGGTCTCCTCTTCACCGTAGACCCGACTTCCGGCGTCACTAAGAAGATCGACCTGGGTGCGGAGACGGTCTTTAGAGGCGACGGCATCCTTCTGGAGGGGCAGACGCTATTCGTGGTCCAGAACCGGCTCCATCAGGTAGCGGTGGTCGATCTGTCACCGAACTTCGCCACGGGCAGGGTGCGCACGCTCATAACCAATCCCGCCTTCGATGTGCCGACGACCCTGACGGCTGCGGGCACGAGCCTCTATGCGGTAAATGCCCGCTTCGGGGTAACGGTGGCTCCCGATACCGCCTACTCGGTGATCCGTTTCAGTCGCCCCTGAAACGAGGCCGGCAATAAACAAAAAACAGCGACAATTGGTCGCTGTTTTTTTGTTTGAATAATGCAGGGATGATTGTCCCTTTTATTTTCACGTATCCCGTCTATCGGGGTGCGGCATCATTTCTCCCCGGCCAGGAGGCCGATGGCCCGGTCTATGAAGTAGACCCCACTTCCCGCTTCGCCGATATTCTTGATCCTGTCGAGGATCTTCTGCATGGTGTGCTCTTCCTCGTGCTGCTCGGCCACGTACCACTGCAGGAAATTGGCCGTCGAGTGATCCTGCTCCTTTATAGCAAGGCTCATCAGCGCGTTGATCTTGCCGGTAATGAACTTCTCGTGCTCTAAAACCTGCTGGAACAACTCGCTTATCGACTTGAATTTTGTCGGCGGCGCCTTGATCGTGCCGATAATGGGGAGTGCCCCGGTTTCATATACGTACTTGAAGAGCCGGTGCATGTGCGTCTGCTCATCCTGAGCCTGCGCCCGGAGAAATGCGGCGCACCCCTCAAGCCCCTTGACTTCCGCCCAGGCGCTCATTTGCAGGTAGAGGTTGGACGAATAGCTCTCAAGCTGGACCTGCTCGTTAAGATTGTCAATCATGGCCTTGCTTAGCATAATATTTCTCCTTTTGATAATCCCTTACCGGGTAAGAGTCGGACTTCCTGATAAGATGATACCACACCCCCCCGAATATTCAACTCCGGGGCATCCTTGCCGGTGATATTAACATGTTCCACTTCCGGCTAGTGCTATGTAACACATGATTTTTCGTAGGTTGGGCTAAGGCGTTTTCATGCCGTGCCCAACATGCCGCCGATTCCGTTGGGCACGCCAGCTTTGCCCAACCTACGTTGTTTTAAATGTTACAGCATACTAGAGCCTTTCCTGCGTGAAGCAGCTACTGATCTGCAGAAGGACGACTTTCCCCGCATTTCCAGCACTCCGTGAACTGCCCCTCGATTTCCTCACCGCATGAATCGCATTTCCAGGCCGGTATCTCTTCTACTGAAAGAGCCTTTTCTACTATGAGTTTCGCCTCCGGATAATCATCATCGTCAACGCACAGCTGCGGCCAGCACTCAATTGGCGGGATTTCACCGCTTCCTGCGGAAAGAAATTCGTTTTTGATCCAGCATTTGATTCCGTGCCCCTCCAGGACGTTCTGGAATATGCTCACAAACGAGATGTTTGAAGCGCTGTAAACCGTCTTCATTTTCTCCCCGGTCCTAAAATTCTTTTTATCAATCCAACGTCGTGGGCGGTGAGCAGGCTTTCACCGCTCCAGCGGCCTGGTTAGATGCTTATTTATTGAGGAAACTGTCTTATTGTCAGTAACCCTTCTTTTTCTTGCAGGAAGTCAGGCGCAGAACAGTTTGTATAAAACACAAGGCTTCCCCATCCCTTTAAAGCTGATATAGAACGCCAACCAAATTCAGAGAAGGCAGATCTTGCTGGCAAGGAGTCTGATTTTAATAACGATTTGCTTAAATTAATATAAATAAGCAAGTCGAGATTAGAGCGTGTTTGGGGGTCATATTTTTCTGAAAATTTGCCCAGAGAATTAATAATTAAGGTTCCTATGTCCTCCGGAGTAATATCAATTGGCCTGTATTCTTCAAGGAAGTCAGCCGGCTCAGTAGCTTCGTAAGCCTTTTTCAGTTTGTCCTTAAATTCTTGGTGTCTTTTACGCTCTGCATCGAGAATTTCTTTTATTTCAAATCGGGCTTCCCTAAATGAGACATCAGGAGGGTCTTGAGGCGGTGTGAAGAGTTCTCCATCTTTAAAAAGGACTCCCAAATTCTCAATGAATGATTTTCCAACCCAGAGCTCTCTTTCTTGTTTCCTTTTAGGAGAGAAGAAATCGACAGACTCTTTCAAGGCTTCTTGCATATCTCTTATGAATCTTTTGTTTTTCATATCACCATCTAACGTGCTGAGGCGCAGCGAGGAATACCGTTTTTAAAATTGCATTATGTCCCCGGAATTCACTTAGGCTATTGATTTTTGCGGTATTTAGTATAAAAGCCGTGGCAGCACACCCACAAACCGAAAGTTGCCATCACAGGTATCCCACATAGAAAGACTGCGGCAACTGGACGAGTTAGTTCTACCACAGCGTTAAAAAGGGTCAGAAATATGTCTTTGTCTGGCTGATACGTCAATTTGTTTGTACCAAGTGAGTCTACGAGTAACTGAGGAATGCCAAAGTACAAGAGAGCGCAGCCGAGAAAATAGACCACGATCCAAATTTTGTATCTCTGTTCATGCCTTTGTTTGGCGGACATCCAAAACCAAGCATCTTCGTTTGATTCATCTTTTGGTGTATTCACGGTGGATTGTCTGCCTCTTTTCTTGGGGTTGTACTATTCATACCGTTCAAGAGGTACATAAAGGGGTTAGGAATTATCGGCTGTAGGTTGCGATTATTTCAAGTACCAAGATGAGAAGCTTCATTATGATGATAAAGTCATGTATCGTCATAGTGGCCTCCTTTCCATTACGGAATAGTAGCCATCCTTGGCTTGCAACTCACATCCTGTTAGTTGCTAACGTTCCCTTTGCTACTGGTGATGCGGCCCTTTATGCACCTCCTGAACGGTATGAATAAAACATTGGTTACTCAGTTTTTTCGGTTTTTTTTTGGTTTGGTGTATAACGCCATAAGGCTAAACCCACCCAGCTTTTCCGGGCGGTCTGGTCGAGCCGCTAGTTGGACATTCTCATGTTGTCATGTTTTGCCGACAAATGCCTTGTGAAGTGGCAGTTATTAAAGAAGTTGACGTATTAAGACAAATTGTATATACAATAAACATGATCTACGAATGGGATGAAAACAAGCGGTTGAAAAACTTTGAAAAGCATGGATATGACCTTGCCGATGGGCAGCTTGTTTATGAGTCTCCAAAAAAGATCACAGTTGAAAGTCACCAACCTCATGAACGCCGCTGGCTAGATATTGCCGAAGTTGGCGGCGAACTGGTAACTCTCACTCTTGCCTATACGTTACGCGGAGAGGCAGTTCGCTGTTTCTCGCTACGGAAGGCCAGTCGTAAGGAAAGGAGCCTTTACTATGAGCAAAATAGTCAGAAAAACCTCTAAAGAAATCGAAAGCATGCGTTCCAGAGGAGAAATCATGACTGACTCGGAACGAGTCAGTCATCTTTCAGAAGAGTCTGTTGAACGCATGGCTATGGACGACCCGGAAAATTTCCTTAAAACTGATGAGGATTGGGCACAGGCTATTATTCATCGTCCGGGTATTCGTGGGCCTCAGAAAGCCCCTACAAAAAAATCAATTGCTATCCGACTGTCTCAAGATGTGGTAGAAAATTTCAAATCCACTGGTGCTGGTTGGCAATCTCGGATCGATGATGCCTTGAGAAAGTATTTGAAAGAACATCCGCTGAAGCATGCCTAACAGAATTGGTAGGGGCCTGTCTTAACCGTTTAGATTTTTTGTAACTGTAACGTGTTGAAACACGGCCCCTTTGCCATTGCAATTATTTAATTTTTTGAATTACGGAAGAATCCTGTTAGCAAAATTATCCCTATCAGTATTAACCCACTTCCTACAATATCTTGATGTCTTGTGAAATCAACATGAGCTCCATGAAAATAAAAATCTGACTGATAAAAATGTTTTTAGCCCCAATAATATCAAGGCAATTCCTACTGCTAATAATCCCCACTTATCTGTATCGTTACCGATAGACATAAATGTCCTTAAATATTTATTTTTTTCAACGAGTTATTGACCTGTTCACGCGCGCATGTGAACCGGTCAACTATCCAAACGGAACGTTTAGCCTGTGAACATGAAAAAGCATTAGCATTATAACGAGGGCAACAGGCCGTCAAGGATTGACCCTTTTCTCACTTCTAGATTTAGAAGATGTTTTTCTCAGGTCTATCTTGCGTTGATATTTGACTGCGAGCTGTTGTGCTTGGGTGATTTGGTGTGGTGTAAGTCCCTTTTCCAGTTCATCACGGAGTTCAACTGCCGACGCATCCATCTTACTTGCAGAAGCCACTGTGTACCATGCAAGTGCCTGAACTAGGTCTTTGTTCACCCCTTTACCTTGATCGTACATTATTCCCAAAAAGCTTTGTCCTTTAGAATTACCCTGTTCAGCCGCCTTACGAAACCATTTCATTGCCTCAATGTAATTTTTTGGCACTCCCTTGCCTTCATTGTACATAGCTCCAATTCGGAACTGAGCATCCGCATCCTCATGACCTGCCGCTTTTTGGTACCAATATACTGACAGGGCATAGTCCTGTTTCACTCCAACGCCTTTAGAGTAAAACTCGGCAAGAAATAACTGTGCCTGTATATTGCCGTGCTCAGCTGCCTTGCGGCACCAAGCTTCTGCTTTGATGTAATCTCGATTTATCCCCTCGCCGAGAAAATAAATTCCGCAGAGAGATCCTTGTGCATCTGTATTACCTTGTTCAGCTGCTTTGAAAAAAAAGTTGCAGCCTTTGCATAATCTTGTTTAACACCCAGGCCATCAAAGTACAAAATGCCGAGAATCGATTGGGCGGGTGCGATTCCCTGCTCAGCTGCCTTTAAACACACTGGATATGCAATCACATATTTTTTCGTTTCATAAGCTTTCTTGCAATGCTCGGCATCAGATTCACCCCACGCCGGAGAGAAAAATATTGCGGAAAGTAAAACTAGGGATGAAATGACAAAGTTTCTGGACATGGAGCCTCCATGAAAACACGTTTATAAAGTTAAATGATGAACGTTACCGAATCAGGACGGATATTCTGGCCCGTCATAATTTTTAAGATTAATTTGAAAATCGTCTTGGCGAGGGCCATCAGGGTTAGGCCTGACAAGTGCAACACTGTCGGGATGGGTTGCCTTAAATTCCTTCATCCCTTCGCGTAGGTCAGGTTGCCTTCCATGAATTTTACGAATCTCAGATTCAATGCCCTTCGGTATTTCAAACTGAGGGCAGTTACCAAAACACCTTATTAAGTAAGCTACTCCGCCGTCTATCTCTTTTATATCAGCTTTAGCTTCACATATTGGGCATTGATTGTCTTTCATTTCGGTTCTCCTTTTTATGAGGATGAGGTGAAACCTAGTCTGGACACTTGATAGAAACTTGCCCTATGAACTCACAAAAAATTATCGTACAGAGCGAGCCCTTTAGAATAAATGGGGAAACACCAAAATTAAAGGAACAGGTAGCGTCCTATTTTCTCCTCGCAATCCTGATCACTGAGCAGCTATTCAGAGAACCTATGGAGAGGAATGTCATTTGTACGGCAGGCACTCCTGCTTCAGATCGATAACCTTCTCGAATTCCGGGTCGTTATGAAATCAGTATCGCATCCAGTTGCAATGCCGCAGCAGCTATCCAGGCATCGGCCAGCGAAAGAGGGAAACAGGCCTTTATTGCCGCCGCCCGTTCCAAGTGTTCGGGAGACTCATGCAGCCAGACTATCGGCAGGTGCAAGCAGATTGAGTATGCCCTGCGCGCTGCCTCTTCCCCTTCATACTTCCAGACTCGATACAGAAACTCCATCTGCGACATGAAACATCCGTGACAGGCAAGTTCACCGCGCGCGGCAGCCTCCATCAGGGCATCCACCCGCTCTCATGGCACATCACTACTCTGCGCACTCCATCGGCATCGGCTTCAGATGCCAGATCTCCTCGTTATAATCGCTGATTGTCCGGTCGGTGGAGAATTTGCCGCTGCGGGCGGTGTTCATGATGCTCATGCGGGTCCAGCGCTCACGATCCTGATACGCTGTCGCCACCCGTTTCTGGGCATCGACGAAACTGCGGAAATCTGCGGCAACCATCCAGGGGTCGTGAGAGGAACAGATCGCATTGATGATCGGATCGAAGAGCCCGCCGTCAAAGAGATTGAAATGGCCGCAGCGAAGAAGATTCATGACCCTCTGCAGGTCGTCATCGTGACTGATGATCGCATGCGGGTCATAGTTCCAGCGCAGCTCCTCCACCTCTTCGCTCGTCAGACCGAACATGAAGAAGTTGTCATCTCCGACCTCCTCGCGGATTTCGATATTGGCGCCATCCAGGGTGCCGATGGTTATCGCGCCGTTCATCATGAACTTCATGTTGCCGGTGCCGGAAGCCTCCTTGCCGGCGGTAGACAGCTGTTCCGAGAGGTCGGTGCCGGGGCAGATGTTCTCCATTGCGCTTACGTTGTAATTAAGCACAAACGCCACTTTAAGCTTTTCACCGACGACCGGATCGGCGTTGACCACCTGGGCCACGTTATTAATCAACTTGATAATCAGCTTCGCCATGGCATAGCCCGGCGCTGCTTTCCCACCGATCAGCACGCAGCGATTGGTCCACCCCGCCGTGTCACCCCGCTTGATCCGGTCATAGAGATGGATGACATGCAGTATGTTGAGGAGCTGACGCTTATACTCGTGAATCCGCTTGACCTGGACATCAAACAGCCCTTCAGGGTTGAAAGTGACGTTGCTTCTGGCCTGAACGATAGCCGCAAGCCGGGTCTTATTGGCCTGTTTTACGTCGTGCCACTGCTGCCGGAATTCAGGATCATCGGCATATTCGGCAATCCTGCTGATCTGCTGCAGATCGGCTATCCACCCTTCGCCGATTTTTTCGGTAACCAGTTTGCTCAAGGCAGGGTTGGAGTACGCGATCCAGCGGCGAGGCGTCACCCCGTTGGTCTTGTTGTTAAACTTGAGCGGCCAGAGTTCATAAAAATCGCGGAACAGCCCCTGAACCAGCAGCCGCGAGTGCAAGGCGGCAACGCCGTTGACGGAAAAGCTCCCCACGATTGCCAGGTATGCCATCCTGATATGGAGTGTCCCCCCCTCCTCAATGATGGACATGCGTCTCATGCGCTCATTATCACCGGGCCAGCGGCTGGAAACCTCCGTCATGAAACGGGCATTGATCTCCAGAATTATCTCCAGGATCCGGGGCAATAGCTGACCAAAAAGCGGTAACGGCCACTTTTCCAGCGCTTCCGGAAGCAGGGTATGATTGGTGTATGCCATAGTACTGCAGGTGATCCCCCAGGCCTGATCCCAGCCCATGCCCTGATCGTCCATCAGAATGCGCATCAGTTCGGGCACGGCACAGCTCGGATGGGTATCGTTCAGCTGAAAACAGTTACTGTCTGCAAAATCGCTGAAGTCACCATTGCGCACCAGCACCCAGCGGTCAACGACATCCTGAAGAGAGGCAGAAGCGAGGAAATACTGCTGGCGCAACCGGAGCACCTTGCCGTTTTCACTGGCATCGTTCGGGTACAGCACCATGGTGATATTTTCTGCTTCATTTTTTGTAGCAACCGATTCGGCATAGTCTCCGGCGTTGAATTCACCCAGGTCAAAGGCATCGGTAGCAGCAGCTTTCCAGAGACGCAGGGTGTTGACAGTGCCGTTACGATAGCCGGGGATCGGTATGTCGTAGGGGACCGCCAGCACATTCCGGCTGTCCACCCAACGGACACGGGGCTCTCCGGTTTCGGTACGGTACTGCTCACTGCGTCCTCCAAAGCGGACCTGCTGAGTAAATTCGGGCCGTTCCTGTTCCCAGGGGTTGCCGTCCCGCAGCCAGTGATCCGGCTCCTCTATCTGGCGGCCATCCACGATACGCTGGCGGAACATGCCATATTCATAGCGGATACCGTACCCTATAACCGGCAGTTGCAGGGTGGCACAGCTGTCCAGAAAGCAGGCGGCCAAACGCCCGAGCCCGCCGTTGCCGAGTCCGGCATCAATTTCTGCTTCAGCCAGATCTTCCAGATTAATACCAAGCTGCTGCATCGCCTGCGCAGCGGTATCGGTAATACCGAGGTTCAGCATGGCATTGCCGAGGGTCCGCCCCATCAAAAATTCCAGCGAAAGGTAATAACCCTGTTTACATCGCGACTCCACATAGCTGTAGCGGGTCTTCTTCCAGCGTTCCATCAATCGGTCACGGACTGTCAATGCCAGCGCCTTGTAAAAATATTTGACTGAATGACTGTATTTATTCTGGCCGAGAGTATAGGTGAAATATCTCCGGTAGTCGTGTACCAAGCCGGAAGCATCCTGAGGTAACGGAGGGAGTTCCGTCAAGCCGGGCGAGCTGATTATTTTTTGTTTCTTTCTTACCATTCCATGTTCCTTTTCGCTGCACCGGTTGTCCCTGTGCAGGTTACTGTATTTAATTCTGCACTTTTTTTGGTCAGAAACGTACACGTTTTTACGATGGATGGCAATTCACAATGAACTTTCAATCGATATACCGATCAAATCTTCATCTCCCGGAACCGCCTGGCGGCCTCTGGAATGGCTTCCTCCCGAATATTTCCGAACGCCAGCCTCAGATACCCCTCCAGACCGGGCCCGAAAACCTCGCCCGGCAGACAGAGGATCGCGGCTTCATCCACCAGTCGTTTCGCCGCCTGGCGGCCGCTGCAGCCGCTGAACGGATGGCGTACCCATGCGAAGAAAGCGCCGCTGGCTATCAGCTGGAACCTGTTGCCCGGCTGCATGAATTCGGAGCGGAACAGGTCGTGGCGGCGGCTCATCATTTCCCGGTTGGCGGCGACCCACAGGTCAAGATTCTCAACACCGAATTTGACGGCATGCTGGGTTATGCGCGGCTGGCAGACCGCCATGGTATCCTGCGCCTTGAGGGCATGATGGATAAATTCCTGTGAGGCGGTAAGCATTCCGGCGCGGTAGCCGGTCAGCGCGTAGGTCTTGCCGAATGAGGCGATCTGCACAAAATGATCGCCCCAGGCCGGATCAGTGAAAAGATCATGCGGACGAACCCCGCCGGGGATAAATTCGTTGTAGGTTTCATCCAGAATCAGGGCGATATTACGACGTCTGGCAAGGTCAAAAAGCTCACGAACAGTCTCCGGCGGTGTAATGGCGCCGGTAGGATTACTGGGGGAGACCACGAGAATCGCCCTGGTCCGGTCATTGATCAGACTTTCAATCGTGGCAGGGTTGGGGAGCCCTCCCTCCGATTCGACAAACGGAGCATATACCCCGCGTATGCCGAGGATATCGAGGGCCATGGGATGATCGAAATAGTAGGGCGCCTGCACAACTATCTCGTCTCCGGCGCGGCAGAGGGTGACAATAGCCAGCCAGAAAGCCTGGCTGGCGCCGATTGTCAGACAGAGATCGGCAGGTGACAGCTGTGCTCCATATTTTCTGCCGTAATAGACACAAAGAGCCTCACGCACTTCCAGCAGCCCCTCGTCGGGAGAGTACTTCGACATAAACGGATCGCTCAGCAACCGGGACAGGTGCTCCGTTAATTCCGGGGCTGGAGCATAATCCGGCACCGCCTGGCAGAGATCGATCATCTCCCGGCCATCGTGCGGCCGCTCGGCCAGCCAGCGTTTTACTTCGGAAATGGGGGGGAAGTGGACGTTGGTTATCAATGGTGACAGGTTCATCTTTATCTCGATTAAGGAGGATGGTGTGGCAGTGGAAATCAGCGCGCGGCGCCCAAAAGCAGCTTTGCAATTTACTGAGATGTTATGATCATGGGGACAATAGTGGCCCAGAACGTAAATACCTCAGCTGTAACATACTGATGCAATCCTCGTTATACTGTCGGACAAGGACGGGATGGGAGGCTTGGGTGGAGATCATGCTTAGGCTTCTGCCTTTGCCAGCAGAGATTGAACATGTTTGTACAGAGCTTCAACCTTGCAGAGTGTATCAGCACGATCAAGCGGAACATCTTCCTGGTCCATTGCTTCATAACGGAATTGCACAGCAAAGCTGTTCAACGGAATCAGCTCTTTGTACTGTTCAACATCAAGTCCCATGTCTTGAAGCGCAATCAGCAATATCCTCACATCATGTACCCAGTCGAAAGTACCTCCTGCAAGATAAATCCATGCTTTCAGGGACTTTTCAACCGCCTGTTGAGCGTGAAAACCGAAAATTTCATCAGCAATCGGATCTGAAGAGACAATGTATCGCAGAAGATCAATATCCTTGCCCGCCATAACCATCAACCCGGAAGCTTCACTACTAACTTTCATACAGTACCCTCCCGTCATTCATGGCATGATGGATTACATGATTCCTGGAACTTTCCCACTTTGCTACTTCCTCAGGCGAGTAAACCAGAAAGTCGATAGGAATCCGGACATCGGGGAAAAGCATCCAAAGCCGTGCCATCTCAGCGCGGCGGCTGCGCTGGGCATTAAAGGGACCATCCTCGACAATAAGAAAATCCAGGTCGGAATCTGGGCGAGCTGTTCCCCGTGCGTGGGAGCCGAACAGCACCACCTTACGGGGATTGATCTCACGCACGATTTTTTCGGTCATCTCTTGGAGTAGTTCTTCGGTTACGGGTTGGTTTTGCATAAATTCTCCGTTCAAATTTTGGCGAACAAAGCCGGAATCGGTCGTACTCCCGCTTTTTGCACTTATCGTACAAAAAAATCTATCAACGGCTTCATACGCTGGACTGCACCGACTATTTCAGTTACTTGCTTTTCGGGTTTAAGAGACCAAAGGGCAGCGTCTTTCTGGAAAGGCTCTATAAGTCTGATTGCCAGGTTGAGCCGTTTGTTCTGTTTTTCAAGACGGCTAATCTGTGGTTTGGTGATTTCCTTATTCCCTGAAATAATCCCTGTATATTGCGCTCTTTCATGGCTTTCCTCATTTTTTATGTTTCTACCGGACGCCCGGAAAATGACCAGACGAAGTTTAGGCCAATCGTTTGGATCGAGATGTTAAGTTTTACCTGATTTACGCTCAACACCAGAAACCAACTGCCAGAAACTACCCCTTCCCCACATACCCCTCACCATCCTCACACACCACCCCCGCTTCAACCCTCGTGCCCTTGCGCGATACAACCGCCTGCTGACGCGGCACACCCGGCAGCACACCCAGGCTTTCGGGAAAACGATCCAGAATGCGCAGCAGGTTATCCATGGCCCGGCTTTGGATAACCTGACCGTTTTCATAGCGGGCAAAACCTTTCAAACCGCCACCAAGAACGGTCGCCATCTGCTCCTGGGTCAGGTGCAGCTTGCGCCGGATTCTCTTTATATCAGTCGCCATCAGCAATCCATCAACCTGACGGCCAAAATCCTTGAGCAGCTTCTCCGCCCGCCGGGCTGAATCCTTCTCCACAACCGCCTCGTTACAGGCCGGACACTCCAGAATACTGTAATCAGGCACCGTCAAAGAATGCCCCTTGTAGCTGAAACGCTCTTCGACCACCTTTTCGGACAGATTGCCAGCGCCGCAGAGCGGACATGCATCACCTTGTTTGTACATATCAGACAACCTCTTCAATATCAAACCCCTCCAAACCTCCCCTTGTCAAGGGAGGCTTCAAGGCTTACACCCTGACAAGGGGGGACTGAGGGGGGTTGGCTTCGGATGATATGCATTTTCAATGTGGTTTCCGCTTCTCCATGTTCAAGCATCCTGAGTGTGAAATATTTTACGCCATCAGTCAACAAAAAGTATCATGGTGATACTTTTTAGCATTACCAAGTTCCTGCTTACCGAAACCACGTTGTTGCGTAGCAGAAGCTGCGTAACAACGTGAAGAAGATTGCAGATGTGCATGTATACACCCATTCACGAGAGATGCAAATTATTCTAATCTGACGCAGTCCAGACATGCAGTTGTCATCCGTACGAACGAACATACCTTACACACCAAATTTCCCTTACAAAATTCATATTTTATATTGACAGAGCCCTTGACCGCCGGTATAAGTTCCCATACCGTGGGAAAAAGTGGAACATTGTGGAAAAAAGTACCAACGAGACAACCATGTTCAGAGGCATTTTCGAGACAACCATAGACGCCAAGGGGCGCACCAGTCTGCCGGCCAGATTCCGGGAAATCCTTGTCGGAACCCATGGTGACGAGCGTTTTTTCCTCACCAACTCGGTTCCTGTTGATCTGGGTGGCGGCCTGCACAGTTCCGGCCTGCTGATTTTCCCCTACCGGGAGTGGTTCGTCTTTGAAGAGAATTTCCGTGTCAGCAAAGGATTCACCTCCGACCAGCGCAAGAGCATCATGCGGACGATTATCTCGCCGGCCCAGGAATGTTCCGCCGACAAACTGGGGCGTTTTCTGATCCCGCCGACATTTCGCAAGATCGCCGCCCTCGATCGGGAAATCCAGTTCGTAGGCACGATGGACAAGATTGAAATCTGGAGCATGAGCGAATGGGACAAGGTTCGCACCCAGGATGTGAAAAACTTCCCGAGCGGCACTGAAGCTGCTGCGGAGCTTGGTCTCTAGTGACGGAGTTTCATCACCTCTCGGTTCTGCCTGACGAGGTCATCCGTTTTCTGGAGCCGGTGAACGGCAAAACGTATCTGGACGGTACGTTAGGGGGCGGGGGCCACGCCGCATTGATCTTTGAAAAAGCGCCCCGCGCACTGCTGGTCGGCATAGACCGGGATCAGGCTGCTCTGGCCGCAGCGGGCAAGCGCCTCTCGGCGCACCGTGAACAGATCCGGTTGATACATGGTGATTTTGCCGGGCTTGCCGAACATCTCCAACTGCTCGGTGTAACAAGTCTGGACGGTTTCATCCTCGATCTGGGGGTGTCATCACACCAGCTGGATACGAGGGAGCGCGGCTTCAGTTTTCAGCAGGATGCCCCGCTGGATATGCGGATGGACATCAGCAGAGGCGAAACCGCGGCAGATCTGGTTAACAGGCTTCCGGAACAGGAACTGGAGAGAATACTTCTCGAATATGGCGAGGAACGCTGGGCAAAGCGGATTGCGTCGTTCATCGTCAAAGAGCGTAAAGAGTCGTTGATAACAACCACCTTGCGGCTGGTGGATATCATCAAAGGGGCGGTTCCCAAGGCCAAATGGGATGAGCGGATCCACCCTGCGACCCGCACCTTCCAGGCTCTCCGCATTGCGGTCAACAGCGAACTGGAAAGCCTGGGCCAGGGGATGCGTGCCGCACTTGACCTTCTAAAGCCGGGCGGGCGGGGTGTAATAATTTCATTTCATTCCCTGGAAGACCGGATCGTCAAACATATCTTCCGGGAATACGCGGAAGGGTGCACCTGCCCACGACAGCTGCCGGTCTGCGTCTGCGGCAAACAACCGCGAGTAAGGATTCTGACCGGTCGCCCGGTGACGGCGACAGCGGAAGAAACAGATAAAAATCCACGGGCGCGAAGCGCCAAACTGCGGGCAGTAGAAAAATTGTAACACAACCAGCCCCTCCCCCCTCCAACCTCCCCCTTTAGGCCCTGTGGGTCCGCTGGGTGGAGACTTTAATCCCCTCCCCTTTAGGCCCCAGAGGGTCAAGCGGGGGAGGGTTAGGGAGGGGGAGAGGTAGATTGTAACAGGAGGTCACCATGGCACAGGCAAGAACGGATTATACCAAAGTTGCCGCACCGCGCGCCCTTGGCGGAATAGATGTAACGCCGCACCGGATTGACATATTCAAGTACCTGATGATCTGCATGATCATTTTTACGATAGTATCCGTCTTTCACGTCTGGTCACGCTTCAAGCTGGTTGATCTCAACCTGCAGGTCTCCGAGATCAGCCGTCAACTGAATGAGGCAGGGCAGGAACAAAAGCGCCTCCGGCTTGAAGCCGCCTCGCTGAAGGCGCCGGCACGCATTGAAGCTATCGCCAGGAATGATCTGGGTATGGCGCTGCCAACCGAACAGCAGATCATTCACGTCAAATGAAAGACGAACGGGAAAAATGGGCGCGCATCCGGATCATCATGATCGGAACTGTTTTCGGCCTCATGTTCCTGACCGTGACCGGTCGCTCGTTCTATCTTCAAATTCTTCAGCACGAAAATCTCGTTAAAAAAGCTGACAAGCAGCATCAACATAAAGTTGACCTTACTCCGGCCCGCGGCAGCATCCTAGATCGCAACGGCACCACACTGGCCGAATCCATCCACATGGATTCCTGTTATGCCGAACCGCGACGCATAAAGGACGTAGCGGGAACCGCAGCGGTGCTGGCGCCGATTCTGGGATTGCCGAAAAGTGAACTGGTCGCCCGGCTGTCAGTCAACAAATCCTTCATCTGGCTTGAACGCTGGCTGGCACCCGAGATCGCAACCCGCGTCAGAAACATGAAACTGAGGGGCATCGGCTTTGCTCCTGAATCAAAACGATTTTACCCTAATATGGAGATCGCCGCACATGTGGTCGGCTTCACGGGGCGTGACCCTAACGGCCTTGAGGGGATCGAACTCAAATACGACAGTACCATTCTGGGCAATACCGGCTAC
>JANNLB010000182.1:0-13900 GCA_031396605.1 Geobacter sp. | reverse complement strand
CTTCTGGCGTTGTCGCAACTGCGGCTATCTCCACACCGGTAGGGAAGCTCCGGAGGTCTGTATCGCCTGTCTGCACCCCAGGGCGCATTTTGAACTGCTCGGCGAAAATTGGTGATTACCAGAGCCCTGTTGCAGGGTAATACCAATTTCAAATCAAAGATGAAATCAAGGCGGAGAGGACTGAGGCGACGAAGGCGTACAGATATACGTTGAGGAGCCGAAGACGAGCCAACGAAGATAGCGCTTTGATTTGGAAATGGAATAACTATAAATTCAAAGGAGAAATGAACAATGGCAAATTTACTTGAAGTTTACAAATGCAACCTGTGTGGAAATATTGTTGAGGTCATTCATGCCGGTGACGGCGCGCTTGTCTGCTGTGGAGAAGACATGGTTCTGCTGACAGAAAACACCGTTGATGCAGCCAGGGAAAAACATGTGCCGGTAATCGAGAAAGTCGATGGCGGTTACAAAGTGACCATTGGCAGCGTGGCCCATCCGATGGAAGAAAAACATTACATCGAGTGGATTGAGCTGATCGCCGACGGTAAAGCCTATCGCCAGTTCCTCAAGCCGGGGGATGCACCGACCGCTACATTTAATGTGACTGCAAAAAATGTGACAGCGCGTGAATTGTGCAATCTGCACGGGGTTTGGTCTGCTCAGAGTTGATCGAGACTCTCTGATAAACCTGCAATAAAAAAGGCCTTCCGGATGATTTCCGGGAGGTCTTTTTTATATTTGAAAACAAAAATAATGGCCTGTATTGATCCGAATGACTTATTGTGTCTCATGGTTGTGATAGGGTTTATGGCAGGGTCGAATTGGCGAAAGAATGTCGATCAGCCGCGAGGATTGTCTTAATCGGCATGAAGAGTTGCAATTGATGTTCAGGAATAACAAGAAAACCGTAGCGCTGATAAAAACTTCGGACTGAGTTATTTTTTGCATCGACGAAAAGTCCGATTATTCCGGCCTGTTCAGCGATAAGGGCGGTACGGTGGATAGCTTCAGCAAGGAGAAGTTCACCAAAACCCTTGCCCTGCATTTTTCGTGAAACACCAAGGCGGGCGAGTCGCGCAGCCGGAAGAGCGTGGAGTGGGTATGCTCTCGCCTCAGCAGCAGGCAGCAGTTCCGCATGAATTTCGCAAAGAGTCAGCGTGAAAAAACCGAGGATGGCGGGAGTGCCGTCGGTCAGGACAAACGTCCGGGAGATCCCTTTTTGACCATGTTGCCGGGCTGTTGCCATCAGGAATTTGTTCAACTCCGGCACACCGCAGTCAAAGCCGCTCCGGTCATGGCTCCGGTCTAGCGGCACTATTTCGGGCACATGGTATCCTTACGGCTCTGCAGGGCATTTTTTAGATACTCGTTCGGCTCAGGCGGATTCTCCATCAGAGTGAAAACAGCCTCAGCCGAGGTTGCAGAAAGCTTGATTACCCTTTCCTCCTCAAGGATTGCGTTGGCCTTTTCCAGGGCAGACTGGACCAGAAACTGATTAAGTGTAGCGCCGACAGACTGTGCAGCGGCAACCAGACGGTCGTACACGGCGGTCGGCATACGGGCGGGTATACGTTCTTCAGCGATTGTTCGTGCCATGAGACACCTCCTGAATAGAGAGTAGTAAAGTGACGCCAAAATGGCAACAAAAAACCGATGCTGCAGGAGAAATATTCAACATGTTACGAACCGTAATCATAGATGTGGAAACTACCGGCATGACGATCAAGCGGGGAGGTCGGGTCATTGAAGTCGGAGCCGTTGCGCTTGTGGGTAACAGCATCATAGACGAACTTGATACGCTGATTGATACGGGCGCTGAAATCAGCTATGGCGCTTATCAGGTTCACGGCATCTCCCAGGATATGCTGCGCGGCAAGCCGCAGCCTGACGATGTCTGGAACTGTTTTCTGGAGTTTGTCGGTGATGCGCTGCTGGTTGCGCATAATGCCCCTTTTGACAGTTCTTTTGTACGAAATGAAGTGTCGCTAGCGGGGAAAACGCTGTCAAACAACTGGCACTGCACCGTCAGGCTGGCCCGGAGGCATTTGCCGCATCTGTCCAATCACAAGCTGGATACCGTCTATCGGCATCTGTTTGGTTCGTTACCGGCATCGGTGCAGCGTCACCGTGCCTTGGATGATGCACGGCTGGCGGCGCGGATATGGGTGGAACTGAGGGGGAAACATTAGAAAGCTTAGTGTAATCAGGGATGCGTGGTAGGGTCTCTTTGGATTACGGATTCGTAGGAGCGCGGCTTGCCGCGTCCGGTTATTTCCATATTGATGGAATGCATAGGCGAACCTGAGTGTTCGGATTCGCCCGGTTTTATCCTCCCCCTTTACGAAAGGGGGATTGAGGGGGATTTGATGTTGTATTGGTCGTATTGGGGTAAGGCGGAACGGGACGGTGATCGTTATCATTTGCTGCCGTATCATTGTCTGGATGTGGCGGCGGTGGGTAATGTGCTCTTATCGAGGAATGCTGCACTGCGACAAAAATTTGCAGACATTACTGGCCTCGGCGACGCAACGTGTAGTCGTTGGCTGGTTCTGTTTCTGGCTTTCCACGACATCGGCAAATTTTCCGAAAGCTTCCAGAATCTTCGACCCGACTTGTTGAAAAAGTTGCAAGCAGTCACAAGCAGAAAGCAATACACAGTAAGGCATGACAGCCTCGGTAACCTCTTCCTCAAGACTTCCTTTGAGAACGAAGCCCTCACATTTCCCTTAAATGAATCATTCGACGAATGGCAAGATGTTGTCATGGCGATTGTCAGGGCATACACGGGTCATCATGGAGTGCCTCCACAGATGAGAGGGCTAAACGGAATGCCCTTAAACTTTTCTAGTTACTTTGGGGGACGAGATTCCGCAGCAGCTGAGCTGTTTGCCCGAGAAGTCGCCTTACTTATTTGCGGTCCGTCTGAAGAGATCATTCTTTCATCACCGGTTGAACTTGAAGAACGAATGAAAAAAGCATCCTGGCTAATGGCCGGTTTTACTGTTCTCTGTGACTGGATAGGATCAAACAGCACTTGGTTCCCATTCTGTGAAGAAGCGATACCGCTTGTCGATTACTGGAAAACCCGCGCCATTCCGCAAGCCGAACAAGCAATTCGTGAGGCTGGAATCAATACCGGAATATCACTATCCGAACTACCCGGTTTTTCCGGACTGTTCCCCAAAATCCTCGTCCCAACACCATTGCAGGCGTTTGTTGATAAATGCCTGATTGAAAATTCACCCCAACTTTTCATTCTCGAAGATGTTACCGGTTCCGGCAAGACGGAGGCGGCGCTGCTCCTGGCGGGGCGCCTGATGGCAGCCGGGTGCGGAAACGGCCTTTTTGTGGCACTGCCGACCATGGCAACTTCAAATGCAATGTATGACCGCATGATCGAGGTCTATCAGAGGCTGTTTGCCAAGGATACATCTCCATCGCTCGTGTTGGCCCACGGCGCACGGCATCTATCGAAAACCTTCATGGCCTCTGTTGCCGGGCACGACACTAATGCATCAGATGAAGAAACAGCTACAGCCCAATGTTCTTCATGGTTGGCGGACAATCGTAAAAAGGCGCTCTTGGCAGATGTGGGGGTGGGAACTATTGATCAGGCGCTGTTGGCGGTGCTACCGGCCCGCTTCCAGTCATTGCGGCTCTTCGGTCTGGCGAGTCACATCCTGATCGTGGACGAAGTGCATGCCTACGATCCTTACATGAACAAGCTGCTGCAGAACCTGCTGGCCTTCCATGCTGCTCTTGGCGGAAGTGCAATCCTGCTTTCGGCAACATTGCCGACACATATCAGGCGCGATTTCATCGCTGCCTTTGCCCGTGGTTGTGATGACCAACAGAAACCGGAGTTGGAAAGCAGTGCTTATCCTCTGGCAACCGCCTATAGCAAGAAAGCTGGGACCCAGGAAACACCAGTTGAAGCCATGCCTCAACGCCGCTGTAGCGTGGCGGTAAGCATTGTTGTTGATGAATCAGAAGTGGTGCGACAGATTGTTGAGGCGGCAAACAAGGGCTGGTGCGTCTGCTGGATCAGAAACACCGTACATGACGCACTGAACGGCTACACACAGTTAAAGGCCATACTGTCTAAAGATAGATTGATGCTGTTTCACGCTCGTTTTGCCATGGGAGACCGCCTGGATATTGAGAGATCTGTTACCTCCGCTTACGGCAGGAAAAGCACAGCACAGGAGCGGAGCGGCAAGGTGCTGATCGCGACTCAGGTGGTTGAGCAATCCCTTGATTTAGACTTTGACCTGCTGGTTACCGATCTGGCACCCATGGACCTACTGATACAGCGAGCCGGTCGGCTACATCGTCACCCGCGTGACGAGCAAGGGAATCCACTGGCAGAAGGGTCTGACAGACGGGAGTCTCCCTACATGATTATTCATGGCCCGCTTCCCGATGATGATGTTGCAGATAACTGGTACAAGGCGGCCTTCCCCAAAGCGGCTTTTGTCTATCCCAGCCACGGCTGTCTCTGGCTTACAGCTCGACTGTTTACGGACAAAAAAGAGCTGAAGATGCCGGATGATGCGCGGGCGTTGATCGAGGCGGCATTTTCCGAGAGCGCTGACAGAATCCCCGAACCCCTACGGCAACGTGATCAGCAGGCAGACTCCAAATGGCAGGCGGATAAGACCCTTGCCCATATCAACATGCTCAAGCTGGATGAGGGGTACGAAGCCACGGTGACCCAGTGGCGTGAGGATATGAAAACCCCGACCCGGTTGGGCGGGATGGAGACCACAGTACGCCTGGCCCGGTGGGACGGCACGACACTTACGCCATGGTATTCTCACGAAAGATTCTCGTGGGACATGAGTCAGGTGAGCATCAGAAGCGGTCTGGTGGATACCGAAATTAGTCATACTGGCGTTCTGGGGGATGCGAT
Source organism: Geobacter sp. (assembly GCA_031396605.1). Taxonomy (GTDB): domain Bacteria; phylum Desulfobacterota; class Desulfuromonadia; order Geobacterales; family Pseudopelobacteraceae; genus JACRCG01. The sequence continues at coordinate 8,985 of JANNLB010000182.1, read as the reverse complement.
TGCCCGTTTGAAAGAGCAGTTTCCGGATAAAGGCAAGTGGACGGTTCTGGTTCCACTCCAACAGGGTGAGGATGGGCGCTGGCATGGCGAGGCGTTGAGTAAGAGACAGGAAATCATGGTGATGGAATATGATCCTAAGACCGGGGTTACGGTCACGAAGAAGGAGGGATAGATGCAATTTAATCTGATTGATGAACAATGGATACCGGTAATTCTCCGGGATGGAACAACAACCAAGATTGCCCCCTGGGAGGTGACGGATCAGTTTGCAGAGAATCCGGTTGTGTCTCTCGATGCTCCCCGTCCGGACTTTAACGGAGCGCTGATTCAGTTTCTGATTGGTCTTGTTCAGACGGCCGCCGCTCCGCAGAATGGCACGGAATGGCGCAAAAGGCTTACAGATCCGCCCACGTCGGATGAACTAAAGGAAAAGTTCGCGTTGGTGCGTCATGTTTTTGAACTTGGCGGTGACGGGCCAAGGTTTATGCAGGATTTTGAGGACATATCAGCAGACTATGGTGACATTGACGGTTTGTTGATCGAGACACCTGGTCAAAATGCTTTGGTCAACAATACGGATCATTTTATCAAACGCAATACTGTTGCGGGGATGTGCCCGATCTGTTGTGCCACAGCACTCTTTGCTTTCCAAACCAACGCGCCAGCCGGCGGGCCTGGGTACATGACATCATTGCGTGGCGGTGGACCTTTAACGACGCTTGTAGCGGGTGACAACCATCACAATACACTGTGGCAACTTATTTATTTGAATGTGTTGGAGCGTGGCAAGTTCACAAATATCTGTGGAAACTCTGACCTCAATGAAGCCAGAAACACTTTCCCTTGGCTCGGGGAAACAAAAAAAGGAAAGCGGAGAAAAGGGGAAGTATTTTATGGGGAGGATACTGGCCCTCAAGATGCTCATCCGGCTACAATGTTTTGGGCCATGCCTCGCCGCATCAGGCTGAACCTTGCAGATGTTTCATCAGGGTATTGTGGAGTTTGCGGAAATAGTTCTGAAAGCATTATCAGATGGTACAAGGAAATACCGGGAGGGGCAAGTTACAACGGATGGTTCCATCCTCTATCACCACACTACGAACAAACAACAAAGGGTCAAACGAGCATCTTGCCGGTTCATGCTCAACCAAGTGGGATGACCTATCGACATTGGCTAGGGTTTGTCATTCAAGATGGGAACGATAAAAAGATGCCTGCACGGATTGTTCATGAGTTTTATGATCGATGGAAAAGCGAGTGGCAGTTCCGTTTATGGGCTTTTGGTTATGATATGGACAACATGAAAGCACGTTGCTGGTACGAATCAACCATGCCTTTGTTAAGTGTGGGAAATTCAATCCGTGCCGAGTATGAAGAGCAAGTGGGTGGGATGGTCAGGGCCGCTGCCGAGATTGCCAGTAACACAAGGAGTGCGGTGAAGGAAGCATGGTTCAAGCGTTCCGGAGATGCCAGGGGAGATACGTCATTTGTGGACAACAGCTTTTGGCAACAAACAGAAGCAGATTTTTATGCAGCGCTAAACAATCTGAAAGATGCATTGGAGATAGGCCACGACGCCAGTACAGGCAATCAGCAATGGTTGACTGCCCTCTGTAGCCAATCTTTGAAGATCTTTGACTCATACGCTTGGGAAGGGCCGATCGAGGACGCCGATCCCAAGCGTGTGGTAATTGCTCGAAAAAAGTTGGAACAATACAATCATGGAAAGAAGATCAAAGACCTTCTTGGCATTCCTGCGGGTCAATCAGACACCGACAAAAAGGCAAAGACGAAAAAGGAACCTAAACAGACAAAACAGACAGAGCTTGGAATCTAACTGCAATAACAGAAAGGAGGCTGCATGAGTACGACGTATTTGAATTTTGAAAATAATTCACCCGAGATGCAGGCGCTCGCTGCTTGGTGGCAGGCGTTGAACGACAACCGGGGAGACCGGGCCGAACTGCGGAGATGTGCCACATTGGCCGAGGTGGCATTTACCCCGGCCTATCATCGTTTGCGCCGGGCTGTTGGTCGGTTTGGTGCACCAAATGATGACGGTCTGGCCCTTGTGGTAGGTCTGTCCGCTCGTGTGAAAAACGACATTGTCGATAGTTCGTTTGCGGAGCAAATGGCTACCGGCAAGGCGGACGGCTCTGCCAAGGTGAGCGGCCTGCGCTTCCGGAGACTGCTCAAGGCAAAGGAGCCTGATGAGCTGTTTACTGCCATGGGGCGCGTAGTAGCCCTATTGGGCAGTTCTGTCAACCTGCAAAGCCTCGCCAAAAGCGTATATTTCTGGAACGGCAGAACCCGCAAACAGTGGGCTTTTGAGTACTATTCGAAATCACCATCGGAACAATAAATCACATACTCAAAGGAGAAACCGAACATGAGTACATTTATTCAACTGCATCTGCTGACCTCGTATCCCCCTTCAAACCTCAACCGCGATGACCTTGGCCGCCCAAAGACTGCTATCATGGGGGGCAAGACCCGCCTACGGGTTTCCTCCCAAAGTCTCAAGCGGGCTTGGCGTACATCGGACCTGTTCGCCGAAGCGCTGAAGGGTCACATTGGCACCCGCACCAAGACGATGGGAGTCGAGGTGTACAATGCACTGAAAGCAAAAGGAGTAGCCGAAGGTAATGCTAAAACATGGGCAAAACAGGTTGCCGAGGTTTTTGGCAAGGCAAAGAAAGCCAATGCTGCCAAACCGCTTGAAGAGCTGGAAATCGAGCAGCTTGCTCACTTTAGCCCGGAGGAAAAAAGCGCAATATTTGCTCTTGCTGACAAGCTGGCGGCAAGCATCACTGCTCCTTCTGCTGATGATCTCAAGCTGTTACAGAAGAACCATTCTGCCGCCGATATCGCCATGTTTGGCAGGATGCTGGCAAGTTCCCCTGCTTTCAATACTGAAGCCGCCGTACAGGTGGCCCATGCCGTTACCGTGCATGACGTGGCGGTCGAAGATGACTACTTTACCGCCGTGGATGACCTGAACAGCGGAGAGAATGACTTGGGGGCAGCCCACATCGGCGAGACTGAGTTTGGCGCCGGGGTTTTCTATCTTTACCTTTGCATCAACCGTGACCTGCTGGAAGAGAATCTGGGAGACAAGGAGCTTGCAAATAAGTCCCTCGCTGCACTGGTGGAGGCGGCGGCCAAAGTAGCACCAAACGGCAAGCAGAACAGCTTTGCCTCCCGCGCCTATTCCTCTTATATCCTGGCAGAAAAAGGTGAACAACAGCCCCGCTCTCTCTCTGTCGCTTTCCTCAAACCGGTACGTGGCGAAGATGTTCTGGGCAAAGCTATTACAGAGATTGAGGCCAAGCGGGCGAACATGGAAAAGGTTTACGGCAAGTGTGCCGAGGCCACAAAGACCATGAATGCCGAGACCGGCGCAGGAAGTCTGGACGAAATCATTACTTTTGTAACGGAGTAGACCATGCGCGACTATCTTTTGTTTCGCCTGTATGGGCCGCTTGCCTCGTGGGGTGATATTGCCGTGGGAGAGTATCGCCCAAGCTTTGCACTTCCCGGTAAATCGGCCATCATCGGGCTTTTAGCAGCCGCTCTCGGCATTCGCCGTGACGAGGAGGAACGCCAGAAGTCCCTGGCCGAATCCTGTTCCTTTGCCGTCAGGGTTGATTCCATGGGTGTGCTTTTGCGGGACTATCAAACAACACAGGTCCCATCTTTTAAAAAGGGAGTTATTCACTACACCCGGCGCTCTGAGTTGGCAGCGGATGATCTCAACACTATTCTCTCCAGTCGCGATTACCGTTGCGACGCTGCCTACACGGTGGCAATTACCGTTAGAGACGGTTCGCCATACACCGTACAGCAACTGGCGGCTGCTTTGTTAAAACCGGTCTTCACGCTTTACCTTGGGCGTAAATCATGCCCACTGGCGATGCCATTGCAGCCGCTGGTCGCCAGCGCGGCAACATTGCGCGGTGCCTTGGAATCAGTACCACCAATCGAGGAACTGTCGAATATTGTCCAAAAGGGTGATGCAATGGTGTTCTGGGAGGGTGACACGGCGAGCGGGCTTGATTGTCAACAAGTCATAACTCGGCGTGACGAACCACGCTCCCGCAAACGCTGGCAGTTTAGCGAGCGACGAGAAAACTGCGGCATGCTGCGAAAGGGGGAAGAACCATGTACTTCAGCATGATCAGGCTACGGCGGGGCGTTTCCCCTCGTGACATAACCGATCTTACCAGAAGGAATGGCTATCAGGCGCATCAGCTGGTCTGGAATCTGTTTGCCGACCGTCCCGACCGGCAGCGGGATTTCATTTATCGCCATGAAGCGGTCAATGATTGGCCGACTTTCTACACGGTTTCAAAGCGTGAGCCGGTTGATACTGCCGGGATGTGGGAAATCATGCCAAAGGAATACAACCCCCAACTTCTGGCAGGCCAGCGTCTTGGTTTCGCCTTGTGCGCCAATCCGATCCGTTCCCGACGTGATGAAAACGGCAGGCAACAGCGGCATGACGTGGTAATGGAGGAAAAACTGAAATTTAAGAATGAGGAAAAGAACTTCGACCTGCAAGACATTGTTCAGGAGATTGGCTTGCACTGGCTGGAAGAACGTGCAGCATCACATGGATTCAGTATTTCGCCGAAGGGCGTCAGAGTGGACGGCTACCAACAACATAAGCTGTTCAAGGGAAAGGGGAACAAGCCGATAACCTTCAGCACGTTGGACTTTAACGGCATTCTGACGATCACCGAACCGGATATTTTTGTAGAGAAGTGCCTGTTTGACGGCATCGGCCCAGCCAAAGGTTTCGGTTGCGGGTTGATGTTGGTTCGGCGGGTGTGAATTACAGACGGATGAACACAAGAATCGCTCAACGTAATCGATCATAAAAACGGAAATTCCGGCATGCCGGAATTTTGATGTAACCGCTCGATATATCACAATAGTGCTCCCAAAAAGCCCGTTTTTTTGTCGGCGGCTTTAATGTGAAGTATCGGCCAGATTTAAGCCTTCGGTTGCGGGTTGATGTCGTTAGCGCGGGTCTAAATCCCCCCTAACCCCCCTTTCGTAAAGGGGGGGACTTTTAAAACCGCTTCCTAATCATCCCGTTCTGAAAGAGAGTTTCAAGGGGATGCCGTAAAAGTCCCCCTTTAAGAAAGGTACTTCTGGGGCATAAAGGGATTTAGTAAGTTACAAATTATTTTCTGCGCTTTTCTGGCAGAAAACAATTTGGCTAACGAACTATCCTGTTTATAAGGGTTAGGGGGATTAGCCTTTGAATTGAGCTTTACCCCCCCTTTGCGAAAGGGGGGCAGGGGGGATTTGATGCGTGAATATCGCCACAACCTGAAAACGCCATCCCGTGAGCTTCGCTGGAATATGACCGATGCCGAACAGCTGCTCTGGTCCCGCCTGCGAAGAAAGCAACTGCACGGGGTGCAGTTTTATCGTCAGAAACCGGTTGGGCCGTACATCGTAGATTTTTTCGCTCCCGGAGCGGGATTGGTCATTGAGGTTGACGGCAGTCAGCACAGTGAACCGGAGCATCTCGAACGTGATCGGATTCGTGACATCTGTCTGGCGGATGCGGGCTTGCTGGTGTTGCGCTTCGATAACCGGGAAGTGTTGTTAGAAACCGATGCGGTACTTGAGCGGATTTCAGAGGAAGTGCAGCGTCGTAAATCCCCCCTGGCCCCCTTTCTTAAAGGGGGGTAAAATCAAAGTCCACATTTCATAAGAGGGAAAAACAAGTCCCCCTTTATGAAAGGCACCCTCTGGGGCATAAAGGGATTTAGGGGGATTTGCTTTGGATTCAAAAGGATTTGAAAACTGATTATAGTCCTTTGGTGTGAGTTGTTAAGTAATCCTGAATAGCTGAAAAAGGTGGGTGGCAAAATGCCACCACCCTTGAATGAAATTCAGTTGTCGACAACCTGTCGACAACTTCTGCCACAGACAGTGGCAAATCATCAAGACGCGGCAAGCAGCGACCCTACGAGCGTGGCGGGATGAAGGAATGGGGGTACATTGCCCCCCATGAAATGAACTGTCCGGAAAAAACGGACGGTTCAAATCAAGCTCGTGACATTTTGCAACGAACTGTTGCAAAAAGTGCAACGGTTCGTTGCCCAATTAAAGTGATAGCGGGCGCGGCACGTGTAAGAATTACATGGCAGGGAGATCACAATCATGGCGGATAAAAAGAAATCCTCAATAAAACAGGCAGCACCAGTCACCGGCTACGATGCCATGCTCTCCGGCGTAGTCGACCTGCTTGAGCAAGCCCGGCGGACGTCTGCTCGTGCGGTAAACACGATCATGACCGCCACCTATTGGGACGTTGGGCGGCGGATCATGGAGTACGAACAAGGCGGCGAAGCCAGGGCCGTGTATGGTACTGCCCTCATCAAACGTGTGTCACAAGACTTGACGAACAGATTTGGGAGAGGCTTCAGCCCGGTCAATGTCAGTCAGATGAGGAAATTGTATCAATACTGGCCACCGGAACGAATTTTTCAGACAGCGTCTGAAAAATCTGATGACGGTATTGCAGCGAGATTCCGACTCCCTTGGTCATGCTATGTCCAACTAATGTCTGTGGAAAATCCGGAAGCGCGTGCCTTCTATGAAGCCGAAGCTCTGTGTGGCGGCTGGAAAGTTCGTCAACTCGACCGCCAGATTTCCTCTCTTTTCTACGAGCGAACGGCTCTTTCCCGCAACAAGGCAGCGATGCTGAAAAAGGGTGAAAAACCACTGCCGGAGGATGCTGTTACTCCGGAAGAAGAGATAAAAGACCCGCTGGTGCTGGAGTTTCTGGGGTTGAAGGACGAGTATTCGGAAAGTGACCTTGAAGAGGCGTTGATCCTGCATTTGGAAAGCTTTCTGCTGGAACTTGGTGGTGATTTTACCTTTGTTGGGAGGCAGCGTCGATTGAGAATCGGCGATTCATGGTATCGGGTTGATCTGCTCTTTTTCCACCGACGTTTGCGCTGCCTGGTGGTGATCGACCTGAAACTTGGCAAGTTTACCCATGCCGATGCCGGTCAGATGCACATGTACCTGAACTATGCCCGTGAACATTGGACGCACCCGGAAGAGAACCCGCCTGTTGGGCTCATTCTTTGCGCACAGAAGGATCATTCTTTGGCCCACTACGCCTTGGAGAACCTGCCCAACAAGGTTCTGGCAGCGGAATACAAAATGGCCTTGCCTGATGAAAAGGCTTTGGTTGCGGAGATCGACAAGACCCGAAAGACGTTGGAAATGAGACAGCAGGGGAAGAAATGAACTATTCGAAAAAATCGAATGGTTGAAGTCAACCCGTGACATTTTGTCACAGGTTGAAGCAAAGAAATAAACAATAGATCCATTGTAGCAACGAACTGTTGCAAAAAATGCAACAGCTCATTTCCCGATTAAACCGAGAAAGGCCAACTCATGACCACACCCATGCTTCCCCCATTAAAGCCTCTTCCCATCAAGGATCGCATTTCGGTGATCTATATCGAAAAGGGCAATCTTGATGTCATCGACGGCGCCTTTGTGGTTGTTGATGTAACCGGAATCCGCACTCACATCCCCATCGGTACGGTGGCCTGCCTGATGCTGGAACCGGGGACGCGTATTTCCCATTCTGCCGTTGTTCTTGCTGCGCGGGTGGGGTGTCTTCTAGTCTGGATCGGCGAGGCTGGAGTGCGGTTGTATGCAGCCGGACAGCCGGGCGGAGCGCGGTCGGATCGCCTGCTGTACCAGGCCAAACTCGCTCTGGACGATACGGCTAGGCTCAAGGTTGTCCGCAAGATGTACGCTTTGAGATTCAAGGAAGAGCCACCGGAGCGGCGCAGCGTCGAGCAGTTGCGCGGCATCGAGGGGGTCCGGGTTCGCAAGATGTATGAACTGCTTGGCAGGCAGTACGGAGTGGAATGGAAACACCGCAACTATGATCACACCGAATGGGAGAGCGGCGATATTCCCAACCGGTGCCTCTCATCGGCTACTGCCTGCATCTATGGTATCTGCGAAGCTGCAATCCTGGCAGCGGGGTATGCTCCGGCTGTCGGGTTCATTCACACCGGAAAGCCGCAGTCGTTTGTCTACGACATTGCCGATATTTTCAAATTTGATACGGTCGTGCCGGTGGCCTTCCGTATTGCCGGCAAGAATTCACGCAATCCGGAGCGAGATGTGCGTCTGGCCTGCCGTGACGCTTTCCGCCAGAGTCATCTCCTGGACAAGATCATCCCCACCATCGAAGAAGTACTGGCATCCGGAGAGATGGAACGACCCAAAGCCCATGATGAGGCGGTCGAGATTGCTATTCCAAACAAGGAGGGACTGGGAGATGCTGGTCATCGTGGTTGAAAATGTGCCGCCACGCCTCCGGGGACGGCTTGGACTCTGGCTTGTCGAGGTGCGTGCCGGGGTCTACGTTGGAGATGTGAGTCGCAGGGTTCGGGATATGATCTGGCATAACCTTGAGGAAGGTGTGGATGAAGGGAATGCGGTCATGGCATGGACAACGAACAATGAATCAGGTTTTGATTTCCTTACGCTCGGGACTAACCGGCGGATACCGGTTGAGATGGATGGTATAAAACTGGTATCATTCCTGCCGGAAGAGGGGACAAATCCGGAAGAATACCCGTTTTGAGAGGCTTGGAAATCGGTAGATTTTTTAGTGGTGAATTTGCTCAATGATTTTGAAGAAGTAGAGGAAGTATGTTCCCCGCAAGCGCGTGGATGAACCGATATTCCAGCTTCTCTTTCAGTGTCGGCAACAATGTTCCCCGCAAGCGCGGGGATGAACCGAACCCGAGCACTGCCTCCTTTACTCCTGACAGATGTTCCCCGCTAGCGCGGGGATGAACCGCCGTTTCCCCAGGGTTGTCGTGATGTACTTTCATGTTCCCCGCAAGCGCGGGGATGAACCGTAATCGACGTCTGGAACGACTGGATCAAAGACATGTTCCCCGCAAGCGCGGGGATGAACCGAGG
>JANNLB010000179.1:0-17911 GCA_031396605.1 Geobacter sp. | reverse complement strand
GCCGGTTATGTCTGCCTGACGGAGTATGACGCAACCTTCGGGCTGCCGATCGCCTTTGCTTCCAGCGAGCTGACTAACATCCTGGGCGGTGTACTTGCAAAAAACGGGATGAAACAACTGCGCATCGCAGAAACCGAGAAGTACGCCCATGTCACCTTCTTCTTCAACGGCGGGGTGGAGACCCCTTTCCAGGGTGAGGACCGGGCCATGATCCCCTCACCCAAAGAGGTGGCCACCTATGACCAGAAGCCGGAAATGAGTGCATTCCAGGTGACGGACAAGCTCCTGAAGCTGCTGGATCAGGATCTGTACGACGTGATTATCCTCAACTTCGCCAACTGCGACATGGTTGGCCACACCGGTATCGAGGCGGCGGCTATCAAGGCGGTCGAGGCGGTGGATGCCTGTGTGGGCCGGGTCGTCGCCAAGGTCCGGGAAAAATGTGGCGCGGTGTTGATCACTGCCGATCACGGCAACGCCGAGCAGATGCTGGACGAAAATGGCAAGCCGTTCACCGCCCATACGACCAACCCGGTCTGGCTGGTGCTGGTGGACGACAGCCGTAAAAATGCCGTCCTGCGCGAAGGTGGCTGTCTGGCCGATGTGGCGCCGACCATGCTGAAGATGCTGGGGTTGGCACAGCCGAAGGAGATGACGGGGGAGAGCCTGTTGTGATGGCCGGTGGTTTAAAACGATTGTGAAATTTAAGGCCGTCCGGTTCAGCGTTGGTCTGATTGGGCGGTTTTATGATTTCTCGGGAGGTTGTATGCCACCAAAAGGATTTACCTGTACAATGACATGCATAGACATCGCACACTTTTATTGGTAACCTGAGGCATCAATTCTTTACAAGGACTACACCATGAAAACCGCAAAAATCCCCGCAACCTATCAGGAATTCCCCATCGGCAAGATCGTCTGCCTGGCACGCAACTATGCCGAACACGCTCGTGAACTGGGCAACGAGACACCGGCGGCGCCGGTGCTGTTCATGAAACCGTCCTCCTCGGTCATTGGCGCCGGCGAGGCGGTGCGAATACCCTCCTACTCGCAGGAGTGCCATTACGAAGTCGAGCTGGCGGTTCTGATCGGCAAGCAGTGCCGCGCCGTTGCAGTGGACAATGCGCTGGAGTACGTCGCCGGTTACGGCGTCGGCATCGACATGACGCTGCGTGATGTGCAGAACCAGCTGAAGAGCAAGGGGCTCCCCTGGGAGATTGCCAAAGGGTTCGATACCGCCTGCCCGCTGTCAGATTTCGTTCCGACCGGGGCGGTGGCCGATCCCCATGCTCTGAATCTGAAGCTTGCAGTCAACGGCGAGGTTCGCCAGGATGGCTGGTCGTCGGACATGATCAACCGCATACCTCAGATCGTTGCCCATATCTCGGGGATCTTCACCCTTGAGCCGGGGGACGTGATTCTGACCGGCACGCCTGCCGGGGTCGGCCAGGTTGGCGCCGGTGATGTCATGACTGCGGAGATAGGTACGGTAGGGCGCTTGACGATTCCGGTTACATAGCCCTGATAAACAGGATAAGTGCGTAAACGAAGTTGTCCCTGCAAAAAACCGCAGAAACTACTTCTAACTTACTAAAGTGACGTGAGAAACGTGCGAAACAATCACTTCATGCATAAAAAGCGGTTTCCAAGGTTTGTCCGCCTGCTGAGACGGCTGCGCCCTTTGGAGCTGCCGGTCACACACCGCCATAACAGCGTCGAACTCTTTCAGGGAGGGAGACAGTTTTTTGAGGCGCTTTTCACTGCCATCCGGTGTGCAGAACATACAATCCTGCTGGAATACTACCTCATACACAATGATCATATCGGCACCGAGCTTGCGAATGAGCTGGTGGATGCGGTTCAACGCGGAGTCACGGTCAGACTGATCTACGATTATATCGGTTGCCTTGACACGCCCGCTTCCTATTTCAAAAACCTTTTCAAACAGGGAGTAAAACTGCTCCCGTTCAATGTCCCCTCTTTCAAGCGCGGATTTTACGGATTCGATAAACGGGACCATCGCAAGATGACGATTGTCGATGGTACGTTGGCCTTTCTGGGGGGTTTTAACATTGGTGATGAGTATGCCGGCTCTCTGGCCGGCAAAATGAGCTTCCGGGATCTGGGTTTCAGTATTCGGGGCGAGGCGGTCGTCGAACTTGTGGCGATATTCCACGAAACCTGGAACGGTGAGCGGGATGTGACTGCCGTGCGGGTGGTGGCTGAACGGCCTCTACACTCCGGCAGTAAAGTTGGGGACGCCGCTGTCAATATCATCAGCGGCGGCCCTCGTCAGCGGCGTTTCTATATCCGTGAGGCGTTTCAGGTCAATATCGCCTCTGCTGCCGAAGAGATTCTGATTGCCACTCCGTACTTCGTCCCCGGCCCGCGCATCATCCGTTCCCTGTTGCGGGCTGTCCGCCGGGGTGTGCGGGTACGGCTGCTGTTGCCGGCCCGCAGTGATGTGCCGTTGATGCTTTTGCTCGGCAGAAGCTCATACGCTACGCTGCTGCGGGGCGGGGTTGAAATTTTCGAACTGGAGCGGGAGATTCTGCATGCCAAGGTTATGCTGATTGACGGAGAACGTACGGTGATCGGTTCTGCCAACCTTGATCAGCGCAGTTTCCATCGCAATTTCGAGATCAACTGCATGGTGGATAACGTTCAGTTCGGTAGTCAGATTCGTGCGTTACTGCTGGAGGAGATCGCAGGTTCTCACCCGGTAGAACTGGATGTTCATGAGCGACGTGGCGCAATGATTCGGGTCATGGAATGGGTGGTCAACCTGTTCGGGTGGTTTTTGTGAGAGGCGGCCTGATAGACAGTCATTGTCATCTCGATCTGGAACCTCTCAAGTCGGGCCTCCCGCAGTTTTTGCAGGAAGCCCGTGCGGCAGGAGTGCTGGGCTTTGTCGTCCCTGGAGTGCATCCCGATGGGTGGCCCGGAATCTCCGCAGTCTCTGCAGAAAACCCCCGGGTTATTCCGGCATACGGCATTCATCCAATGCATGCGGAACGTGTGGATGATCAGGTTCTTGACCAGCTGGCGGGACTCGCTGCGCAGGGGGTTGCCATCGGTGAAATTGGCCTGGATCCGGCCTATTCGGCACCGCTGGAGCTGCAGGAGCGGAGCTTTAGAGAGCAGCTCCGGGTAGCTGTAAAACGTGGATTACCGGTGCTGATTCATTGTCGGCGGGCATTTCAACGGGTAGAGAAAATTATGCGCGAAGAACGCGCTGATCAGGTCGGAGGGATCATGCACGCCTTCTCCGGTTCCGTGGAAATGGCACGAGAGTTCATCCGGCTCGGCTTTGCCATCTCGGTCTCCGGGACGGTCACCTGGAATAATGCCGTCAAACCGCTGCGAGTTGCCCGTGAGCTTCCTCTGGAGCATCTGGTGCTGGAAACCGACGCACCCGACATGACTCCCGAGCGGTATCGCGGAAGGTTCAATCGCCCTGCCTGGATAACGGAAACGGCGCTGCGGGTAGCGGAGCTCCGGGGGATATCACTGGAAGATGTTGCCCGGATCACAACCGGAAATATCCGGCGCATACTGCGGCTGGAGGGCGGCTCTGCTTGAGGCTGTACTTTGACTGATTCTGTGCTATTGTCCAGAAGGTTACGATTTGTTTACTACCCCCGATAAAACAGGATAGGCGCGTTAACGAAGATGTTCACTGCAAAACAACGCATAAAGCAACTTCTGACTTGCCAAGGAGCAACCACATGAAATATGTCCTTTTACTGATTTCCGCATCTGTTGTTACCATCAGCGGCTGCGCCATGTTCACCGCCTGGAAAAGCATTCCCCCGCCAGGGGGCTGTGATCAGTGCCACACCGTGGCGATCAGCGCCAACTGGCAGGTGGCATACAAAGCGGCCAACATAGCCGACGAGCGCGGTCGTCTCTCTTTCCAGACACCCGAATACAATCAGCCTTACTTAGGGGGGCAGCAGTCGCCGCTGGAAGCTAAAAAAGTGGAGGGTCAGGCATGTTTTGACTGCCACAAAGCCCCCTCACCCGCGCACAAGGAACATAAAGGGCGTTTTCATCATTAATTACTGTAGTACATTGCAACACGTATTTTCTCGTAGGTTGAGTAAAGGCGGTTCCATGCCGTGCTCAACACCTACGTTGTTTTATTGTTACGGGGTTATGGCTCAATCCCCTTCACGGCTGAAGCGGTATCCGACGGCTCGCACCGTCTGAAAATGTTTCGGATGAGAGGGATCGGGTTCAAAGTATTTACGGAGCCGGACGATAAAGTTGTCCAGTGTTCTGGTCTCGGTGTCGCTGCTGTAGCCCCAGACGGACTGCAGCAGATCGCTGCGATGGATGGCTTTTCCCTCTTTCTGGAAAAAAAGAGACAACACCCGAACCTCCATTTCGGTCAGGTCAATCTCCCCCTGTGCCGTTCTTGCCCGGTACGAAAGTGGAAATACCTCGTTATCGCCGAAGCGGTACCCCTCCTCAACCGGATCCGGACGATACCATGAAGAACGACGCAGCATCCCTTTGACCCGCAGCAGAAATTCCACCAGATTGAACGGTTTGGTGAGGTAGTCATCGGCTCCGTTTTCCAGCCCCTCCACCCGGTCGGAATCTTCGGAGCGTGCGGTCAGCATCAAAATCGGGACGCGCGGATCGACCTTCCTGATGGCCCGGCACGCCTGAAAACCGTCCATGCCGGGGAGCATGACATCCAGTATGACCAGATCGAAGCGTTCGATCTCAAGGGTTGCTAGAGCCCGCTCGGCGTTTTCAAAATGACTGACCCGGTGCCCCTCTTCCTCCAGATTGAAACAGATACCCCGCGCCAGATGAATTTCGTCTTCAACCAACATGATATGTGGTTTGTCGTCAGTCATTGTCACATAGCCTCATGCAGCAGGAATTTTTATGGTAAAAGTGCAGCCTTTGCCGGCCCCGCCGCTTGTCACGCCGACAGTGCCTCCATACCCCTTGATTACGGACTCCACGATGTAGAGACCGAGCCCGGTGCCGTGTACATTGCCGCCCGGCGGCTGGGCTCGATAGAACCTGTCGAACACTTTTTTCAGCTCTTTCCGGTCAAGTCCCCGCCCCTGATCCTGCACCGAAAGATGCAGCGATTTCTCCATTTTGAACAGTCTCACTGATATGTCCGGGCTTTGCGGTGAATAGATTACCGCATTTTCAAGCAGATTGCGCAGCACCATACTCATCTCTTCGGGATCGACCAGCGCCTTCAGCCCCGGTTCCGCATCGAAAGAAATATTTCCCCCTTGCGGCAGGGTGGCCCGTTCTCGCTCGATATATTCGTCTGCCAGTTGCGTAAGATCGGTCAGACGCCGTTCGGAATGTTTGCGGCGCTGTTCGATTCGCGCGGCCATCAGCAGGTTATTGATCAGATAATGGAGCCGGTCGGTGTCGGCCAGCATGATGCTGACGAAAGAATCGAGTCGCTCTTCGGATGGCCTGCGCAGTCGGATTGTCTCCAGATGGAGTTGAATGGAAGCGAGCGGAGATTTCAGCTCATGGGTCACCTGTGAGATGATGTTGCGCTGCTGAAGATACAGGTTTGACTGGCGGTTCCAGTACACAAAAATCACGTACACGCCGATCAGGATCAGCACCAGCATCACCAGACCTTCTACCATCACCGGCCAGTTCGCCCCTTGCCCGAGCAGTTCGGGGCGGTATTTTTCGGCCAGTTCGCGGAACTGGCGGTGCTTGCCGATAAACCAGTAGATCCAGAATACGACAAGAGTGATCCAGACCAGCTGGATGGCGATCAAGGCCATGATCGGATGGAAGATGCGGCGAAGAATGTTCATGATTTCTGGCACCTTGTGACGTGATCCGCGCGTGTGTTGTATTGACATAGGAGCGGCATATTGCCGCGATTATCACGTCTGCAAGACGCTCCTACGAGTTGTGTTTCCAAAAAGTTTATGGTTCCGGTTGTTATGCCGGCTTGTACATTCCGCCGTTTCCTGCTATTTTTGCGCAGCTGGAACAGTTATAAATGCCTTGCGGAGCAGATGTCAATGTCCAGTATGGATTTCAAAAAACTTAACCGGCAGATGATGATCTACCGGATCGTGCAGACAATTTTAACGGGGCTGTTAATCGTCCTGGCGATACTTTTTCAGGGGCAGTTTGCCGCACTCCAGAAACCGGGACAGTTCGTCGGCAGTGTTGTGGCGGCTATTGGCGTACAATTACTGCTGATATATCCGGTCTACCGGCTGGCCTGGCGCGATGCCGGCGTGGAAATCGACGGAGTTGCACCTAACCTGACATCCGAGCAACAAAGTGCTCTGCGCAAAAAAAGATTGCTTGGCGACCTGTGGAAATTCTGCGGCATCATTTTTTTTCTTGTTTTTGCCTGGCGTGTACCGGATGCAAAAACGGCAGTCGGGGCGATACCGGTTCTCGCATCTACGATATTCTCGTTTCTGCTTACCTGCCTGATGTATTTTCAGTGTTTCAACTACAGCGCTAAAAAACGGATAAAATCATTGTAGACGGTGTGCACACGATTCGGGCGCATACAAAATGCGCCCCTACTTCCCTCCAAAAAACTCCTCCATCCTTTTGAACACCCCCGCTGAATCTCCTTTGACAATTTCCGTATCCGGCAACGAGCGGAGAAAGATCCTGCCGTAACTCTTGTTGAGTACGCGACGATCCAGAATCAGTACCGCTCCGCGGTCATCACGGCTGCGGATCAGGCGTCCGAAGCCTTGACGGAACTTGATAACCGCCTGCGGTACGGAAAAATCACGGAACGGATCGCCGCCGTCGGCCTTGATTTTTTCGGCCCGTGCCTGCTGCACCGGCTCGGTCGGCACCTGGAACGGAAGCCGGGCGATGATCACCAGCCGCAGCGCCTCCCCCTTGACATCAACACCCTCCCAGAACGAATCGGTGCCGAACAGCACGGCGTTACCCTCTGTACGGAACTGTGTCAGCAGGGCGTGGCGTCCGGTTTCCCCCTGTTTGAGCGAGGTCAGCCTCAGGCGTGCCAGCGCGGGTGACAGAGCCTGGTACACCCGATTCAGGAGATCATAGGAGGTGAAGAGGATGAAGGCGCCTCCGCGTGAGATCGTAACCGCCTTGAAGATATGCTGCTCCAGCGCTTCACGGTAGCCGGGGGCCGTCGGCTCCGGCATTTCTTCCGGTACGGCGACGAAAACCTGGCGCGCATAGTCAAAGGGCGATGCCAGCTGCAGCTCGGCGAGGCGCTCTTTGGGGAGCAGGGCGAAGCCGGTGCGCTTTTTGAGGTAGCTGAACTCCCCACCCACCGTCAGCGTGGCAGACGTGACGATGATGGTTTTGAGCTTGTCGAGTACGGTTTCCTTGAGCTGGGCCGAAATGTCGAGCGGCGCGGCGGTGAGCCTCGCCTGGACGCCGCGATTGCCGCGTCTGGTCTCGATCCAGCGGCAGTACCCTTCGGCTTCGGTCGTGAAGAACAGCAGCGCGTCGGCCATGCTCTGCAGGCGCCCTTCAATACCGCTCGTATCGAGCAGCTGGTCCGCCAGCTTTTCCTGCAGCTTCTCCGGCAGATCCTTCGAGCGCCGCACCAGGGTGCGCAGCGACGCGGTATATTCATTGACGGCATCCGCCAGGGCGTGGAGCCGCTGTCGGCACTCCTGCCAGAAGGGGGTCCGCTCCACCTCGGGGGTAATCCGCAGTTTCTGCTCCCGACCGGCTGCAGTACCTCCTCCTCCCCCTTCATGCTCTACGCTGTACGCCAGCCAATCCATGGTCTGCTCGGTCATCCCCGCCAGGTCATGGGCTTTGGGGAGCAGGTGGCTTTCCAGCAGTCCAGACAGCTCGGCGTAGAGCCCTTCCTGCGATTCCGGCAGATCACGGGCTATGCGGGTTGAAATGATCGTCAGCAGACCAGCTCGGCCCGCTTTCTGGGGTACCAGCCGTTGCAGCTGTTTGAGAATGCCGCTCCGGGTGATCGTCAGCGACAGGTGGCTGGTGGCGACGTCTTCCAGATGATGCCCTTCGTCGAAGATCAGGCGGGTAAAGGGGGGGAGGATGGCGGTTGCATCGTAGCCGGTCTCCTTGCGGAGAACGATATCCGACAGCAGCAGGGCGTGGTTGACCACAAGCACCCGGGCGGCGGATGATTCGCGCCTGGCCCGGTAAAAGAAGCAGCGGCCAAAATGCTTGCAGCGTGACCGGCCGCACTGGTCGGCTTCGCAGCAGACCTCTTCCCATGTGCTGCTGTGCGGCGTGAAGGCCAGATCGCTGCGGCAGCCGTCCTGACTGCTGTGGCTCCACTCGATGATGGTTGTCAGCTCGGCAGACAATTCATCCGGAAACAGCGCCGGTTCCGCCTCGGCATTCTCCAGTTTGCGCAGGCAGGCATAGTTGCCGCGCCCCTTGACCAGCGCCGCCTTGAACTCCACCGAGGAGTTGCGTGCCAGGAAGGGGAGGTCCTTTTTGATCAGCTGTTCCTGCAGATTGATCGTGTTGGTGGATACGACCACCCGTTCATTATTCCGCACCGCCCAGAGAATGGCAGGGATCAGATATGCCAGCGATTTGCCGGTGCCGGTTCCCGCCTCGACCAGCACCACCCGATCCTGATTGAAGGCCTCTGCTACGGCAAAGGCCATCCTCACCTGTTCATCACGCGGCTCAAATCCCTTGAGGTGGGCCATCATGCCATCAGCGGCAAAGACACGGCCGATCTCTTCCATGGAGAGGAGTTCCCCTTTTTTTTCGGTAAAAGGGGCGACTACCTGATAACAGCGGCTGCAGTCGTTGTCGATGATGGCAAAGCCGATCCCCTGATTGCCGGCCACCGAGGCGATGTCCATATCGGCGGATGAGGGGGTCAGGTCGCCGGAGGGATGGTTGTGAATGACGACGTCGCCGCTCGATGCTCGGACCATGATGGCGGGCACGGCCACCTTGGTGCCGCGGGCGATGGTTTCCGCTTCGCAGACGACACCGTCGACGTTGGTGCGGCCGATGAAGAACACCTCGTTGCCGCCTGCAGCGGCGATCTCGTGGCGCATCAGGGCGCGGCAATCAGTGGTAAATTGAGTTTCCATAAGGTCTGGTACCATAGCACACCGGACAAAAAAAGGCACCGGGGAAACCGGGTGCCTTTTTGGTTAATGGAAATGGTTGACACGAGTTAAATATGGTGTCCCCGGAATTATCACAATCTCACCTTTAAAGCTAACCTTTCCCTTCAAACTCCGGTATCGCCCGCCGCATGAACTCATCAAACAGCGGAACGGTAAATGCCATGTCGCCGTGGGTTGGGCTATAGATCATCCCCTTTTTGATCAGCTTGGCCCTGACCGGCCCGAGACTGTTAATCTTGACACCAAGCACTGAAGCAATATCTCCGGAGCGATTGGCATTTGGACCCAGATGGGCCATGGCTCTCAGATAATTCTTCTCACTGGGGGTTAGTCTATCGAATCGGACGCGGAAAAAGTTGGCATCAAGCCGGGAAACGACCTTGGAGGTTGCGCTCTGGACATGCTGCAGGGTGATCGGTGACTGGTCGGCATGATTCCATGCCTGGTACCCCCATTCTTGAAGGAAATACGGATAGCCTTGCGTTAGACGAACAATTTCCTGGAGAGCTGCATTATCAATATCCACCCCGGCGGCTTCGACAGGGTCTTGAAGTGCTTTGGCTGCATCGCTTTCGGATAGGGGACCAATATCGGGGAAACTGAAAAGGCGTTCAGCGTAGGATTTTGATTCACCCGCCAAACCCGGCAGGATCGGGAGACCAGCTGCCATAAGGACCAATGGCAACTGACGCTGCTGCATCTTGTGCATTGCCATGATTAGCGCACTCAATTCGGACTGGTTGAAATACTGAATTTCATCAATAAGAATTGCTACCGCAGTTTGGCGCTCTTCGGCAGCCTCAGCAAGTGCCGTAAGAAGATTTGGTAGGTCAACTTCAAGATCTCCGCTATCAGCAGTTCCCTTCTCCGGATCGATATCCAGACCGAATTCCACTTCGCCGACGGTAACTTTGACCGAGCCGATAAAGCTTTTCAACACTGCCAGCCCCCGCCGAACTTTGTCACCTGCTCCGGCCATCCGGTTCAGATCAAAAAGCAATTGGCGAAGGTGTGGCGCCAGCAATACCGCCAATGGTTTGTCTTCGTGGGCTTCAATCAGGATGGAACGATAGCCGCTCCGTTGTGCTATTCGTTCCATTTCGTTCAGCAATACGGTTTTTCCGACACCACGAAGCCCTGTGAGAAGAATGCTTTTTTCCGGTCGTCTGGCCCGCACTCGACCTAACAAAATGCGCGTTTGCTCCAGAATTTCGTCGCGACCGACAAGTTCAGGCGGAGGAGAACCGGCGCCGGGTGAAAAAGGATTTTTTATTGGATCCATGCGATCCTCTCTTCTGTTTTGTTTGTTGTTGATTCGTTTATAACAAGTTATACCTATTTATAGTTCATATCAAGTATAAATGGGTATAAATGAGTATAGGCACCTCAAATCGACAAACGGTACCCCTCAGTTAATTAGCAGTCCAACAATTCCCGATCCCAGAATAACGAACATCGGTGCGATTTTTGTCCATTTGAAGATCGCAAAGCCGACCGCCAGGATAAGAATCTCCTTCATCCCCGTGAGTGACGAAACCCCCAGGTTCCAGGCAGCTGCGGCGACCAGGCCGACCACCGCCGGAAGCAGGCCGTCGAGAGTGCTGCCGATGATGTCGATTTTCTTCAGGCGGTTGTAATTGCGACCGACGATCAGCATCAGCACGACACAAGGGATGAAGATGAAGACAGTGGCCACGAAGGCACCCGGAAAGCCGCCGGCCCGGAAACCGGTAAAAGTGGCCAGCATCGCCAGAGGCCCGGGGGTCAGCTGCGAGAGCGCCAGGCCGTCGAGAAACTGCCTCAGGGTCAGCCACCGGTACTGCTCGACCATGATATGGTTCAGGAGCGGAATCAGCACGTAACCGCCGCCGACAAACATCAGGCCGATGCGGAAGTAGATCCAGGCTATCGCAAGCAGGGAGGTCATCAGCTGAACCTCCGGCGGACATAGGAGCTGCAGAGCGACCAGAGCGCCGCTCCCAGAAGAATCCAGGCGGCATTGAGTTTGAGGAATACCGACGCGCCGAAGGCGACAAGCGCCATCAGGGCGCCGTTGCCCCCCTTGATCTGCTTGCGTCCCATATCGATGGCGACCACGACGATCAGTCCGATTATCACCGGATTGGTCCCTTTGAGGGCGGCCTGCAGTTGGGGCAGTTTGTTATAGGTAAAGTAGATCCAGGAGAGCAGCGTCACCAGCAGGAAGGAGGGGAGGATAAAGCCGACGGCCGCGATGATTCCCCCGCGGATGCCGCGCAGGTGGTGACCGGTGAAGGTGCAGACATTGAGTGAAAACGGTCCCAGTATCTGACCGAAAGCCAGTCCGTGCATAAACTCTTCCGATGAAATCCATTTCTTTTCACGGACGCAGATCCGCTCTACCATCGCGACGATGGCCATGCCGCCGCCAAAACCTGTCAGGCCGATGGTGGCAAAGGTGCGGAATATTTCGGTCAGACTCACTTTCGGTACGTTGCCGTGCATGCCGGATGTATAGCAGGAAGAGCGAAGCTGCGGCAAGGGGAAATACCGCTGTAAGCCGGATGGATAAGATGAAAAACAACTATGGTTTCATATTGCATTGACGATAAAGAGCATTTCATAACACTGTTAAAAAATAAACAGATGCACCAGGAATTAATTGTTAAAATATTGCAAACCATAGTTGCATTTATAATGAATTCTGATAGTATAATGCATTCCTAACAAACCATTTTGAGGAGATACGAAGTGGAAGAGGCTGTTAATAAACTTCTAAAAAAACATCATTCAGACAATGATCATCTCCTTGAATACGATCTTGCCAAACTTGCCGAACAGTTTGGCAACACGATTTATAAAGAGCTTCTCTGGCAGCTGACGGGAAAAAACCTCGGCACCAGCAGATCCATGCATTATTGGCAGGAGGCTTTGGCTCACAGGAACAGCATCGAACGGGGAGTGCCGCATCGCCTCAGTATTCGTACGGCGCTGTTCGACCTGCTGAACAGCCGGTTCAACGAGTTTAAAAACCCGGTTTTTGTTGAAGCCGACTACCTTGAAAACATACGGC
This sequence comes from Geobacter sp., assembly GCA_031396605.1. Classification (GTDB taxonomy): domain Bacteria; phylum Desulfobacterota; class Desulfuromonadia; order Geobacterales; family Pseudopelobacteraceae; genus JACRCG01. The sequence continues at coordinate 5,758 of JANNLB010000179.1, read as the reverse complement.
TTTCCTCCATTACAGACGGATTGACCGGACTCTACAATCAGACCTATTTTAAATCATTACTCAGCCAGAACCTGCCGCTTCGCAGAAGAGCCGGTGACAGTGTCTGCTCACTGATCCTGCTCGACCTCGATCATTTTAAACAGTACAACGACAGATGCGGGCACCTGGCAGGCGACGAGGCCCTGAGAGTCGTTGCGCAGATCCTCCGTGAGCAGATCAGGGAACAGGACGTTGCGGCGCGCTATGGCGGCGAGGAGTTTGCCGTCTACCTCCCGAACGCGTCAAAGAGCGTGGCAAATACCGTTGCAGAACGCATACGACGGACAGTTGAGGCAGCCATGTTCCCTGGCCAGCAGCTTCTCGACCGCAAGAGCCTTACCATCAGTGGAGGAATCGCCGCCTTCCCTCAGGAAGCAGGCGATGCAAACAGTCTGATTAAACTGGCCGACAAGGAACTTTACCGGGCAAAACTCCGCCGCAATTCCATATCGCCCAGTAACTGCGAGCGTCGCAGGAACCCGCGTCATCCCGCCCAGTCAATGCTGGAGTTATCTCCTTTGAACCTGTCTACCACCGAAACCGCCATGGTCTGTAATTTCAGTAATTCCGGCGTCGGAATCTGGAGTAACTTGCCCCTGTGCCCCTCTGACCGGCTGAATCTCAGGTTCATGAAGCCTTTCTGGAGCAATGAACTTCAGCTTTGCGGGTTTGTACGGCAGGTTTTTCCCGTCAACGATGCCGAAATTCATTATCTTGGAGTCGAATTTGAACAACATCTCGACGACTGCACCTTTTACCTGCCGAAGCACCTCACAAGAAAATCAGGAGCGCACTGATTCCGCACACTCCTTGATGCCGATCTGACGTCAGCCCTCCCGTGATCAAAACTCCGGAGGGTTTTTTCATGCCTGTACTGCTGACATCAAGGTTGTGGAAAATAGCAAATCATGGCATCGTGCAGGGCGGTTTGCAGATATCCTTCACCGCCTTCCCGACCGGGACGCGATTTTAAAAGCAGAGGAGCCACCATGTCTTTCCGTACCATCGAATGGCTTGACGACGCCGTCATCATGATCGACCAGACCCGCCTTCCGGGCGAAGAGGTCTACAATACCTATACCGATTTCCAGTCGGTTGCCGAGGCGATCAGGGGGATGATCATCCGGGGGGCGCCGGCCATCGGCGTAGCCGCCGCAATGGGGGTTGCGCTTGGTGCGCGGTCGATTATCGCCGATACCCACGAATCTTTTTTCCGCCAGCTGGAGAATGTGTGCGATGTGCTGGGACGCACCCGTCCGACGGCGGTCAACCTCTTCTGGGGGCTGGAGCGGATGAAGCGGGTCGCGGAAGCCAACCGGAGCAGGAGTCTCGACGGCATCCGCGAAGCCCTCAAAAAGGAGGCGATCCTGATCGAACAGGAGGATCTTACCATCTGCCGCAATATCGGCAAGTGGGGCGCCACACTGATTCCGGAGGGGGCCACCGTTCTGACCCACTGCAATGCCGGGGGGCTGGCCACGGCCGGTTACGGCACCGCGCTGGGTGTCATCCGTGCCGCCCACGAAGCGGGCAAGAAGATTCAGGTATTTGCCGACGAGACCCGTCCCTGGCTGCAAGGGGCGCGACTGACCGCCTGGGAGCTGATGAAGGACGGTATTCCGGCGACGCTGATTGCCGACAACATGGCCGGCTTTTTCATGAACCGAGGCGAGATCACCTGCTGCGTCGTCGGCGCCGACCGCATCGCCGCCAACGGCGATACGGCCAACAAGATAGGCACCTATTCCGTCGCGGTGCTGGCCAAAGAGAACAACATCCCGTTCTATGTCGCCGCTCCGGTTTCAACCCTCGATCTGACCCTCTCTGACGGCAGCAAGATTCCGATCGAGGAGCGTCCGTTCAGTGAAGTAACCCACATCAAGGGGGTTGCAATTGCGCCGGAAGGGGTCCGGGTGCGCAACCCGTCGTTCGATGTCACGCCGGCCCGCTACATAACTGCCATAATCACCGAAAACGGCATCGTGAAAGAAGACTACCGGAGCGGCTTGCGCAGGGTCGCAGGTATCTGAGATGCATATAGAACGTTTCTCCCAGGAGTTCAGGCGAATTATTGCTCTCTCCGACCCTGTCCGAAAACCGCTGGAACTGGCCGCATCACTGGAGTCGCACGGGTTCCAGCATGGTGGCCGGAGTGCCGATAATGTCCTTCTGCTCCGGCATTTATTCACCATTGAGACGCTGCACCGCATTATCGTCTATGCGCTTATGACCCCCTCACCCGACCAAGCGTTGAACTCCTTCGAACGGCTGGTCGGAATCGTATCCCCTGAAACCCTGTCCGAATTGGCGGAACGCCGGAAACGTCTTGCTCAATGTATCCTGCTTTGCGGTTCTTCACCTTTTCTGGTGAACCTGATGTACAAATCCCCCGACATCCTCCGCTGGCTTTTTCTGGAAAACGGCATCGATCTCGCCCGCTCTACCGAAGAGATGCAGGCCGCTGTGCTGGCAACTGTGGATGAAACGACCGATTTCACTGCGCTGCAGAGAGCGCTACGCTGTTTCAAACGTCGTGAAATCGTGCGTATTGCCGCGCGCGACCTGAATGGTCTGGCCCCGCTCGAAGAGGTTATGGGTGAACTGGCCGACTTGGGCTCGTCAACGCTGCAGGTCGCCTATCAGGTCTGTCGGCGCTGTCTGATACGGGACCATGGTACTCCGTTGATGACGGAAGAGACGTCTGATGCGCGTGAGGCGGAGATGACCGTGATCGGCATGGGCAAACTGGGCGGGCGGGAGCTTAATTTCTCATCCGATATCGACATCGTCTACTTCTATGAATCGGATAAGGGTGAGACGGCCGGTACCGGAGGGAGAAAAGGGGTGGTCTCGCTGCATGTCTTTTTCAACAAGCTGGCGGAGATGATCAGCAAAGCACTGTCGCAGGTGACGGAGGACGGCTTCGTATTCCGGGTGGATGTCGGCCTCCGGCCGGAAGGCAAATCGGGCGACATGGCGATTTCAATCCGCTCGGCAGAAGTCTACTATGAATCCTGGGGACAGTCCTGGGAGCGTACCGCTATGTTGAAGGCCCGCCCGGTGGCCGGCTCTCTGGCGCTTGGTGAACAGTTGCTCAAAACCCTGCAGCCGTTTATCTACCGTAAATATCTCGATTACAACCTGATCGAGGATATGAAGCAGATGAAGCAGAAAATTGATGCTTCGCTGGCCCGTTCCCGCGAGGGTGAGATCAATCTCAAGCTCGGTCGGGGGGGGATCCGGGAAATCGAGTTTTTCATTCAGGCCCTGCAGCTGGTGTATGCCGGTAAAAACCCGAAGCTGCGGGAACGCAACTCGCTCCGCGCCCTTGACGCGCTGCTGGCGGCACAATTGCTGGGTGAGGATGACTACCGCAAACTGCGGGAGGCGTACCGTTTTCTCCGTTCGGTCGAGCACCGGATTCAAGTAGTGCAGGAACGTCAGACGCACAACCTGCCGGCCAAAGAGGAGGAGATGCTGGCGCTGGCGCGGCGGAGCGGTTATCTGCGCGCCAATGGATTGGAGCGTTTTCGTGAAGTGCTGGAAGAGCATCGAGGCTACGTTTCCTTCATCTACGGCACCCTGTTTCATTCGGGCGAGCAGAAACCGGAGCAGGAGGTTCATCCGCAGGTTCTGTTTCTTCTCGATCCCAAGGCCGATTCAGATCTGGTCAAGGATCTGCTGGCGGAGCGCCATTTTGAAGATGTCGACCGGGCGTATGACAACCTGATATCGCTGCGGAAGGGTCCGATAAAAAGCAATCTGGCTGAACGGAGCCGCCGTATACTGGAAAAGATCGCGCCGCTCATGATTCAGGAGATTTTTGAATCACCCGATCCCGACATGGCGCTGACCAATCTGGAACGATTCATGGCGGTTGTCGCCACCCGCTCATCCTATTACGCCCTGCTGGCAGAAAACCGTGCCACGATCAAGTTGCTGGTGTCGCTGTTCGGCATGTCCGAATTCCTCTCCAAGATCTTGATCAGCCATCCGGAACTGCTTGACAGCCTGGTTGTCCGGACCGGTTCATCCGCTGTAAAATCAAAAGAAACAATGAGTGAAGAGCTGGAGACACTGCTTGAACAGAGTGACTATTTCGAAGATCACCTGAATATTCTGCGTCGTTACCGCACCGAGGAATTTCTGCGCATCGGCCTGAATGATATCCATGGCCGCCTGCTGCAAGGGGAAGTCACCGCGCAGCTCAGCCTGCTCGGAGAGGTCTGCCTGGCAGCGGCGTTCCATCTGGCCGGAACCGAGTTGCAGCGGTTTGGTCAGCCAACCTGTCAGCATGAGGAGGATAGAACCGTCGCACATCTGGCGATCATCGCCATGGGAAAACTGGGGGGGGGCGAACTCAACTACCACTCCGATCTGGACATCATCTTTGTCTACGATCATCAGGGGATGACGGACGGTGAAAAGCAGATTTCCAACCACGAATATTTTGCCAAGCTTGCCCAGAAGATCATTTCGATCCTGACCATGCAGACCCGCGAAGGGTATGTCTACAAGATCGACACCCGCCTGCGGCCGTCCGGAAATGCCGGCCCGCTCGTGACCTCGCTGGAGTCATTTCTCGACTACCACCGCAAGGAGGCCCAGATCTGGGAGCGGCAGGCGCTCACAAAGGCCCGCGTGGTGTTCGGCGATGGAGTACTGGCCGGCCAGTTGCATGATATCATCCGCCACACGATTTATGGCGCGACCATAGACGACGAGGGACGTCAGGAGATCTACCGCCTGAGGATGCGTATGGAAAACGAACTGGCCCGGGAGACGGACGGCAGCTACAACATCAAAACCGGCCGGGGAGGGATGGTGGATGTGGAGTTTACTGTCCAATATTTGCAGTTGCGGGAAGGGTGTCGCTCTCCCGAACTGCGTACTCCCAATACAGTCGTTGCACTCAAGGAAATCAATACGCTGGGACTGCTGCCCGATGGCGGCGCTCACACGCTCCTGGCCGGATACAAATTTCTGCGCAAACTCGAAAACCGTCTCCGGATTATCCATGACTACTCGGTCAACGATCTCTCCGGCACGAAAATTTACCTGAACAAGCTGGCGCGCCGTATGGGGTATGATCCCAAACTGAAAAATCCGGGGGTCGCCCTGATCTGTGATTATGAAGAAATGACAGGCAAAATCCGGGATGTGTTTGACCGGCTGTTTATTGAGCCTCTCGCAAAACTCTAAAAACTGTCATTCCCGAAGCGTTTCTGATCGGGAATCCGGTTGTAACTGTCTGAAAAACCATATCCCCGATAAAGGCGTTCGGGGATGACAGATACTTTTGCAAGAGCCTCTATTGTTTGCGAATAACTGGGCGTCGTAGAATGGGGTTTTATTTACTTGACTTTACTATTTACGGTGGTAAATTGAGCATCCACTCATGGGAAAATTAATGTAATTGTTCATGAAACGCCAAACCTCCTGCAAAGGGGGGGCGGAAAGCCGCGGATCTTGAATAAAGATGGCCGGGCTGCCACGGAACGATCGGGCAGGCTCGGCTCGCCACGATTCTTCCGCCGCTCACACTCGACGAGGCGCTGGAGACGACGAAAATTCACAGTATCGTCGGCTTGCTCAAAGGCGGGCAGGCCCTCGTCACGCGGAGACCGTTTCGCGCGCCACATCATACTGCCAGCGACGCTGGTTTGCTCGGCGGCAACATCAATCCCACTCCCGGCGAAATTTCGATCGCACACAATGG
>JANNLB010000123.1:0-14764 GCA_031396605.1 Geobacter sp. | reverse complement strand
GAAGCGGACAAGTAAAGCAATACTGCAAGACATATGATACTGTTTTTCATCGAAAGCTCCTTCAGTAGTAATACCTATTCCAGATCAAGGCGCTATCTTCGTTGGCTCGTCTTCGGCTCCTCAACGTACGAGTTGCACGCCTTCGTCGCCTCAATCCTCGCCGCCTTGATTTCATCCTTGATCTGGAATTGGAATAAGATGGCGGTGATGGTAGCAGATCCGATGATAATTGTCACTAACCGCACAAATTCAGCACTTCAGCGTCAGTCATCTGCGGCGGCATAACTGGTTCACATTCACCGCCGGACTGTAGTTTATATTGTAAAAACCGGTAACAATATTGACCTGACCTGCAGAGTAAGGTACCTTACCTTTCATATTCAGCAGAAGGAAGGAACCCCCCCGACATGCAACGCCCATCCTGGGATCAGTATTTCATGGACATCACCCGCCTGGTAGCAACCCGCTCGTCATGTCTGCGGCGGCACGTAGGGGCATTACTGGTCAAGGATCGCAATATTCTGGCCACCGGCTACAACGGAGTACCGTCCGGAATCAGCCACTGCGATGCGGCAGGCTGCCTGCGCGAACGTCTCAATGTCCCTTCCGGCGAACGTCATGAACTCTGCCGGGGACTGCACGCCGAGCAGAACGCCATCATCCAGGCCGCCAAACATGGTACCAGCATTGATGGCGCAACCCTGTACTGCACCACCATGCCCTGTATTATCTGCACAAAAATGATTATCAACGCCGGTATAACTACGGTGATATACGGCGAAGGGTATGCCGATGAACTTGCCCGCGAAATGATAGCCGAGGCAGCCATACTAGTGGTTCATTTTACCGCGACAGGCAGTGGTGAAACCGCATGAAATGTCCCTTCTGCAATAATATGGACAGCAAAGTTGTTGATTCACGCCCTGACAAGGGGGGATCTGCCATTCGCCGGCGCCGTGAGTGTGAACAATGTTCCAAGCGTTTTACTACCCACGAACGAATCGAAGAGATTCTGCCGCAGGTCTGCAAAAAGGATGGGCGCCGCGAACAGTTTGACCGCATGAAGATCATCAACGGCATTGTCAAGGCATGCGAAAAGAGGCCGATCTCCAAGGCCGATATCGAACTGCTGGTTGACCGGCTCGAAACACGGCTGCAGGAATCGACCGAGCGGGAAATATCAACTACGACCATCGGCGAATGGGTCATGAACGAGCTGCACGGCATGGATGAAGTCGCGTACGTTCGTTTTGCCTCGGTCTATCGCTCATTCAGAGATATCGGTGAATTCATGCAGGAGCTGCAGGAGCTGCTGAAAAAATGACCTCCACCGACATCAGGTATATGAAGCGTGCCTTAACGCTGGCAAAAAAGGGGATCGGAAAAACAGATCCGAATCCGGCGGTAGGCTGCGTCATTGTAAAAAATGGCGCTGTTATCGGTGAAGGGTGGCACAGGAAGGCAGGCGGGCCTCACGCCGAGATACATGCCTTGACGGCTGCAGGCGCCGCAGCCAGGGGCTCCGATGTGTATGTAACTCTTGAGCCCTGCTGCCACACCGGCAAAACGCCCCCCTGCAGTGAGGCACTCATCAGGGCGGGTGTCAGACGTGTTATCGCAGGAATGCGCGACCCGAATTCGCTGGTCAATGGCGGCGGCATGCTGTCTTTGCAGCAGGCCGGGATAGAAACCGTTTCCGGGGTACTGGAGGAGGAGTGCCGGGCGATTAATCGCCCCTTCATCAAACAGATAACAACCGGACATCCGTTCGTTACGTATAAATGCGCCATGACTCTGGATGGTAAGACAGCAACGGTCACCGGCGAATCCCGCTGGATCAGTTGTGAGGCATCGCGCAGAGTTGTTCATCGGATGAGGGCTGAAAGCGATGCAATCATGGTCGGCGTTGACACGATTCTGGCAGACAATCCCCGGCTGACGGTACGTCATGTCAAGGGACGCAATCCGCGCAGAATAATTGTTGACAGTCAACTCCGCACACCGGAGAGCGCCGCGGTGTTACAGGGTGTATTAGCGCCGGGAACGATAATTGCGACGACAGAGTCGGATCCTGAAGTTCATGATCGCTACCTGAAAAGCGGTGTTATACTGTTGGTGTGCCGTTCGGAAAACGGCAAAGTAGATCTACATGACCTCTGGAGCAAACTGGGTAAACTCGGCATCCGTTCTCTTCTGCTGGAAGGGGGAAGCCGCCTGGCCGGGGAAGCCCTCAGACAGGGGTTGATTGACCGGTGTGTGTTTTTCTATGCGCCTCAGGTGGTCGGCAGTGACGGACTTTCACCATTTACATTTACCGGCATCACGGACATGGCCCGCTCCATCAAATTTCGGGATCTCGGCATACGGCGCGTTGGCACCGACATTATGGTTACCACGCGCCCGGAGAATGTATGTTTACTGGATTGATTGAAGACACCGGCCGCGTGGCCTCTTTTCTCCGTCAGCGGGAAGCGGGAATACTGGTAGTGGAGACTTCTCTGCCGACAAAAGATATCGCCATCGGTGATTCCGTTGCCGTCAACGGCGCCTGCCTGACCGTTACCGCACGCGGCCTCAACACCCTGACCTTCGACGTTTCTCCCGAGAGCCTTTCACGAACAACGGTCGGGAAACTCTCCGCCGGCAGCCGTGTCAACCTGGAGCGGGCACTCAGGCTGGGTGACCGCCTGGGAGGACATATCGTCAGCGGGCACGTCGACTGCTCAGGTCAGCTGAACCGTTCTGAAAACCGTTCCGGTAATCATCAGTTGCAGTTCACTCTGCCGCCTGAACATGCCCGGTATCTGGTGGAAAAGGGTTCAGTAACGATCGACGGCATCAGTCTGACCGTCAATGCAGTCTCTCAGGATGGTTTTATGGTGAACATCATACCGCATACGTATGCAAACACTACGCTCGGCCAGCTCAGGACCGGCGACCGGGTCAACATTGAAACCGATATCATAGGAAAATATGTGGAGCGTCTGACATCCCCCTGGAAGACGGGAAACAGCCTGAGTATGAAAACGCTCGCAGAAAATGGCTTTATATAAAAAGGAAAGGTGAATCATGTCCGTAGCTACTATTGAAGAGGCAATTGAAGACATCCGCCAGGGCAGAATGGTCATTCTGGTGGATGATGAGGATCGTGAAAACGAGGGGGACCTGACCCTGGCAGCCGAGGCGGCCACGGCAGAGAACATCAATTTTATGGCAAAACATGGTCGCGGCCTGATCTGCCTGACGCTGACGTCCGAGAAATGCGATGAACTGGGACTGCGGCCGATGGTGCGCGATAACACTTCCCCTTTTGAAACCGCATTTACCGTATCAATCGAGGCCAAGCATGGCGTGACCACCGGTATCTCGGCGGCCGACCGGGCACTTACAATTGTAACCGCCGTTTCCGACGGCGCCGGTGCCAAGGATCTGGTCAGCCCCGGCCATATATTTCCGCTCAGAGCCCGCAAAGGCGGAGTGCTCGTACGTCTGGGACAGACCGAGGGTTCCGTCGATCTGGCCCGGCTTGCCGGCCTGAAACCGGCCGGAGTTATCTGCGAAATCATGAACGATGACGGCACAATGGCCCGGATGCCGGAGTTGAAGGTTTTTGCGAAAGAGCACGGCATTAAAATCTGTACGATCGCCGATCTGGTGGCCTACCGCCTCAAAAACGAACGACTGGTGCGCACCGTTGCCGAAGCGCGCCTCCCCTCTTCGTTCGGTGGTGAATGGCGAGCAATCGGTTTTGAAAACGATATCGACAAACTTGAACATATCGCCCTGGTAAAAGGGGATCTGAAAAAAGATTATCCGGTACTGGTCAGGGTTCATTCGGAATGCCTGACCGGAGATGTACTCGGAAGTCAGCGCTGTGACTGTGGTGAACAGCTGCATCACGCCATGGAGCAGATCGCAGCGGAAGGGTGCGGAGTAATCCTGTACATGCGTCAGGAAGGGCGCGGCATCGGACTGGTCAACAAGCTGAAAGCGTATGAACTGCAGGATAACGGACGTGACACTGTGGAAGCAAATCTGGAGTTGGGCTTCAAGGCAGATCTGCGCGAGTACGGGATCGGCGCCCAGATTCTGCTTTCACTTGGCATCACCAAGATTCGCCTGCTGACCAATAACCCGAAAAAACTGATCGGACTGCAAGGGTACGGAATTGATATTGTCGAGCGGGTCTCAATAGAGGCGGAACCGACTGACGCCAACCGGGACTATCTTGAGACCAAACGCGAAAAGATGGGACATCTGCTGGGTAACCTGTAATGCGCATTCTGCTCCACATATGCTGCGGCCCCTGCGCTATTTTCCCGCTGCAGCAGTTGCGGGCAGCCGGTCATCATGTGACCGGATTTTTCTATAACCATAACATTCATCCCTACCAGGAATATGTCAGACGACGGGATGCCGTAGTTCAGCTGGCAGAACAAAAAGATATGCCGCTGATACTTCGCGACGACTACGACCTGGAAAGTTTTCTGGCTCACGTTGCCGCCGAACCGGATAAACGCTGCGGCTATTGTTATTCATCGCGACTTCGGGCAACTGCGGAGGCGGCTTCCGGGGGGGGCTTTGATGCCTTTACCGCATCGCTGCTCTACAGCAGATACCAGAAACATGACGAAATACGGGCTTTGGGAGAACTGTTCGGGAGTGAATTCGAGGTGCCCTTTTATTATCAGGATTATCGTTCAGGCTGGCAGGAAGGAATCAGGCTTTCAAAGGAGTCGGGACTGTACCGCCAGCAGTATTGCGGCTGCATCTACAGCGAGAAAGAACGCTATCTGCCGAAAGTAAAAACGTCTTGACAGGCGGATCAACAGTCAACAAAAAAGCCCGTGCTGCCACGGGCTTTTTTGTTACATTGCGATCAATGTCAATTAGTGAGTTAGAAGTTATTTTCTGCATCTGGTTCTAATAGAAAATAACTTCGTTGACTCACTTATCCCATTTATCGGGGCTAGGCATGGATAGCGTTTACGGGGCAGGTATCTACACACGCTCCGCAGTCGATGCAGGTATCGGCGTCGATAACACGCTTTGAGCCCTGTTCGCTGATAGCGTTAACAGGACAGGAATCCTCACATGCGGCACAATTTGTGCAATCATCAGTAATGGTATGGGACACGATTTCACCTCCTTGTTAGATTAGCTCGCCTGACGGAAAGCAAAACTCAATCTACTATACCGATTTTTAAATGTCCAGCAAAGAAATCGACACCTCTGCAAATCCCTCCGCACATATTTTGTTGAATTCATTTCGCGTTCCGTGTATATATCAAAAACAGTTTTATTACAGCTAGTTATTTTAGTTTCGGTGTTATTTTTTTACTAATAATGATGCAGTCGCAAATTCTATCTGTCATCCCCGAATGACTCTATCGGGGATACGGTTTTTCAGGCAGTTACAAACCAGATTCCCGCTCAAAATCGCTGCGGGAATGACAAATTGCGAGGGCATCAATAATATAACAAATTTTCCGTTTTTTTGAAGGGGCCACACATGATTATTATGGCATTAAACTGCGGCAGCTCATCAGTAAAATATCAGCTTTACGATTGGCAGAAAATGGCGGTCGTCGCCAAGGGGATGGTAGAACGCGTTATTATTGGCGGCTCTTACATAATACATGAAGTTCCCGGCTGCGAAAACTATCATCATGAACAGGACTGTGCCAATCATCAGGAAGCGATCGATCTGCTCATCAAAACGGTTACAGACCCGATCCATGGTGTTCTGAAGAGCGTCGGCGAGATCTCCGCGGTTGGTCACCGGGTCGTGCACGGCGGCGAAAAGTTCACCTGTTCCGTCATGATCGACGACAATGTGCTGAACGCGGTCAAGGAGGTACAGCACCTGGCGCCGCTCCACAACCCGCCTAACATAGAGGGTATAGAGGCCGCACAGGCCCTGATGCCGACTGTTCCGCAAATAGCAATTTTCGATACCGCTTTTCATCAAACTATGCCCGAGCATGCCTACATCTACCCTCTCCCGTACGAATGGTACGAAAAGCACCAGGTGCGCCGCTACGGCTTCCACGGCACTTCGCACCTGTATGTGTCCAAGCGCGCTGCCGTTCTGCTCGGCAAGGATCCCAAAGACACCAACATCGTCACCATGCATATCGGTAACGGAGTGTCGCATTGCGCCATTAAAAATGGCGTTTCAGTCGACACCACCATGGGGCTCACTCCGCTCGAAGGAGCGGTCATGGGAACCCGCTGCGGCGACATCGACCCGGCAATCCCCGCATTCATGATGCAAAAAGACAACCTTTCAGCCAGGGAGATTGACAGCATCCTCAACAAAAAAAGCGGTGTAATGGGCATTACCGGCCGCTTTACCGACCGTCGTGACGTCATCGAACACGCCAATGCCGGAGATAAACGCTGTCAACTGTCGCTGGACATTGAGGCGTACCGCCTAAAAAAATACATCGGCGCTTATATGGCTGCGGTCGGCAAGCTTGACGCGGTAGTATTCACCGCCGGTGTCGGAGAAATGGGCGCTGCCATCAGGGAAAAAGCGATTGAAGGACTTGATCATATCGGCATCATCCTCGACCGTGAGAGGAACAAGGGCGCAATGACACGCAAAAGGGAATCCCTGATCACTACCGACGACTCACCGGTCAAGGTTTTCGTCATCCCGACCGATGAAGAGCTGGTGTTTACCGAGGATGTTGTCGGCATACTGAACGGCACCTACACCGACCATATGAATTTCCACTATTCGTTCGCAAAAGCTGATTTTGTCAGGAAATAAACGGAAGGTCCCATAGAGATAAAAAAAACCGGCATGAAGCCGGTTTTTTTATGGGGAATGCTGTTCAGAACGTTTTGGTAACTTCCCGAAGCAGCGATGTTGCATACGACCCTTTCGGCAGAGTAAACTCCACCGTCACGGAGCCTCCGGTAGCGCTCCAGGAAAGATCTCCGGGGGGGACTCGCAGCGGCCTCCGTTCACCTTCCATACGCAGACCACCCGGCAGGTCAAAAAGGGGCAGATCCATCCCCGCCTGCTCCAGAATTTCACGTTCAAGCTCCCGCACCGCACCTTCGGGGCGTTTCATCTTGCATCCGAACATCGGTCCGCTGGCCGATATTTCGAACGCGGCAGCCCTCCCCTGCTCCGCCACAACATCTTCAACCAGAAAACAGGCGCCATTGAAATGTTTGCAGGCCAGGTCGCCGGTCATAACTTCGTCAATGCGCTCAATCCTTCTGGCAACAGTCTGATCGAACAGAAAAGATTGAACAGCCGAAAGATACAGCTTTTTCATACGAGGATGCAGAGCGGAAAATGCTTTTTCATATTCCTCCGGCCGGGAAGACAGCCGCCGCAGCACTTCACGCTCGTTGCGGCAGTGACGCGGGAAAAGCCGAAGCGCTTCATCCACATCCCCCTGCTGATAGGCGCTGATTGCGGCAGACCACCCCTCATCCCGGACTGCATCCGGGTCACCAATCAGCCGATCCACACAGTCTCGCCACTCTCGCCGCAACATGGCCGAACCTATCAGATGCGAATTCCCCTGAGCGCCATAGCGCTGATAGCCGAAATAGTTAGGCACTCCACGTTTCCCCAGCACCGCCAGAATTGCCGGGACCAGCAGTGAGGCACCGCCGGAAACACCTCGAATGACGGCACGAAAACTATTCCCCTTGAGATGCCCCACTTTCAGTTTGTTGGAATGTCGTTCCGCCGAAACAACTCTGACGCCATCCAGTTCCAGGGCGAGCGCCCTCGAGGGAGCAAGCCACTGAATAGAAATCGACTGGCGGGTAATGCCGACGGCATCCTTCATGCCGGCATAGCCAATATCGCGCTCCGGAACCTTCAGGGCGTCTGCGATGCGGCTGATCGCCTCCAGGGTCGTGATGCCCCGTTTCTCGATCGTCAGGTAGCAATGTTCGCCGGTTCCGCACGGGAGATAGGAGGGGATCTCCTCAACCAGAAAGTCATCGGGAGATTCCTTGATCGTTCCGCCGATACCGGGTATGGCGGCAGTCAGGTATGGGTGTGCCATTTGGCTTATCCCTTCTCTGTCACTTTAATGGCTGAGCTTTGCGCTTGCCAACCGGTTGAGGCTCACCCCAGCTTCGACAGCCTGAATTGTCAGTTGTCGATGTACTTCAGGAGGAACGCGAATCATGAACTTTCCGCTGAAATGCTTTGTCGCGAGTGGTTCAGGAATAGTTTCACCGTTATTTTGCATGTCAGCAACAACCTCATTTACAAGTTTACTCACGCCTTTCAGGGCAGCTTCCGGCGATTGTGCAAGCCAGCTGAGACTTGGAAACTCCGCGCAAAGTCCAACGTATTCGGCGTCATCTTCCGACCAGGTAATTCGATAGGTGAACTTGTCATTATTATCTTTTTTCTGTGCCATGTTCGATCTCCATCCGTTCGATTGCTTTGAGTACTTGCCTGACCTGATACGCTTTTGCCTTGCCCTTGTCGTTCTGGACGTTTACCCTCGGGTCACCAATCCACGGTGTTTTGTACACCCGATGACTTCCGCTTGTCTGCCTGGCTTGACCGAAAAAGTTGTCGCATACCTTACAGAGGTCGGCAAACCTGGTCCCTGGAGGGTTATTACGCATTTCCTCAATAATGTCAGTCAGTGTTGGCATATGGATTATAGTATCAATATTGATATCGTCTGTCAATATGGGGTACAGGGTCCTGCACAAGCGTCCTTACTTGTCCAATCTACAACGTCCGGTAATCGCAGTGCAACGCTGTTCCCAGCTTTTTAGCGGTTTCCTTGCCAATGATCCGCTTGCCGCTCTCCATCTCGCTGATGTGGCCGCTGACTCCGTAAAAAAGGGATGGGTTAGCATCAGATTCATCCTTTCATCCGCATCATACCGGAAACAGCACCGCTGACAAACGCTAGCAGCCAGCAGCTGTAGATCGTCAGACTGACCCGATGAAAAAGTACGTTGACCGCTTCCGCGCGATGCAGCAGTGACGCTGTCAACGCCAGCAGGAAATGGAATCCCATTCCCGCCAATGAGGCGATACCGGTAACATTATGCCATTCCGGCGCTTTGCCGTACTTCAGGGCGACCATGTTCATCTCGCTGGTACCCAGAAAATCGCATGCAAGACCAATCCCGAAAATAGCCAGGTGCTTCGGGTGAAGTCCCTGTCTGCGGCCGCTGAAAACAGCCCAGGTGTAGAAAACTAGCGCCAGATTCATCCAGATGACCGCCCTGGCCAGCATTACGAAGAAAGCCCCCCGCATTGGCGCAAGGCTTCATACAGCACGATGCCGGCCGAAGTTGAAAGGTTGAGGCTGCGCACCTTTTCAGACGGCATTGGAATGGTGAATGAAGTTGCCGGGTTGGCGCAGAGGAGCTCTTCCGGCAATCCTCTGGTCTCCTTGCCGAAGACGATGTAATCACCCGGCTGAAAACCGGCCTCCAGATAGCTCCGCTTGACCTTGGTGCTCAGATAGAAAAAACGACAACCCGATGCTGCTGCCTGTAGTGTTTCCAGATCGGGCCACAGTTTGAGAGAAACAAATTCCCAGTAGTCAAGACCTGCCCGCTTGAGATACCGGTCATCGAGGGAGAACCCGAGCTGTCCGACCAGATGCAGGACAGTTCCGGTAGCAGCACACAAACGAGCAATATTGCCGGTGTTCGGAGGGATTTCAGGTTCGATGAGAACGATGTTAAATGGCTTCATGGCTCAACGGTATACCACTATTTACGGCCGCCATGCTTGCATTTTTTTTCCTGCAAGGCTATTGTGTGAAGTCAAAATTCCATAGCCCTTGGAGATCCGGACATGAAGATAATTGTAACTGATGAAGTTTCGGCGGAGGGTTTGGCGCTCCTGACCCAGGAGCCCCGCATTCAGCTGGACGTCAGGCTTGGCCTGAAAAAAGAGGAGTTGCTGGCCGTCATTGGCGACTATGAAGTCATCATAACCCGCAGCGGCACTACTGTTGACAAAGCGCTTCTGGATGCGGCCACCCGTTTGAAAATGGTCGCCCGGGCGGGCGTCGGCATCGACAATGTCGATGTAGACTATGCCAGCTCGAAAGGGGTGATCGTTGTCAACGCCCCGTTCGGCAACACCAATAGTGCCGCAGAACATACCCTGGCGCTGCTGCTTTCATTCTGTCGCAACGTCCCTGTCGCCAATAACAGCCTCAAATCAGGAGAATGGAAACGGGCTCCCTTTACCGGAATCGAACTGAAAGGCAAAATAGCAGGAGTCATCGGCATCGGTAAAGTCGGCGGCCGGGTTGCCGCACGCCTGAAAGCCTTTGAATGCGAGGTGCTGGCCTGTGACCCGTATATTTCCGTCAAACGCGCCCATGACCTGGGTGTCAAGCTGGTGTCTCATGATGAAATTTATAAAAACTGCGACATTATCACTGTTCACACCCCTCTCAATGAAGAGACAAAAGGGATGATCGGAGCTCGCGAGTTCGGCTTGATGAAAAGCGGCGTCATCGTCCTCAATGTGGCTCGTGGAGGAATTATCGAAGAACAGGCGATGCTTGATAATTTAAACTCGGGTAAAGTGCTCGGCGGAGCGTTCGATGTCTGGAGCGAAGAGCCCCCTGCTACCGATACTCTCACCCGGCTGATCGCTCACAAAAACATGGTGGTCACTCCGCATCTGGGAGCCAATACTTTTGAGGCTCAGATAAATGTTGCCATTGACGTATCTCAGGAAATCATCAACTATCTTGATGACAAGCCGCTTGAAAACGCGGTCAACATCCCCCGCTTTGACATGGCGCTGATGGATCAGATGCGGCCGTTCCTCAATTTGATGAGTGTCATCTGCGATTTCGGCGTGCAACTGGTCGACACAAACCTTGAAAAGGTCACCTTCGGCTTCAGCGGTGCGATTGCTCATTATGATTGTTCGCCGCTGGCTGTATGCGGACTTTCGGCGCTGCTGAATCGCAAAGTCGACCAGGACGTCAACATGGTCAACGCCACCCTGATTGCCGATCAGATGGGAATTGTCGTTGAGGAGACCAAATCAACCCAGTCCGACGGCTTCTCCAATGTCATCACCCTTACCCTTGAAGGGCAGGGAAAACGGCGGCTGATTGCCGGCACCCTTTTTGAGGGCCAGCCGCGCATCGTCCGCCTGCGCGACTACACCATGGACTTCGCCCCGGACGAGCATATGCTGCTGCTGAACTATGAAGACCGCCCCGGCATGATCGGCAGAATCGGAACCATAATGGGGCAGCATGATATCAACATCGCCTCAATGAACCTTGGCCGCAGTGTAAAGAAAGGTGAGGCAATGGTTATCCTGTCTCTTGATTCTCCGGTGCCTGGTCCTGTTATCGATGAACTTCAGTCCGCTACCGATGCCTCTTTTATTAAAGCTCTCAAAATGAGAAACGGCGCCTGCTCCCGCAATTGCGGCTGCGGAGTCTGACAGAGAGGGTCCGTAATCCTTTATGCAATTTCCTCACATCGATCCTGTGTTCCTGAGCATCGGCCCGCTCCAGTTCCGCTGGTACGGGCTGATGTACGTCCTCTCCTTCATCGCCACCTATTTCATTATCCGCTCCGAAGCCACTCGCAAAAAACTGCCCCTGACAAAAGACGACGTTGCCGATCTGGTTTTTTACGGTGCCATGGGAGTGGTGCTGGGGGGGCGCGCCGGTTATATTCTGTTCTACAACCTCGGCTTTTATCTGACCAATCCGCTCAAACTCTTTGCCGTCTGGGAAGGGGGCATGTCTTTTCATGGCGGTTTTTTGGGCGTAATGCTGGCATTTCTGCTCTACGCACGCCGGAAAAAGATTCCGTTTCTTGCACTGACTGACATGGCGGCGCTCTGCGCACCGGTCGGTTTGGGGCTGGGAAGAATCGGCAACTTCATAAACGGAGAGTTATACGGCAGAACAACTGATGTAGCATGGGGGATTATATTTCCCGGCAGTGACGGGAATCCTCGTCACCCGTCGCAGCTCTACGAAGCCTTTCTGGAAGGGCTTGTGCTGTTTTTTATCGTGCGCTTTGTCTCTAAAAACACGCAGGTGAACGGCGTAACAACCTGTGCTTCCATTGCCGGTTATGGACTGTTCCGTTTCGCCGTCGAATTTTTTCGTCAGCCTGACGCCCAGATCGGGCTTTTCTTCGGGTTGTTTTCAATGGGGCAGTTGCTCAGCCTGCCGATGTTCATTGCGGGCATCTCTGCTGCGCTGCTGCTGTCACGTCGCAAGGCGATGCATAATTGAAATAGTCCGGATTTGAGTTATAGTGTAAGAAAATAACCGGGAGGAGTACTGCCATGATCAGCAAAAAAATGTCCGACTCGCTTAACACTCATATGAATTTTGAACTTTTCTCCGCTCACCTGTACCTAGTCATGTCGTCCTGCGCCAATGAACTGGGGCTGAAAGGGGCCGCAAACTGGTTCTTTGTGCAGTATCGCGAAGAGATGATTCACTTCATGAAATTTTACACTTATCTGGCCGAACAGGGGGTCGTCATCTCAATGCCGGCCGGCAAGGCAGTGCCGAACAAATATAAATCTCTGCTCGATATGGTGCAGAAAACCCTCGCCCACGAGCAGCTGATTACCTCGTGCATCAACGACCTGAGCGAACAGGCCGTTCAGGAGAAAGACCATGCCACCCAGATTTTCCTGCAATGGTTTGTAACCGAGCAGATCGAAGAAGAAAATAATGATCGCGATCTGATTGCCAAACTCAAAATGGTTGGAGACAATGGGTACGGTATTTTGATGATCGACGGAGAAATGGGACAACGCGTCTTTGTTGCCCCGGCCGGTTCTCCCCTGGCGGTGTGATAGATGCCGTTGAAAATCCGTTTCTGCGAACATAACAAAGGCAAAGGCAAAGTGATAAGGCGACTGGAAGAGGAGTTTCCGGATCTGAACATAAAAGTGAAGAGCTGCGTCAAGCAATGCAGCATCTGCCGTGAACAGCCGGTGGCCGTCGTCGACAAACAAAAGGTGACCGGTAAGGATGGCGATGATTTATATGTCAGGATTATCGAGCTGATTCGCAAGGATGCCGCAGCTTTGGTTGAATAAAATCACCGGCTGGGGCAAAGAGGTGGCGCACTCCATGTGCATATCATGCCACGACTTGAACGAAAAAGGCCCGGTAAAGTGCGAGGAATGCCAAAAATAGGCGAGGCGAAGCCGATGAAGTGAAAAACGGGTTAGACAGTTGTCTAACCCGTTTTTTTATTGGAGCTGGAAACAATATATTCCGATAATTCAATCCACGTTCCGTTTGCGATTTGCCCGTTTTGTGCAATAATTGAACTTTGCCGCAATCAAGTCATAGGTCAAATTATTGTGCAGTACTGAAAGAAGCAAGAGAAAGAGGAACTGGGCATTCCAAAGGGCTGATGTAGAAAATGACTAGTCGAACAAGAAAGGCGGACCTTATGAAAAAGTTGGCATTCACAGTAAATGGTGTCACCCGCTCGTACTCCGGCGATCCCGAGATGCCGCTGATATGGTATCTCCGCGACAAACTGCAGTTGACCGGCACTAAATTCGGCTGCGGCAAGGGGATCTGCGGTGCCTGCACCGTGCATATCGACGGGGCGGCTGCGCGCAGCTGCATAACGCCGATGAAGAACGTGGCGGGGAAGAAGGTCGTCACCATCGAGGGATTGAGCGCCAAGGGCGATCATCCTCTGCAAAAGGCTTGGGCTGTATGCAGCGTGCCGCAGTGCGGCTACTGCCAGAGCGGCCAGCTCATGCAGGCGGCGGAGCTGCTTAAAAAAACGCCGAAACCGACGGACCGGGAGATCGACAATGCCATGCAGGGCAATATCTGCCGCTGCGGGACGTATCAGCGCATCCGCCAGGGGATCAAACTGGCAGCAGGGGTGAAATCATGAGCAGCGTGATGCTTGTCAACCGGCGCGGTTTTCTCAAGACAACATTTTCGGCAGGGGCGCTGATCCTCTGCGCGAGGTTCCTCCCCGGCACAGCGCTCGATGCTCTGGCCGCGGCACAGAAGTGGTCCCCCGGCGTCTACCTGGGGATAGAGCCGGACGGCACGGTGATCATCATCGCCCATCGCTCCGAGATGGGGACGGGGATCCGCACCGCGCTGCCGATGGTGGCGGCCGATGAACTGGATGCCGACTGGAAACTGGTCAGGATCGAGCAGGCGCTCGGCGATTCGAAGTATGGAGACCAGAATACCGACGGGTCGAAATCGATCCGCGATTTCTATCTCCCCCTTCGCCAGGCGGGCGCAACGGCGCGGCTCATGCTCGAACGCGCGGCCGCCGCCAAATGGGGTGTCTCTCCTGCGGAGTGCCGGGCGCAAAATCATCAGGTCGTGCACAGCGGCGGCCGGACTCTTGGTTTCGGCAAACTGGCAGCCTTGGCCGCAATGCAGCCCGTGCCCGGCAAAGAGGAGTTGCGTTTCAAAACGCCGTCCGAGTTCCGCTACATCGGCCATGGGGTACCGATTGTTGACATGGCCGACATCTGCACCGGAAAAGGGATCTACGGTATCGATGCCCGAATGCCGGGGATGGTGTACGCGTCGATCGAACGGTCGCCGGTCCTCGGCGGCAGGCTGAAATCATACGACGACAAGGAAACTCGCAAGGTCAAGGGGGTGCTGCGGACGGTCGTGATCGAAGCGGCCCAGCCGCCTTATGGGTTCCAGGCGCTGGGGGGGATTGCGGTGATTGCCGACAGTACCTGGGCGGCGCTGCAGGGGCGGCAGAAGCTGAAGGTCGTCTGGGAGCCCGG
>JANNLB010000112.1:0-3098 GCA_031396605.1 Geobacter sp. | reverse complement strand
CGCAAATGGTCGAATCTGGAAAATAACCGGCAGGTATCGCTGCTGATCGATAACCGCCACAATACCACGGGCGACTTCAGCCAGGCGTCTGCTGCCACAGTCCTCGGTTCAGCCGATGAGCTGCAGGGGGAGGCAAAGGAGGTAGCCCTGGCCCTCTATCTGGCCAAACATCCCTATCTGGCCGATTTTGCCGCCGCTCCCAGCTGCGCCCTGCTGCAGGTAGAGGTTGCCAGCATCCTCTTGGTCACCCGGTTCCAGAATGTCATGGAATATCATTTCAGCTCATAAATCGTTGTCCTGTAGCTTTGGATAATTTTCTCGAAGGTGTTTTTGCCTCCTGTGTTTTTCCCTCCTAGTAATACAGCCGGATAGTGATATCCTTAACAAATGTAAGAGATTCGATTGCTCACCGACTGAAAAACGGTCAGTTCATTAGTGACCTGTTTTTCCGGAACCTATGAATTCGGAGGCAGCCTTGAAAAGGGATGACCCGACATACCGTACACCACTGGAAAATGCTGCAGAGGGGGTTGCAGGTGTTATTTGACAGTTGCTTGTTAATGCCTGATTTTTGGGAGGAGATATACCTGTAATGATCGACCTGGAGAAAAGCAGCCTGCTGCGATCAGGGCCGCGGCTGATGCAAATTATCCGTGTGCTGACTCGACACGGGTTCCTGAGAGCCCTGCGCGGCAAGAATCATTGGCCGACGCCGAAAGAGGTGCGGGTAACTTTCGAGGAATTGGGGCTGACCTTCCTCAAGCTTGGGCAAGTGCTGGCGATGCGGCGCGACCTGCTGCCGGATTCCTATATAAATGAGCTGGAGAAATTGCAGGACCGGTTGCCGCTGTTAGGTTTTGACGTAGTGCGAGCCATAGTAGAGGCAGAGTTCGGCACTCCGCTGCCAGACGTGTTCTCATCTTTCAACGAAACTCCGCTGGCCTCCGCTACCATCGCCCAGGTGCATGAAGCGCACACGCGGGACGGTCGTCGTGTGGCAGTGAAGGTACAGCGGCCCGGCCTGGCAACGCTTATCTCCACGGATGTTGCGGCACTCACCTACCTGGTAAAGCTGGCAGAAAGTATTTCCCCCCGGCTGCGGGCACTGGATCTGCCTGTTATGGTGGAGGAATTTGCCAACAGCCTCAACAGAGAAACCGACTTCAGCCGCGAAGCCGATTCCATCAGGCTTATGCGCACTGCACTGGCGGAAATAACCAACCTCTGGATTCCCGATGTCGTGGCGGAGTATTCCGGCAAAACCGTACTTTCACTTGAATTTTGTGACTGCCAACGGATTGATAGCTTTGCAAAGAGTCATCCGGAAGCAATACCGCAGTTGATCGACACCCTGGTCAGGATTATGTTGCAAACGATCCTGGAGGATGGATTGTTCCACGCCGATCCGCATCCGGGCAATGTGCTGATTACTCCCGACGGACGGCTCTCCCTTCTCGATTTCGGGATGATGGGCGAGCTTGACGAACAGATGCGTGAATCGCTGACCCTCCTCCTCGCAGCGGTCGTCAAACGCGATGCGCGAGCCGCCACTGAAGCGTATCTCGAAATGGCAACCGGGAGCGAAAAAGTCAACCGTGCAGCCCTGATAATTGATATAAAGTCTGTACTTTATGAAATTCACCGGAGTAATCTGGCGGATGTTTCAATCGGGGATGCCTTTACCCTGCTCCTGCGCGCCGGCAGCCGTCACGGGGTTCACAACCCGAGTGACTTTTTTTATCTGACGCGCGCCTTCGTTATCATGGAATCCATGATACGCCTTCTTGATCCGAGCTATAACTACATAACTGCCTTTCGCGCAGAGGTCACACGTTTGACCTCGAATCACTTTTCTATTGAACGGATAAAGAACAAAGCCGGCAAGTTTGCATTCGACCTGGAACGGTTGATGATTGATGCGCCAGGCGACTCGCGCCGCGTCCTGCGACGTATCGCCGAAGGCAATCTGGGCCGATTGCAGGCTCCAGCCCTGGAGGCTCTGGGCGGCAGTGCTACCCGCTACCTCGGGTTACTCCATAGTGCCATCATTGCAGCGGCGCTTATGATTTCCGGAGGGTTACTGGTAGCTGCGCCAAAGGACGGCGGGTGGCATCATGATGCCGGACAGCTGATGATTGTCGCCGGAATTATTAGTGTTATCTTCCATTATATCAAAGGATTCCGCCGCCAGCGTGGCCGGCGCTGACCTCCTCTTCAGTGACTCCGGCGAAAAAGGGGACAGTATGACTGTAGTTTTCGTGATAACCGCAGCCTCCATCCTGAGTTACATGACTGCCTGGTTCATCGCCGCCCAGATTCGCGGCCGCAACGATATTGCCGATGTGGCATGGGGATTGGGGTTCATCCTGGCAGCGGCGGTTTCGCTGCTGGCTGGCGGGATCTATCCACTGCGGGGTCTGCTGGTCTCGGGGCTGGTGCTGGTCTGGGGAGTCAGGCTGGCATTGCATATCCACAACCGCAATCGGGGTAAGGGTGAAGATCCACGCTACCGGAAGTGGCGCGAAGATTGGGGAAAGTGGTTCGTGCTGCGTTCATTCCTGCAGGTCTTTATGCTGCAAGGAATTCTGCTGTTGATGGTGGCCATACCGGTTATCTTTGTCAATCAGGCACCGACAGTACCCCTTGGGTGGTTTGACCTGGTCGGACTGGCAGTCTGGCTGTACGGTTTCTGCTTTGAGGCCATTGGCGACTGGCAACTGCTGATGTTCATCCGCAATCCGGATAACAAGGGTAAACTGATGACCTGCGGCCTGTGGCGCTACACCCGTCACCCCAACTACTTCGGAGAAGTGACCCTCTGGTGGGGGGTATGGCTGATGACGCTGCCCCTGCCGGGCGGCTGGCTGACGATCATCGGCCCGCTGACCATCACGATCCTGATCCTGAAAGTCTCCGGTATTCCGATGCTGGAAAAACCTTACGAAGGGCGGGCTGATTTCCAGGAATACAAGCGCCGCACCAGCGCCTTTTTACCACTGCCGCCCAAGGGAGGAATCTGACATGCTCCATACGTTCAAGATCTACCTGCTCTGCCTGCCGTTCACGCTGCTGCTGGATTACATCTGGCTGGCCAAGCT
>JANNLB010000076.1:0-7211 GCA_031396605.1 Geobacter sp. | reverse complement strand
AATGGTGGCAATATTTTTGCAGCTGTTACTATACTCCAGGCCATGAGGCGGTCTCACGCAGCCAGAAGTATTACTGGGTGTTGTTTGGGCTTTATAACAAACTTACAGCCAGTTAGTCGTTTCATCAGGCGCTTTTAGGCGAGACGCAGCCAGAAGTAGGTGCCTCTAGGCAAGATACGCAGAGGAAGGCAAAAAAAGAAATCCTTTTAACGGCTTGATTAATTCAGAATATGATCTACGATTAAGGCAATGTGATTTTTTACCTTCATACAGGAGTCACTCCATGAAGAATGCCTTTTGCGCCCTGCTCTGCGCAGTATTACTTACAGCAATTTCGTCCGTCGTCCTGGCCGACGAGGTAACCGTTGACTCCAGCACTTTGTTCGGCATCGCCCGGCGGGACGTATCCGGCGCCTCGAAGGAAACCCTTCTCCCTGCCACTCAATTTCTCGGTCTGACCGCCGACAAGCTGGCCGGCGGCAATCTTTCTCTCCATCTCTACGGCTGGGGGCGGGCCGATCTGGCCGACAAAAGCTACAACAATGATAAAAACACTGGCAGCCTCACTTACGCTTACATTCAGTACCGCTTCAACCAGGCCAATGCCAACTTCCGCGCCGGACGGCTCTTTGTCCGCGAAGGCATAGTCAACGAGCAGATCGACGGTCTCAGCGCCCGTGCCGACCTGCCGATGGGCTTCGGCCTGTCGGCCTTCGGCGGCGCAACCGTACACACTGTAAATCTCAGTGGAGAAAAGAGCGACGGCAAAGGGGACACTCTCTACGGCGGCCGCGCCACCTATCGTTACAAGGGGCTGCTTGAGGTCGGTCTCTCGGGAGTCTTTGAGAGCAATGCCCCGACTCTTGTCACCCGCACCGCCGGAAACTATCGCCGGATAGGAGGCGACCTCTGGATCACCCCCGTTAAAACAGTCGACATCATCGGCCACAGCAGCTACAACCCCGAAACCGAACAGTTTGCCGAACACAGCTACCTGATTAACGTCAAACAGATCCCGAAACTGGTACTGACCGGTGAATTCAATCAGCACCGTGAGCGAAGCTACCTGTACGCCTGGACCATGTTCTCCGCCGCCGCCCTCAACCCCAACGACAAATCCAGCTCCGTCGGCCTGAGCGCCTCCTACGAAATCAGCAAGAACCTCGAAACATCCCTCGACTACAAACATTACACCCGTGAATTCGGGAATGCCGGCCGCTTCGGCGGCGAAGCCCGCGTCAATTACAAGGACAACTCCATCCGCGGCGGTCTCGGCTATCACTACCTGAATGCCGGACAGGGATTCGCCATCGGCGCCAACCCTTCCGCCTCCTACCATGAACTGCGCTGCTACGTCATGCGCGACACCAAAAGCTATTTCGGCGCAATCGACCTTCTGGGCAACTTCTTCAAGGAAAAGATTTACGGCGAAAGCAGCGCCTGGGAAGCGATCACTTCACTCGGTTATCACTTTACCCCGGCTCTGGCACTTTCCGGTGACTTAAGCTACGGCAGAAACCCCCAATTCACCGAAGAGGTAAAAGCTCTTCTGCGCTTGACCTACAACATGACCTACACCGGAATTGGAGGGAAGAAATGAGAACCTTTAAAACGCTGCTCTCTCTCCTGGCATTAGCCGGACTATGTGCCATAGTCGCATCCTGCGCCCGGATGAAAACGGTTCCCGGCCTTCCCGCTTCGCATCCCGAGGCGCTTGCCGCCGGACAGCAGATCAACTGCGCCGAATGTCATGAAGATCAGCAAAAGGGGACGATGAAGGCCTTCAACTCATTCAGCCACACACAATCTTTTGTCAAGAATCACCGCTTCTATGCCGCATCGGATGACCGGCTCTGCTCCACCTGTCACAAAAGCTCATTCTGCAACGACTGTCATACCAATAAAGTTGAAATGAAACCGTCCACCCGATATGGCAATCGTCCGGACCGTGAGTTCCAGCACCGCGGCAACTTCATCACCCTGCACAAGATCGAAGGAAAACTCGACCCGGCCAGCTGCTACCGCTGCCACGGCAGAGCCAACAACGAGCGCTGCGTGGCGTGTCATAAATAGGAGAGGTGAATACTTATGCCCTCACAATCATCATGGTTCAAAATATTTTTCGCGACGGCAGCCTGTTGTGCCCTCTTCGGTTGCGGCAAAGCCAATGATCAGGCTCCGGCACTAGGCAGCAGCAATAAGCATCCGGACAGCTGGCTGACCGGACACCTCTCCGCCTACCAGCAGAATCGCGATCAGTGCCGCGAGTGCCACGGAGTAGACTTGAAAGGGGGCATCACTAAAGTTGATTGCTTCAACCAGGCAGGTTTGGGGCAGTGTCATGCAGGAGGGCACGGCCCAAGGAACGTACCTCATCAGCTCCCGTTCGAAGCCGGGTCGGTACATGGCCCTGCTGCAAAAAGCGATCTGGTCTACTGCCAGAGCTGTCACGGAACTGCCGGAGGTCCGGGCGGCAACCCCAGGTTCAATGTGCCGCTTGGCTTACTGAACAATGGCTGCGAGGATTGTCACAAACTTAATACTGCTCACCCCCCTCTGCCAGGGTCAACCTCCGGCTGGAATGGGCATTCGACAGCCGGTAACTTGGGGAACAGCTGCACTCTCTGTAATGGCGAGGACTTGACCGGCAGCGCCGGTCCCGGCTGCAACACATGCCACACGGGGCTGACTCCGGCAACCATTCCCACTCCCGGCGCCTGTGTGTCATGCCACGCCAAACCACCGGCATCGGGAAACCATGGCATTCACAATGCGCTTGCCGGGGTTACGGATGTATGCGGAACCTGCCATAACGGAGCGGGGAGCGGCACCGCCAAACACGGCAACGGTACGACAGATGTGGCATTTGCAACTTCTTACAACGCAAAATCAGGCGCTGCGACCGGAAACAGCGATGGCAGCTGCTCCAATGTGTCGTGCCATGGTGGGGGCAAGACCCCGGTCTGGGGTGGAGCTTTGTCAATCGGTTGCCTCTCCTGCCACACGGCGGGCACGCTTCAGTACAACAGCTTCAATTCGGGCCAGCACACCTTGCATGTAAATACCGTGGGGCTCCAGTGCACCGACTGTCACGACATGAACAAAACAAATGCCGGCGCAAGTCATTACAGCGGCTTGGGGACAACCGCTTTCGAACTCCCCGCCTCCGCAACCATACGGGTGCCCGGGTATACGAGCGCAGCTCCAAGCTGCAGTCCGGGCACATTCCCGGCTGCGGGAACCTATTCCGTCGGGGTGTGCCACAACAGTGAGAATTGGAGATAGACATGGACCATGGTCTGCGTAGGCAAAACCCTGGGACGGGAGGCAACGGAATGAACCCGTTTATAAGAAGAATCACAATTTTCCTGTCGCTCAATATTTTGATTTCATTGTACTTTGCGGTTTTTGCCGTGGCGGCGGCGCTTCCGCCGGCGGCGAACTTTCTGGGGCGTATAACCGGTGTGGTTGCTCCTGTCCGTATTGCAATTGATACGATCGGCAAGGTTTACGTTGCCGATCCACGTAGTGGCGGGGTCCTGCAGTTCGATGGTACAGGGAAACAGATAAAGAAGTTTCCCGTAAAGGGCGCGCGAGGCGTAGCTGTTACCCCCGCCGGTGACCTGGTCGTGACAAGCGGAAACAGCGCAGCGGTCATAAATACGACGACAGGCTCCGTGCTCTTCCAACTGACGTCATTCAAACAGGCGAGCGGTATTGCGGTTGATGTGGATGGACTTATCTATGTCGTGGATACACTGGACTCCGTGGTACAGGTCTTTTCCGCTTCCGGTCAACCTGTAACAGTAACAAACAGCTCCGCAGGCAAACCATCCAACAGTTTCGGCACTAACGGCTCGTCTGTCGGGCAGCTCTCCTTCCCGACCGCCATCGCATTCGACAGGGTTTCTAATCAGCTGGTTGTGACTGATACCGGTAATTCCAGGCTTCAGTTTTTCGACAGGGACGGCGGATTCATCCGCACAGTTGGCGGCAGGGTACAGAACGGCACGGCACCCACCTTCACATCTCCCCAGTCGGTTTCTCTGGAATACACAAAAACCATCCCGGAAAAACTGCAGCGGATATATGTATCCGACTCATTTCAGAGCGAGGTGCAGATAGTGGACCCGCAGGGGGCGGGAACATCTCTCGGCAGCATTGGCGGGTACGGCTCTGCACCGGGCAAGCTCAAGGTGCCTGTGGATACTCTCTTTGATCCGGCCACATCCCGTCTTCTCATCGCCAATGGCGCGGGTGAGATCACAATCTACGGTATAAATGTAACATCATCCCCTCTTCCTGATACACTGCCGCCCCTTCTCACCATTGATCCCACCCCTGCGGTAACATATACGGATGCCCTGGTAATCGGCGGGAGCGTGGAAAGGGGAGCGCAGATTCAGATAACCGCACCCCAGGGCGTGGTTGTGGGTGCTGTCAACTTCTATCCAGCACCTGATGCATCCATATCCTTCTGGCAGGCAGGAATAAGCGCGCTGAATGCAGGGGCAAACAGCATCACCGTAACCGCACGGGATTCTGCTTCCACTCCGGCCACAAAAACCGCCGTAATTACCTACGATCCCAATGCGATCAAGGTAACCATTACAGCCTTTGAAGCGCCGGTTAAATTCTCTGCACAACCACTTACCCTTTCCGGAACCGCTGACGTGGGCGCTACAGTTCTCCTGTCAGGACCTGCAGGCGTTACCTTTACCCCGAATAATTTTGTTCAGGGAACAACGGCGTGGCAAAGCACTGTATCGGGACTTGCCGCGGGAATAAATACCATTACCGCGACCGCCGCTAATGGCGCCAAAAGTTCATCAGCAACAACGCGAATCACCCTGATCGCCACGAATCCGCAACTCGAAGTGTCTTCGCTGCCGGACGGGAGCAGCACAGCCCGGCAAATTCTAAATGTTAGCGGCACAGTTCCACAAGACAGTTACTTTGTCTCATTGACAGTCAACGATATAGCGGTAACGTTTATCAACAACGCTTTTAGTACAACGGTTGCATTGAAACCGGGCGCTAACAGGGTGACAATTACGGCACTTGATGCGGCAGGCAACAAATCCGAAATCATACGAAACATTATCCTGGATGAAACATTGCCGACGATCGCACTTACCGAGCCGTCCGATGGATCATACATAAACGGGACGGATGTAAATCTTAAGGGCAAAGTTCTGCCGGGAAATACGGTGCGACTGCTGCTGTACAACGGTTCATCCAGCGGTGTGCCTTTCACCCAGATCAGTCAGAGTGCAGACGGCTCATGGTCTACTACAGGGGCGATACCTCTTGATCCGGGTCTGAATACGATCATTGCCGAAGTGACGGACATCTCCGGGAAGAGTTCGGTAATCAAAACAACAGTCACCCGGGATGCTGCTGTTCCTGCCCTTGCCGTATCCGCTCCAATCCGGGATGTTTCGGTGAACAGACCTTCTCAGACCGTAACCGGAACGTTTGCCACAGGCGCCGCGATCAGCGTCACTCTTGATGATATTGATGTGCCGGTGACGGTGGGAAGTGGCGGTACATATTCAATTCCGGTTACCCTCACGGATGAAAAACAGTATGCCCTTGCAATCACTGCAACAGACCCGCTAGGCAATTCGGCCACAACCTATCGAAATCTTGTTTATGACATTACAGCGCCTGCAATTTCGGCGGTTGATCCCGCCAACCCATTGAAAGTAACCTTCAGTGAGGGCATTCCGGAGGTGCTCGACAAGAACGGAGCGGTAACCGGATTCACGATTACCCTCAATCCGGATGGGAGCAAAACGGTAGACGTCAGCAAAGCAGTGGTCCTTGACCTCAAAACCCTCGATATACATGCGTCCGATGCCGCAGGTAACAGCACCAGGAACGGTGATGTTAACGGCGATGGAAAGGTTGACATCAAGGATGCCATGAAGGCTTTGAGGATTTCACTGTCTCTTGACAAATCTACTCCTGACCAGATGCTCCGAGGAGATGTAGGACCTCTTGTAAATGGTGAATCAAAAACAGATGGCATTATAAATGGTTTTGACCTTGTGTATATTCTGGAGAAGGTAGTGGGGCTCCGGTGACAACAACCGATAAGGAGTTCAAAATGGTAAAGTTGACGCTTATTGCATGCCTTGCCTCGTTACTGTTTCTGCTGCCAGGTTGCGGCGCCGGTTCGAGTGAACCAGTCCCGCTACCTGTCAACAAGGCGATTGTATTTTCTGCAAAATTGAGTAATGGGCTTTTGAAAACATCAGTTCCAATAAAGATTATTGAAGTAAGTTTTACCCTGCCCAAATCTGTTTTTCCAGATCATCTTATCGGCTCATTGCAAATCGGCGAAACGGGACTCAAGAACCTGAACACAAATGGAACGATACAATTAGGAAGTTATGATCCAATTAATGGACTTGTGCAGATTACGATTTGGGCAAGTGACTTTACAAATGGTGATCTGGGAACAGGGGATATCGCCAGACTTACATTTCAGACATCTACCGGCTTTGACTTGGTTCCACAGGATATTACGCCTGTCTATAAGGTTTATGGTCCAATCATAAATGGCACAAGTACTGACATTTCAAGCGAAATCGTGCCTTCCGTCCGTATCGTGACATATCAGAAACCATGAGATGCCGGAGATTGTATATGGAACCGGCAGTTTTGGAGCGTACCATGAAGAGTCTGGTCATAACTTTTTTGACGGCAGCAGCTTTTTTCCTGTCCCCTGTTGTCCAGGCATCGGCTGTTACACCGGAGCAACCTCACGATTTCACGTGTGCAACATGCCATTCGCCGCAC
The DNA here is from genome assembly GCA_031396605.1 of Geobacter sp. Lineage (GTDB taxonomy): Bacteria > Desulfobacterota > Desulfuromonadia > Geobacterales > Pseudopelobacteraceae > JACRCG01. The sequence continues at coordinate 404 of JANNLB010000076.1, read as the reverse complement.
AAAACCCTGGGGAGCACCGGTTATGACAATATATGCCTGAACTGCCACAGGGGGGGTGACCCCAGGGCGGGCGCCAGATCCTTTGCCCCGGGCGATGCGGCGGACCCTTTCGACCGGTACACATCCGGCGTATCCAACAGATTTCAGAGCTCACATCGCTGGGACGGCTCCGATACGAATCCACGAGCCGGAGCAGCACCACCCGTACAGGCTTCAATGACCGGCGTAAGGGGAAGAACATCAAATTCAATGGCCTGCGTACGCTGCCACAACCCCCATTCACAGAATAACAAGCCTTTTCTCCGGATGGCGAATGGCTCTGACCAGATGTGCATGGATTGTCACCGCAGCAGGAATACGGCTGACCACACTAAAGGAACCCATCCGGTAGGTGTCGATTATCC
>JANNLB010000056.1:0-27296 GCA_031396605.1 Geobacter sp. | reverse complement strand
CTGCTTGCTGTCCTACGCTTAAAGTTGTATGTTGCCACACAACCTCCAAGGACTTGCTACCCGGTAGCTGGCCAACCTTCCGGGACGGGATTCTCACCCGCTAGATTATGCGACCTTGCCCGGCCGCACTGTAGGTTTGACACCCTGTCTTTTTAGGTTTGACACCCTGTCTTTTGTTCTGTTGCGGCAGAAGTCCTTCAGGATGACGATTTCCTCGGAGAGCTTGAAAGACTCGCTTCATCCTTTGGCATTGGTATCATCAACTTAGACTTGAGCGATATCAATAGTTCTGTGGTACTTTACCCCGCACGTGGCATGGATTTTCTGGACTGGGAGACAATCAACAAGCTTTGTGAACAAAATGGAGACTTTGCAAAATTCGTTGAAGATGTCAAAATCGACTTTGAATCAAAACGGATTCATAAGGCCGAATATGACGAAATTCCAAAAGATCCGGAAAAGTACATCGCAGAGAAACTAGGAATCGAACAATCAGGCTGATTAAGGCCGAAAAACAAACAGACCAATTGACTTTTTAGAATGTTAACGAGGATATCGCATTATGAGTCCAACTGTTTTCCGCGAGGCCGGTTTTCGATTCTACTTCTTTTCCAGAGAAGAGCCGAGAATGCATATTCATGTGCAGACAAGCAATGGAGAAGCAAAATTCTGGATAGAGCCAGAAATACAAATCGCGCAGAATCACGGCCTTTCAATGAGGGAACTTAACGAGGCTGACAGCCTCATAAAGGAGCGTCAAAATGAAATCCGCAAAGCGTGGCAGCAACATTTTCCCAGCTGAAGTTACTAACATTTCGTGCAATGGAATCTGGATGCTGATTGATGATCAAGAAATGTTTTTGGCATTTGAACATTTCCCATGGTTTCAGGAAGCATCAATAAAGAAAATCCTGCATGTCGAAATGTCCTCAGAAAACCACCTTTACTGGCCTGAACTCGATATTGATCTGGATGTAAACAGCATTCTCTATCCAGAAAACTATCCTCTTGTAAGTCAGCAGCAAACCGTACACTAAAACGAATCCAACAAGTTTCCAACCAGGTGGCGGCACACAGTCGGCGCGGAAAACCTCGCGCCGCTGGTGCGCCCCCGCGCCGTTAGCGATACATTGCACCAAGCCCGCCCCATCCGGCACCGTAAGCCATACCAAAAAGTTGGGCGAGCACCATCTGGCCTTCTGTTCTTTTGGGCCGAGCATAAGGGTCGCATCTCAACTTCCGACAATCAAAGTGTTGACATGCGGCACTTATTTTTAACTGAGAGAAAATGCCCATAGATAAAACCACAAAAATTATATGTACCAAACATAGCAAATACGCTATAGTGCAGCCATGACTTGGACAATCAACTTACTACGACGATTCAGTACAAGAAGAAATCTTTGCAATGCCGTCAGGCTTTCTCGGTCGCTACCTTCGGTACTCCGACAGAATGGAGGTCTACGGCCCAGACCTTGGTATGCCGCACACCCGTGCAATGGGAGACGGACTATTTAGAGTTGCGTTTGAAATCCGCAGAAGGGATCGCACGAGTTTTCTACTGTACAATGATTGGTCGAACGATTGTGATGCTGCACCAATTTATCAAAAAATCAAACAAAACCCCGCCAAGAGAACTTGAAACAGCACAACGAAGAATGAAGGAGTTCAAAAATGCTCACTCACAAAGAACTTAAAGCTCGCGCCCTTGAGCGCGAAGACGTGAAGACGGAATATGATCAACTGGATGAAGAGTTCAGATTCCTTGACGAATTCCTCAAGGCTCGTGCCGCAGCAGGTGTTACACAAGCTGAAGTTGCAGAGCGCATCGGCACAACCCAGTCTGCTGTCGCCCGCCTCGAATCAGGGCGTGGGAAGCATTCTCCATCAATCGCGACATTAGAAAAATACGCACATGCTCTCGGCTGCCGACTGGAGTTGCGATTAGTCAGTGAAATGGTATCAAGGAAAGCAGAAGGTCAATCAACACACTCACATGAGCGAACAAAAAAACTGCACGCCGCTTAGAAAAGGAGGTCGAAAATATGTCATCAGACGGATTTCACGTGCATGGTCCCCATGAGCACGAACTGGAGCAAGCAACACACGGTGAAGGTCACGGAGAACATGATGGCTCCGGAATGATTAACCAGATTGCTATGTTCACGGCAATCATAGCCACTATCGGAGCTGTTTTTTCCTATATGGGCGGCGCTACCCAGGCCAATGCCGGACTATTCAAAAACAATGCCGCTATCAAGAAGACCGAGGCATCCAACCAGTGGAACTATTTCCAGGCCAAAAGCACCAAACAGTCGTTGGCCGAACTGTCCCGTGATCTCTCCCCCGGAGACAAAAAGGACTTCTACCAGACCAAGGTTGACCGTTACGAAAAAGAAAAAATGGAGATAAAAGCAGTTGCCGACAAGCTGGAGGCAGATGTTGTGCAATGGGAAAATCGAAGTGATGAGCAGATGCATCAGCATCATCGCTGGGCACAGGCTACCACTGTATTGCAGGTAGCCATTGCCATGGCGGCCATTGCGCTCCTCACCAGGAGAAAGTGGCTGGAATACGTCATGTTTGCCATTTCCGGCATCGGTCTGGCAGTGGGCGTGCTGGCCATGTTGCATATCTGAGATTGAAGCTGCTGAAATAATCCTTGAAAATCGTGAAAAAGGGTCGCGTCTTAACTCTGCAAAACAGGCAAAAAACCGAATATCCAACGCAAACTACAGCGAGTCGGCAGTACACCTCCGCACAATTGATTGCGTGCATATAGAGCAGGCATAGTCAGTTAAATAACACAAATTTTAGTTGGCTTTTCACTATAATACCGTTATATATGCTGCCTGTACGCACCATCAAAGCAAACACTTCCGCCGCACAGCGTCTCTTCGACTGTTCTCGGAGCCTGGGCCAAAGGGTTTCGCATGATCGTTATCCCGGGATACAGCATATCGACGCTTCTCTACCGCGGCAACCGGACGGTTGTCTATCAGGGGGTTCGCACCCGGGATTCTCAGCCGGTAGTCATAAAAACCCTGCAACCTGAGTATGCCACTCCTGAAAACTCCGGTCGACTGAAGCATGAATACGAAATCAGCAGAGACCTCGATATCGATGGTGTTGTAAAAGCTGTCGGCCTGGAATCGTATGACGGATTGCCCGCACTTATTTTAGAGGATTTCGGTGGAGTCTCCCTGAAAAGCCGAATTCCTCCAGAGGGAATGGCTCTGGCCGAATTTCTGAAATATGCCGTTCAGATTGCACACGCACTGGGCGAATTACATTCCCGCCAGATCATCCACAAAGACATCAAGCCTTCCAACTTTATCGTCAATCCTGCAACCGGGGTGACAAAGATCACCGACTTCGGTATTTCATCGCGCTTGCAGCAGGAATATTACTCGGCGGTAATTTCCGGCTTTTTCGAAGGTAGCGTCATCTACATGTCCCCCGAACAGACCGGGCGAATGAATCGTGCGGTGGACTACCGCACCGACTTCTATTCTGCCGGCGTCTCTTTTTACGAGCTGCTGACCGGCAGGCTTCCGTTCCAGGCGACAGACCAGCTGGAATGGGTTCACTGCCATATCGCCCGGCCTCCGCTCCACCCCCGCCTGGTCAATCCCGAAATTCCGGAAGTATTGTCTGCCATCATCATGAAACTCCTGGCCAAAACCGCCGAAGAACGCTACCAAAGCGCTCATGGCCTCGTCGCAGATTTTGAAAGATGCCGGGAACAGCTTGATTCCGGCGGCACAATCTCTTTTTTTGCTCCCGGCAGTCAGGATGTTTCAAGCCGGTTCCGGATTGTCCGAAAACTCTACGGCAGGGACAGCGAGATCAAAACCCTGCTTGAAGCGTTTGATCGCGCCTGTGAAGGGAGCTCTGAACTGGTGCTGGTGACCGGGTACTCCGGAATCGGCAAGTCGAGTCTTGTCAGGGAGATTCACAAGCCGGTCGTCATGCATCACGGCTATTTCATCAGTGGTAAATTTGACCAGTTCCAGCGTGACACCCCTTATATCTGCCTTATTCAGGCCTTCCGTGAGCTGGTTCACCAGCTTCTTACCGAGAGTGACGAAGCGATTACCCGTTGGAGAAAAAAACTGGCGGCGGCCCTCGATCATAACGGTCAGGTCATCATTGATGTAATCCCGGAAGTGCAGCAGATTATGGGCGAGCAACAACCGGTGCCTGAACTGCCTGCGGCTGAATCACAGAATCGTTTTAACCTGGTGTTTCGCCAGTTTGTAGGAGTCTTTGCCAGAAAAGAGCACCCACTGGTCATTTTTACCGACGACCTCCACTGGGCCGACACAGCCTCCCTGAAACTGGTGCAGAATATCATATCTGCCCCTGATACGCGTCATGTCCTTCTGATCGGAGCGTATCGCGATAATGAAATAGACGGCACTCACCCGCTGATGCACACTCTGGAGGAAATCAGGAACTCCGGGACGGCACTCCACACTATTTCACTCGGTGCGCTTGGCGCCGACGACATCACCCGGCTGATCAGTGACTCTTTTGCCAGTCCCGAAAAAGAGTCACTCCCACTGGCAGAGCTACTGCTCTCTAAAACCGGAGGAAATCCGTATTTTGTCAATGAACTCCTGAAGACACTTCATGATGACGGACTGCTGACGTTCGATCCGCTAAAAAGCCGCTGGATCTGGGATCTGAAAAAGATCGAACAAGTTCGCATCGCGGACAGCATGGCGGAGTTGATCGCAGGTAAACTACGCACTCTGCCGGATACTACCCGGCGCACGTTGAGTTTCGGCGCCTGCATCGGCAACCAGTTCACTCTCGCGACTCTCGCCCTCGTAATAGCGCAAACACCGGATGAAACAACGCATGACCTCCGGCCGGCCATAAACGGTGGGTTTATCACCACCGACGGCAGCTTCCGGGTCGTCGGCTGGGACGAATCGCAGAGCTCCATGACTTTCTCTTTCATCCATGACGGCGTACAACAGGCCGCCTACTCGCTTATGGACGAGGCCGATCGACGGAATACCCACATCAGGATTGGTCGGCTGCTGCTGGAGAGCGCCTCCCCGGAGGAGCGCGATGCCCGCTTGTTCGACATTGTCAACCACCTGGACGACACCCGGACGATGAGCAACGATCCGGTCGAGCGGAAGCTTGTGGCCGGGCTTAACCTGAAGGCCGGAGAAAAGGCGCTTGCCTCCAACGCGTACGAATCGGCCCGCAAGTACCTCACCTCAGCTATGGAACTTTTGGAGGACGATCCCTGGCGGAGCGATTATCATCTTACCAGCACTCTTCACATCAAACGGCTTGAATGTGAACTGCTCTGCAATAATTTTGAACAGGCAGAGCGGCTTTTCGACGAGAATCTCAAAAGGCTTAAGACTCCGGCTGAAAAAGCTGTCGTCTATAATATAAAGATCGTTCTCTGTTCCAACCTTGGCCGCTTCAGTGAGGCGATAAACCTGGGGTCCGAAGCGCTTGATATGTTCGGGGTAACTCTCCCTTCTACCCCCGGAAAACCAGCTATATTGCTGCAATACCTCAAATCCCGTCGGCTTCGTTTTCGAAGGCGGCGGGAAGGTTACACCGAAATAGAAGATCTAATCCGCCTTCCGGAGATGTCGGATCCGGACCGTCTGGCCATTATGAGCATCCTGTCGAACATCGGAGCGCCATCCTATCTCCATGACAAGAACCAGTTTGCCCTGATCGCCATGATGATGGTTAATTTATCACTCGAACATGGCAACAACGCTTTGTCATCGGTCGCATACAGTCTCTACGGGATGATGATTATTGCCGCCTTTGGTGAATATGATGTCGGGTATGAATTCGGAACCATGGCGCTCAGACTGAATGAACATTCCGGCGATACCCTTGCCGGAGGCAAGACCTCCTTTGTATTTCATAATTTCATTGCCCATCGCAAGAAACCGCTTTCGCAGGGAGCTGATGCGCTCAAGGACATTTTCCAGGATTGTCTTCGCTGCGGTGACCTCATGTATGCCGGATATTCTCTCCTGGCCCGTGTACTGCACCTCTCCACAGCGGGTACTCCCCTGGACAGGCTTCTTGCAGAGGGGAGGCGGTATCTCGAGTTCCTGGAGCGGGTCCAAAACGAAGATGCGGTGCTCTTTGTCATGGTTGTGCAGCAGGCCGCCCTCTGTCTGAAAGGAAGGACGAGTGGCCTGTTCAGTTTCACGGACGAACGGTATGACGAAGAGCAGCAACGTGCCCTGATGATAGAGAAAAAAGCGTTTGTCCCGTTACAGGGGTACTATCTGTTCAAGTGCATGGCGCTCTATATCCTGGGTGACTCTGAAAACTCCCTTAAAATGGCCGTTGAATCCGATACTCTTTCAGAAGAAGCGCTCTGTCAGCCGTATCATGCCGACCACTATTTGTATTTCTCGCTTGCCATCGCGGCAGCATGGCCCGACATGTCATGGAACAGGAAGCGGCATTTTAGTTCGATCCTGAGCAGAAACCTGAGAAAACTTGCCGAATGGTCCCGACAGTGCCCGGAGAACTTCCGTCACAAAGAGCTGCTCGTGGCAGGAGTAATCGCCCGTACTACCGGGGACGCTTCGCAGGCGATCAGGCTGTTTGAGAAAGCGGCCTCTTCCGCCGGCGAGAATGGTTTTATCCAGTGCGAAGCGATCGCCTCTGAATTGACCGCCGCACTATATCTGGCGCAGGGAGCGGTCACGGCGGCACGCGCCTGTATCATAAAGGCCCGTGACGGCTTCTCTGCCTGGGGTGCGGCCTCCAAAGTGAAACTGCTGGAGGAAACCCGCCCGGAATGGTTCGCAACTCCGGATGTCATAACACCCTCCGGCGATGAGGCTACGTACACCGCTACTGCTGCGTCCACCACCAGTGACGGCGGGACACTGGATATGATGACGGTCATCAAGGTATCTCAAGCCATTTCGGGGGAGGTCTATCTGGACCGCCTGCTTCATCGTTTACTCGGTTTTGTGATCGAGAATGCAGGGGCTGACCGGGGTATTCTGATACTGAAGAGGGATAACAGGCTGTTCATCGAAGCTGAAGGCACGACCGAAGCCGACAGTACTGTCGTTCTCCAGTCAATTCCGGTTGACGGCTGCAGCAGCATCCCGGAATCGATCATCAACTATGTGGCACGGACCAATGACCATGTGGTGCTGGACGATGCGGCCGGCAGCGGCAAATTCACCCATGATCCCTACATTCTTGAGAGGTCATCAAAATCCGTCCTCTGTACCCCCATCGTGAATCAGGGGCGAATAACCGGTGTCCTTTACCTGGAGAATAGTCTGGCAACCGGAGCCTTTACCAGGCAAAGGCTCAATGTACTCGAACTCCTCTCATCCCAGATTGCCATCTCAATCGAAAATGCGCGACTGTACGAGGGGCTGAAGAAGGCGACTGAAGATCTTGAGGAGTACAGCCGCACCCTGAAACAAAAGGTTGAAGAGCGAACGAAAGAGTTAAGCGAAGAGGTCGATATTCGCAAAAAAGCGGAGGAGGCGGCAGAGGAGGCTACGAGGACCAAATCCAACTTTCTCAGCACCGTATCACATGAATTACGCACGCCGCTCACCTCTGTGCTCGGCTTCGCGCGGATTATCAAAAAGAAGCTTGATGAGTCCGTGCTGCCCGCCCTTACTCTTGAAGACACCAAAGCGGCCAAATCGCTGGGGCAGATCCGGGACGTCACCGAGATCATCATCATTGAGGGGGAACGCCTCACGGCTCTGATAGATGATGTACTTGACCTGGCAAAAATGGAGGCCGGCAAGATCACCTGGAACGTACAGCAGCTTTCGGTAGCCGAGATTATCGACCGGGCAACATCGGCGGTATCCTCACTGCTGGAACAGAAAAATCTGAAATTGATCAAGATCGTCGAGGAAGGATTGCCGGAAATATCCGGCGACCGGGACCGGCTGATACAGGTTGTCATCAACCTGATTTCCAACGCCTGGAAGTTTACCAATGAAGGTTCGATAACGGTCCATGCCTGCCTGACTGAAGTAGTAGACGGGCGTCAGTCCATACAGGTCGGTATTACCGACACCGGGATAGGGATAAGCTCTGAAGACCAGGAGAAGGTGTTCGAAAAGTTCAAACAGGTGGGGGACACCCTGACTGACAAGCCGAAAGGGACCGGGCTGGGACTGCCGATCTGCAGGGAAATAATTGATTATCATGGCGGTCGTATCTGGGTGGAAAGCGACCCGGGCAAAGGGAGTACGTTCTTCTTTACTATTTCGACAGAACCTGGATAAGACATTTTGTGAGGAGACCTGCCATGCCTAAAATTCTTATAGTTGATGATGAACCGTTTATCCGGCAATTACTCGAACTGACGCTGGAAGAACTGGAGGATGAGGGGGTAGAACTGCTGTTCGCCACCAATGGTGATGAAGCGGTGGAGATTATAAAAAGAGAGCGCCCCTGCCTGGTTTTTCTGGATGTGATGATGCCGAAAATGAACGGCTTTGAAGTCTGTAATCATGTAAAAAATGAGTTGGGCATGACCGATGCCTGCATTGTTCTCTTAACGGCCAAAGGGCAGGAATTCGACAAGGAAAAGGGTCGGGAGGTCGGAGCCGACCTGTACATGACAAAACCGTTCAACCCTGACGAGGTTCTCGCCAAGGCGCGAGAAATTACAGCCCGGCAGCAGCCCGGTTCCTGAATCTGACGAGGTATGAGTCTGTGAGGATACGCATGGCAAAAACTGCACTGAAACGTTTACTGGCAAAACCTGAAGTATCGGCAGTTGTACAGGCACTCTGTCAGACGTTACGTGAACCGGTCTGCATCTCCGAATCAGACGGGACCCGGCTGTTCGGAGATCCGGGCGGACAGGAATTCAGGCGCACTATCTCTCTGAGTGAGAGGAGCAGAATTATAGGCGTGGTTACCGGCGGAGAGGACTGCTCCGTCGTGGCAATCATGCTTCAATACATGCTGAATGCCGAGTCGGAACGGACGGCCCTGGGACGGGAAACCCTCGAAAAATACCGCGAGATCAGCATGCTGTGCGACTTCGGGGCAAAAATTGGCAGTTGTCTGGACACGAAAGAGATCGTCAGAATTATCACCGGTGAAATCAGAAAAATGCTGGCTGCTGATATCATTGCCGTTCTGCTCTGTGACGGCAATGATGCCATAACCGAAGTACTCTCCGATGATGGAAACGGAGGAGAACTGCTGGTAGTGTCGCTTGCACCGGGCGAACTGGTGGAAAACTTCCTGGTAACGGCCAGACCGGAGATCGTGAATGACCTGAGATCAGACCCTCGCCGTGCCGGAGCAGATAAGATATTCAGCTCCATGATGTGCGCACCCCTTAAAAATCAGGAGAAAACCGTAGGATATGTCTGTGTAGGAAGCCTGAAACAGACGGAGTACCGGGCCAGGGATATGAAGCTGCTCACGACACTTTCCGACCAGACCGCTGTCGCTCTTGAAAAAGCCCAGCTCTATAAACGGCTGAAAGAGACGTTCTACGCCATGGTCCGGACGCTGGCGGAAACGATTGAAAAACGCGACCCCTATACCGGAAACCATACCAAACGGGTTGTTGATTACAGCCTGGTGATCGCCCGGAGGCTTAGGCTGCCTGAAGAATATTACGTCAGACTCGAACTCGCAGCGGCGCTTCACGATATCGGGAAACTGGGGGTGCGTGATGATGTGCTCCTGAAAAGCGGACCGTTGACGGTTGAGGAATTCGCTCAGATGAAAAAGCATCCGACGTATGGAGAAGAAATATTGAAACACATCAAACATCTGGAAGATGTCATTCCGGGGATAAAATATCATCACGAACGCTGCGATGGAAAGGGGTATCCGTACGGGCTGAAAGGTGAAGAGATCGACATCACCGCCAGAATCATTGCGGTGGCAGACTCCTATGACGCCATGACAACCGACCGGCCGTACCGCATGGCGCTTTCTCCCGATATCGCCATCAATGAACTGATCAGATTCAGCGGCTCCCAGTTCGATGCAGCAGTAGTTGAGGCGTTCCTGTCGGCTCCGGTTCAGGAAGAGCTTGGTCTGAAAGAGGGTGGAAAGGGGGCGTCAGATGCATTAGGAAAACTAGGGACACTGCCCGGTTTTTTTGTTAAATCGCCCAGTAATTTACCGTAAATATGGGCAGTGTCCCTAGTTTCCTAGTTTCCACGGCGGGCGTCTCATAATCCACGAAATGCTCTTTAACAGCGAAAAAACCGAACCTTTTTCGGTTGCGGGGTTTGACGTCTCGATGCTGTTATGGACCGAAGGGCAGCAGTTCTCTGGAGCGGAACTCTCCTCCATGCTCGCCGAGGCCGGTTTCATTGAGATTGCCATAATAGCGACGCAGGGCTGCTGGCACATATGTCACCGGGCAGAAACCCTGACAGGTTTATAAATAAAGAGCCACACTCCCCTATTTCTGCACCCAGCGGCTGTTGGCTAGTTGTATCCACCACCCCGGTTTCGCAGCCTCACGTTTGGTTTCGGCATAGGTTGCCGCCGCCTTGCCCAATACCTGTTCCATAGTCGCCTCTGTGGACGTCTGTTTGGTAAGTTTGATTATCGCCTTGGCCATGCTGTTCACGACCGTCTTACGGCTCTGGTTTTCGGCATGAACGAGCTTCTCGTCTTGATCGGTAATCTTTGCCTTATCCCGTACGGTTATCAATCCCCGGCTGGTCAGCCCGACAGCGCCGCTGTTGAACAATACACTGAGCCGCGGCAACCTTTGATTCATCTCTTCGTAGGCTTTCAGAACTTCCGGCATGCCGGCTATTTCGACCGCCAGGTCATCGGAAAAGTTGCTGGCGGCATGGGCCACGGAGCAGAAGGAAAGGGATGGCATTCCATCAAACAGCCTGCTCTGGGGCTTGGTCTCCGGCGACTTTTGCTCCAGGAGCGGCGGTTTCTCTCCATCCGGCGTTTTTCCCTCGTTGTTTTTCAGGAGCATGCCGTCGAGAGATTTGTAAGCCTCCTTGGCGTCCTCATCAGGAAAATAGACGTTTACGGTTATGATCGCGCAAGCGGCCAGAACACCGCACACTCCTGCCAGCAACCACTTGATCAGTTTAGCTTTCATGTTTACCTCCGGTTTGGATTGTTCAGATTTATTCCAATTCCAAATCAAGGCGCTATCTTCGTTGGCTCGTATTCGGCTCCTCAACGTACGTGTTGTACGCCTTCGTCGCCTCAATCCTCACCGCCTTGATTTCATCCTTGATTTGAAATTGGTATTTTATATGTTCCTGATCAGTACCATGCTTCATTTCCTTACTCCTGCCATTTAAATTGCGTTTCAACGGGGGCTTCAGCGGGGATTTTATCACTGCTGACGGCCTTGCTGCTGGCCCCGGCCTGCTTGATGGCGTTGAAGAGACGTTCCAGCGTGATCCGGTTGCTGGAAGGGGCAACAGAAACGCTCAGGTCGCGGATTCCGGGAAAGGTGGTATGCAGAATATCAAGGGTATCGAAGGTCAGACCCCCTCCCTTCAGGATGGCTTTAATCTCCGCCTGGTCATAGGACCGGTCGTTACGGAAGAAAAAACCATGCAAATTCCTGCCTGCTAATTTCTGGAGAAACTCCCTGCTGACGTGCATCTTTTCGCCGGAGCCGGATCGTGTCCAGAGTTCAGTGAATCCCAGAAGTTTTTCCATGTTGGTTACCTCGCCGGAGAAGCTGACAATACCGTCAAGCCGGCCGGAAATATAGCCCTTGATCTTGGGAATCGTATTGCAGAGCTGAATCAGGCTGAGATCGTTGATAAGCAGATCGCCCCGATAATGGAGGCCTTGCCTTGTCGTTACATATCCCTTGCCGAACAGACCTCCTTGATAGAGTGAAGTATGCAGGGAAGCGATCTCGGTGATGCCGTTCCCGGCGGTGATGTGCATGGTCACTGTGCCGAGCTCCAACGGACCGAAGCGGAGCTTGCCGACGGAGACGGCTGGACTGGCACCCTGTTCCTGGCGAAATTGTTCTAGCAAGCGGGGATAATTTTGCCGACTAAAGCTGAGCGCATCGCCGCTCCTGGCTGTTCCCTCTCCGGAAAAATCTACGGAGAAAGGCACTGTTCCGTTGATGTCGGCCGCAGTTAACTGCTGCGAAGGAAGATCGAGGCCGACCCCCTTCAAGATAAGTGAGCCGTTCAGCAATTTCCGGCCGTCATACAGGTCGAATCTGGCTTCGGCGGCAACTGCCCCGCCAACGGTCGCTTCCTGCAGGGACCTGGGGAGGATATTGGCAATCGGGTCGATGAGACTATTGACGGCGGTCTCCGGCAGGGTAATGGTAACCCCCCCTTCCCGTTTGGTTGAAAAGGCGTTAGCGATTTCACCTTTTGCCTTCAGCGCCACCCCTTCCCCTGCGCTGAGGACGGCATCGCCGATCGATATTGTTGTTCCTGATATTGCACCGGAGAGCCCGATCCCCCCTTTGGCGAGAAGGGTCTTGCCGCCGCTGCCGGCAAGCGTAATCCCTTTTCCCTTGGCATCGACACGGCAGTTGAGCCCGTTCCGACGGGAATACCCGCCATCCAGGCTGGCGTCTAGAAGCCCATCCAAAAGCGTGACCCCTCCGCTGCGGGGCAGGAAATCCGCGGCCATCGCCAATCGTGCGCCCCTGACTCCCAGCTTGAAAGTTCCCCCCTCACCCGTGGCAAACGGGTTGAATGCGACCTCGCCGCTCAGTTTGCCCCCAATCAGTGTGCCGCTGAGTTCCCCCTTTCCGCCCGACCTGGAAAAAACGAGGTGGGCTGCCGGTGCGCCCAGCGCGCTTTTCTGCCAGGAGGCTCCACCCGCGACAAGCTCTGCCGTGCCTTCCAGCCACCTGCCGCCGGCATCGTAAGCATAACTGCCTCGCAACGTGCCGGAAAGGGCGTTCAACGCGACCTCCTTCTGCCGGATTTCAGCGCCGTTGATCTCAAGCGAGAGAGGAAAGTGGACAGTTCCTGCCCCGGATTTCTTAACCGGGACCCGGGCGGCCAGGCGGGCTATGGTAACGGAGGTGTCGCCATAGCGGAATTCGGCGTCGTTAAGAGTGACCATTCCATCGGCAAAACGGTAGGAACAGCGTGCATCACCCGTCTGGCCGCCCGCGGCCATCTCCGTGAGCCGCACCTTGCCTGATGCGGAAACCTTTCCGCCGCTCATGCTCAGCCGTGAATCGATGACTCCCTGTTTCATTGCTAAGGCCTGTTTGCCCCTATTCACCTGCCAGGCTGCAAGTCGGGCAGTAGCCGTTGCGCTGAAGTCCTGCGGTCCGCGCCCCGCCGCTTCCAGGACAAGCGAGGTTGTGCCGGACTGGAAATGGACAGGAGAATGGAAATGCGGGGCCAGCTTTTCAATCAGGGGATTGATGATTGCTATCGTCGTGGCCGGTATCCGCAGGGAAAGGCTGTAGGGTTCGGCCGCCGCTGCCCTGAAAGCGAGGCGACCAGCAAGCTGGACCCCCATGATCCTTGCTGAAAGGGCGGGGACCTCCACCGTGAGCGGTTTCATCCTGGAAGATAAGCTGACCTCAATCGATGCGTCGATACTCTCCAAAAGGGCTTTGCCGCCGGATTGGCGCCGCGAGAGCCTCCCTTTTGCCAAAAAGCCGTTTTTCGTCCCGGAAAGGGGAAGAGAGCCGTCAAGTCCGCTAACGATAAGCCGTCCGTCCCTTATCAGAGAGCCATTATGGAGCAGGAAGGAGCCGCTTGCGCCGGTCACGCCTTGGGCGCCGTTTCCGAAAAGGCGTATCGCCCTGCCGCCGAGCGTGCCCCCCAGGACCAGCCTGCGCCGTTCAGGCTCCGGAAGAAACAGGGCCAGGGTGCCGAGGTCGAACTGATCGATGCCGAGATCGAGCTTAAACCTCCGTTCACGCCTGAGGCTGGCGACCGTCCCGCTGGCCTGCACCTTGATGAGGTTGTCGACGGAAAGGGCGAGGGTCTCCAGCCGCACCTCATCCGTGTGCAGGTTATAGTCGGCAGCGACGGAAAGCTTGCCGGCCAAGGGAGGCATCCCCTGTGCAAGTGGCACGCCGAGCCGGTTGAAATCCAGGCCACCCCTCATCCGGAGTCGATCCTCGCGCAATTCGGCGTTCACCCGGAGCTGCCCGTTCCCCCCTTCGAAATCAGGAAAGTTTTTCAGCTTCAGAATTCCGGCCAATCGGTCGAGGGAGAGCGAGGGGGCAGTCAGTGTCAGGTCAAACTCGGGGTCATTCCCAGAATGGGCCTTCCCTTCGATCTGGTAGCGATTGCGTGCGCTATCCTCGAAGGCCAGTGCGATCCTTGAGTCAGCCGAACCCTTGGTGGTCATATTGAAGATCTGCAGCGCAATCCCCTCCACCCCCTGGCCGTTGACTTGGAGCGCGCCGCCTTTGACGACAAACTGCCCTATGAACGTCTCAGTGGTGGTCGGCTTTCCGGCTGTAAGAACCTGCTGCAGTTGCGAAAAATTCCAGACCCCTTTGCCGTTCTTCAGGATGTCGAGTCTGACCCCCTCCAGCGCTATAAGCCTGAAGTTCCGCCTGCCGATCAGGAGATCTATCCATTGCGGCGCTATGGTGATGGAATCTGTCGAGGCCAGGTTGCCGGCCGGAAAATCGGAGGGGTTGCTTAGGGACAAACCGGTAAGAGTCAAGGTACAGCCTGCAGTGTGCAGGCCGGTAACCCTGACCCGCTGGTGGAGGTGGGATGTGAGCAGCCGGGATATTTGGGCTGCGGCAAGGGGAGTGGCCAGGTAGATCTTCAGGGCCAGGACGAGGAGCAAAATGGCGAAAAAAAACGAAAGGATGCTGACCAACAAAATCTTTCCTGGTCTCCCGAGCCCGGTTTTTCTCAATGTGTCGTCAGGCATCTGCACGCATTCCCCTAGGGGATACTTTACATGAAATCCTGGATTTTACAATCTGGGGGAAACTAGGGACACTAGGGCAGTGTCCCTAGTTTCCCTGTTAAACAAAACAAAATATGAAGACAAAAGGCACACTTCCGGATATGATTGCATTATGAAACCTATAAATTGGAATACCGAAAAGAATATTCGCCTCAAATTGGAACGCGGCGTGTCTTTTGAGGAAGTGCTGGCGGCCATGTCTCATGGTGCGCTTCTCGATGTTGTTTCACACCCAAACGCAGAGCAATACCCGAATCAGTGCATTTATGTCGTTCGGATTCGAGGTTATGCTTACGTGGTCCCCTTCGTCGAGACTGACAAAGAAATTTTTCTGAGGACGATAATACCAAGTCGAATTGCCACTAAAAGATATCTAACAGAGGGAACAAACCATGAAAGCTAAAGAAGTAAAATATGAAGAGGATATCCTTACTTCCTTCGAAAGGGGAGAATGGCACTCTGTGCCAAATCTCAAAGACGAGATAGCCCGTTACGCGGCAAGTGCTGCCGCTACACTTGCTAAAGACAAGCGAATCAACATTCGTCTTTCTTCTCGGGACCTTGAGGATGTTCAAACGCGAGCAGCAGAGGAAGGTATGCCCTACCAGACGCTGATAGCCAGTGTTTTACATAAATACGTAAGTGGTCGACTTATTGAAACTCCACCACGTCCAACGATGCACTCAACCGGGCGCGCAAAAAAACTGCGCGCCGGTTAGCGCTGACACCGCTGAACACAATTAAATCCATGCATGTCTCTGTCCGGGAAAAATAGTTGACGCTGATCAGACCGGCAACAGGAACAGCCGGATCAGGCATGAAAGAACCTGATTAGTACGATTCTTCCGATAGTCTCCAAATTTGTCATTCCCGAAGCGTTTCTGATCGGGAATCTGGTTGTACCTGCCTGAAAAACCAGATCCCGATAAAGGCATTCAGTGATGACAATCTTTTTAGCGTAAGAGCAGCACTAATCAGGAAATAATTTGACTTGCAACCATCATCAGCGTACGATTTAACGTACGAAATTGAGGTAAAACAAAATGACAACACTATCAGCAACAGAAGCAAGAAAATCCCTTTATAACCTTGTCGATGATGTCGCTTTATCGCATGACCCGATTCAGATTGTTGGTAAGCGACACTCGGCTATTCTCATTTCAGAAGAAGATTGGCGTGCTGTCCAGGAAACATTATATCTCACATCAATTTCTGGCATGCGTGAATCCATCAAGAAAGGTCTCAAAACCCCGGTATCAGAGTGCAGTGAGGAGCTTGCATGGTAAGCTGGCAACTTGTTTTTACCAAACAGGCACAAAAAGATGCAAAAAAGATCGCGCACTCCGGGTTAAAGCCGCAAGCCGAACGACTACTTGAAGTTATCAAAGAAAATCCCTTCAAAAATCCCCCGCCATACGAGAAGCTTATAGGAGATCTGTCAGGTGCCTATTCTCGTAGAATCAATATTCAACATAGACTTGTTTATCAGATTCTGGACGACATAAAGACCATAAAGATTATCCGGATGTGGACGCATTACGAATAGGCAAAACTGGGCAGTCAAGTACTGTTTGAGAGGGAAAGGGGTCGGCAGATGCATGAAGATATGTTCGATGTCGTGATAATCGGCGGCGGTCCGGCCGGCCTCAGTATCGCCTCGGAGCTTTCCGCAAGCTGCCGGGTGCTGGTGCTTGAGAAGGGGGTCGCGGGGGCGACCGACCGGTTCTGGTTTGTTCCGCCGGAAGTGCTGGATGATACTACGAGAAAATTTTCGTATGGCGGGGTGACCCGCTTCCTCACCAAAACCTACAGCATGAACGGCGACGATCTTGCCTGGCGGGCAAAGTTGTATGACAGCTATCCGTATATAAAGGATCGCGAACTCCTGACCCATTGGGTCGGTGTGATTCGTGCCAACGGATCCCAGGTGCGCGACAACTGCACCTATCTGGATCATGAAACGGATGATTGCGGCGTCACGGTGACCAGCAGCCTTGGAAGCTTCCGGGCCAGGCTCCTGATTGATGCATCCGGGTACAGCTCGTCAATCGTCAAGAAATATGCAATAGATCAGAGCGAATTCTACTGGTGGTCGGTGTACGGAGCGGTCGGCGAACACCCGGACGGCATCGGCGAAATGCAGGTTGGCGATTATATGATGTGGCAAACGTTCAAGGATGCCGATCCCGGTTCGCTGGCCGACGGAAAGCCGGTTTTTGAATATGAGATTCTGGACGAAAAAAGCTCGTATTCATTGATTCTCTATCTCCGCAAGGAGATGGTCGATCTGGAAACCATGAAAGCCGAGTACACACGAATCATCAACAACCAGGATTCCACAAAGGAATTTCATAATCTGAAGGTATCCAGCTACCGCTATGGCTGGTATCCATCCGGGGCGCTTTCGCAGCAGATCGCCGAGGACCGGGTTGCGTTTGCCGGCGATTCGGGCTGCTGGACGACCCCCTGCGGCTGGGGAATGACATTTATTCTCAACAACTACCGGCACTTTGCCAAAGGGATCCTGGCCTGCCTGGCGGATGACACCCTTGACAAGCAGAGCCTTCTGGGTGCGTCACTCTATCGGACACACGACAAATACGAAATAATGATGAACGTGATAGCCACTCATTTCCTCGCCAATGCAACGACGGAGGAGCTTGACCGGTTCATAAAGCTGTTCAGGATTCTTGATCCGGTCCTCTGTGAAAAGGTGTTTATGCTGAAACTGAGTCAGAGCGAGCTGGCGGAAATGCTGCCGGTTGTTCTTGAGGAATTCAGTCTCGCCGAATTATGCCGGATCATTCCGGCTGTCGGGGTCAAGAATCTCCTGCTGGAGGTAGGGTACTGCATTGAGGATCTGCTCTTTGATTCAATCAGAGACCTGTTCGGTTCCGGGTCGGCGGCTGAAGCCGATGACGGTTTTGATTTTGACACCGCCGGCGAATGTCAGCAAATCTGACCCTGACAGACAGGATTCGTAAGGGTTATTTCCCCGCCAGCCTGCTTTCCCAGCGCCAGGCGTCCGCCACAATAGTCTCGAGATTGTTATATCGCGGCTGCCAGCCTGTCAACGACCTGATTTTGTCAGCTCTGGCCACCAGCGAGGCTGGGTCCCCCGGTCGCCGCTCCGCCTCGATAACCTTCAGATTTGCTCCGCTGACTCTCTTCACGACCTCCAGAACCTCACGCACACTGCTGCCATGACCGTAGCCGACATTCATGGCGGTTGATTCTCCCCCCTTCTCAAGGTAATCCAAAGCGCGGAGGTGGGCCGAAGCAAGGTCTTCGATGTGGATATAATCGCGGATGCCGGTGCCGTCAGGGGTCGGATAATCCGTGCCGTAGATGCATACATGTTCCCGCATCCCGAGTGCCGCCTGACAGGCTACCTTGATCAGATGCGTTGCTTCAGGAGTGCGCTGCCCCATGCGGGCCTGCGGATCGGCCCCGGCCACATTGAAGTAGCGCAGCGCGGCGTACGTGATTCCATGCGCCTCGGCTACATCACGCAGCATCCATTCACTCATCAGCTTGGAAGTGCCATAGGGGTTGATCGGCGTAAGGACGCTCTCTTCCGACGCCACTCCGCCGTCGGGAATCCCGTACACGGCTGCAGTGCTGGAAAAAATGAACCGCCTGACAGCGTATTTCACACACGTTTCAAGAAGCCCCAGAGTATTGCGGGTATTGTTGCCATAGTATTTGAGGGGCTTCGATACCGATTCCGGGGCGATGATCGCAGCGGCAAAGTGCAGGACCGTAGTGAAGCGAAACCTCTGAAACAGTTCCTCCAGCCTCTCGCAGTCAGCCAGTTCACCTTCGGCCAGCTCTTCACCATGCGTCAGGGCATCACGAAACCCTGTGGAAAGATTGTCATACACCACCACGGTGCGACCCGATTCTGAAAGTTGACGCACAACATGGCTGCCGATATACCCGCAGCCGCCGGTGACTAATATTGTTTCTGACATGGTGGAGACCTTTATTTAGAAGTGTAGGTGTGAATATTTTTCAGCGCCCGCTGAAGGTGTTCGGTGTTATGTGCTTCGACTGTCCAGACGGCATCAGGAGCGTACCGGTTCAGGAGAGGGAAAAACCGTTCAAAATTGATGGCCCCCTCCCCCACCGGCAGGTGTTCGTCGCTTTGGCCATGATTGTCATGAATATGGCTCTCGACAATATCCCCCCCCAACTCGCTGAACCACTCGTCAAGAGTTACGGTTGTGAACATGTTCCAGTGACCGACATCGAAACAGTGACGGAAACAGGGGTCATCAATCGCCTCAAGCAGCGCTTTGATTGTGGACGGTTCCTTCTCGTAGATATTCTCAACCGCCAGGATTGTGCCGAGCTCACGGGCCCGAGGAACAAATTCCTGCCAGAAATCGATGCTGTTTTTCAGCCAGACCAGACGATTGTCACCGTAATGAAGATCATCATAACCGGGGTGAACGACGATTACTCTTGGTCGGAGCAGTTCGGCGGCTTGCATGACCTGCCGGATGCGATGACAGCTTGCCGCACGGATACTCGGATCTACCGCGCCCGGATTGAGATCGAGAAAAGGGGCGTGGATCGTCGTTCTCAGACCGGCGCTGCGCAGCGCACTGGCCAGTGAGGAGAGTTCCTCAAGGACCAGATGATCCAGCGCCTCGGCGGGAAAGTAGACTTCAGGGTTGATGCGGTTTGCAATGGCATATTCCAGATGTTCCGTCAAACGACCGTAAGGAACATGGGCGTGTATCTTATTTTTCATGGTGACCTTTCCTGTGCTGTTGAATAACGTCATCGGATGCAGTGCGGGCGACAAGATCCTCAAGCTTGTGAATCGAGGTCGGATCACCGAGCACGATCAGCGTGTCATGCTCTTCAATTTTGGTCTGGGAATGCGGATTAAACACCATCTTTCCGTGACCCTTTTTTATGCCGACAATAATGACGCCGATCTCCTTGCGGAATCCTGATGTGACGAGAGTCTCTCCGACAAATGCCGAGTGTGCCGGGATGTTGATCTCCTCCATCTGTAATTCAAGATGTTCATGGCCGGTAGCAATTTCTATAAAATCAACCACATTCGGGCGCAATATCGACTGTGCCATACGGTTGCCGCCAATGGTGTACGGTGACACCACTTTGTTGGCGCCGGCCCGCTTGAGTTTGATGTCGGAACCCTCCTCACCGGAACGTGACATGATATAGAGATCGGGATTGAGGCCGCGAGCGGTGAGGGTGATATAGACGTTTTCCGTGTCAGAGGTAACAACGGAAATCAGCCCCTTGGCCCTGTTGATACCCGCCTTCAGCAGGGTTTCATCGAGGGTGGCATCCCCTTTCATGTACAGATAGTCGTCTTCTTCAAGACGCTCGGCGGCATCGGCGCTTTTTTCAATGATTACAAACTTCAGGCCGTTTGCCTTGAACTCTTTACAAATCAGTGAGCCGATTCGGCCAAAACCGCAGATGATGTAGTGTTCGACAAGCGCTTCTATCTGTTTTTCCACCTTTTTCCTCCCCATTATCCGCTGGATCTGCCCCTCGAACATGATCTGGGCCAGACTGCCGACGATATAGCCGAGCACGCTGACGCCAACAACAATCAATCCCATCGTAAACAGCTTGCCGCCGTCGGAAAGTTCATGCACCTCTTTGAAGCCAACCGTGCCCAAGGTAATAACCGTCATATAAGCGGCATCGAGCAGACGCCATCCTTCGATCGACATATAGCCGATAGTCCCCCCTGAAATAAGCATCAGGAGGACTAAAAACGATATTTTGAGGTGTCTGACCGGATCCATAGGCGTTGCAGAGTACCTGCAAGGGTCCAAAAAAACAAGTTACTTTCTGTTTCCGGCGATAATAATATTCACAGTCAACAGAGTTGAAACGTTGGTGGGCCGACCTTGTACACACGAAAAAAACGTGATACATTTGTCAAATACTGCATACTGTATACAATGTTGCAAAATTTCTCCGGGAGTTCAACCCAATCATGAAAAAACCGATGGAAAAGCATCTTACACTGCGTGAAAAAATACTTGAAAACATCCGTGAAGCGATTGTTTCCGGGACACTCAAAGCAGGGAGCCGGGTTTCGGAACCTGAATTTGCCGAGCGCTACGGCATCAGCCGCACTCCGATCCGGGAAGCCTTCCGCCAGTTGGAATCAGAAGGATATCTGACGGTGATACCCCGCCGCGGAGCTGTCGTCAGAGAATTAAGTCCGAAGGACGTTGAGGAGTTCTACGCCATCAAGAGTATCATGGAGGGGTATGCGGCACGGAAGGCCTGCGAAAATCTGAGCGAAAAGGATCTGGATCGCCTTCAGGCCATCAATAACAAACTGGCTGAACTTGCCCGCAGCGGCGATATCAAACATTTCTTCAAGGTACACAGCGACTTTCACGAACTGTTCATCAAGGCCGCCGACAACGAAAAACTTCATGAGTTGATAGCCGGTCTCGTGACCAAATTTCAACGTCTCCGCTTTACGTCGCTCAGCCTCCCGGGGCGGATGGAAATTTCGGTGCAGGAGCATGAAAAAATTATTGATGCGTTCCGGAGAAAAGACGCCGATCTGGCTGATACACTCGTACGCAAGAATGCCGAGTATGGTGGACGGGTGCTGATGGACGTCTCGACGCCTGCCAAAAGCAGTTGACCGGTTTATTATCCGGAGGCTTTTCCCCCGCAGCATCTGAAACACCCGCGACTGGAGAAACTTGGTAATGACCGTGGTAAGATCTTTCGCACTGATACCGGCCGCCGGCATGGGCAAACGCATGGGCGCGTCAATCAACAAGCAGTATCTGCTGTTGGACGGCATGCCTATTGTTGCCCGCACCATCGCGGTTTTTGAAGCCTCACCACTGATTGATTTCATCTATCTTGTCATCCCCGCCGATGAGATCTCCTATTGCCGTAAGCATGTGGTTGAAGCCTGCGGATTTCGCAAAGTAGCCGCAATTGTCCCTGGCGGCAGAGAGCGTCAGAACTCGGTTATGAATGGCCTGGCTGCAATGCGGAAGGATGTTTGCGACGATGATATAGTTTTGATTCACGACGGCGTCCGTCCGCTGATTACTCAGGAATTGCTGCAGGAATCAATCGAGACTGCCAGGAGCGGCGACGGAGCACTGGTAGCCGTACCGGCAAAAGATACCATCAAAACGGTGGCACACGGCATCGTATCCGGGACCCCCGACCGCGAAACGCTCTGGCTGGCACAGACACCGCAGACGTTCCGGTTCGGCGTTATTTATGCCGCCCATCAGGCTGCAGAATCCGATAATTTTATCGGCACAGATGATGCCGCGCTCGTCGAACGGACCGGAGGGCGGGTCAGGATCGTACACGGCGATTATCGCAATATCAAGATCACGACACCCGAGGACCTTGTGCTGGCAGAGGCTTTTCTTGCATCTGCCCGAATAGAGAGGAGACAACATGGCACTGCAGCCACCTGAGAAAATTCTTATAGTTGATGACGAGCCTGACATTGCGACGATACTCAGGCTCCATCTTGAAGAAGCCGGGTATCTCACCAGCTGGGCGGCAGACGGCGAAGCAGGGTTGAGTCTGCTCCATTCCAACGGGTTTGACCTTGTGCTGCTTGATGTGCGTATGCCGGGGATCAGTGGTGTTGAGGTATTACAACGACTTCGTTCTGATACTTTGGATACCGCAGTGATCATGATGACGGCACATGGCAATGAGAGCCTGGTGGTGGAGTGCATGAAGGCGGGGGCTTTCGACTATGTCGCCAAACCGTTCGATATTGATGACCTGATGCTCCGCATAGGTCGTGCAATCAGCAACAGGCGAACAGCAAAGGATAAGCAGTTTCTGGAGCAGGAAAAGGAGGATTTTATTTTCATGCTCTCTCACGACATGAAAAATCCGATTACCGCAGTGATAGGTTCTATCGATATCATGCGCGAAGGCCGGCTCGGACCGGTTAACCCGGAACAGGTCGACTACCTGCAATCATCCATCGAGAGTTGCGAAGAGGTTGTAACCATGATCGACAACCTGCTTGATATGCAGCGGTTCAATACCGGCAGAATGCTGACCAGAGTCAGCCCTGTCAACCCGCTCACGCTGCTCGCTGCCGCCGTCAGGCGCTTTTCACCTGCCGCTGAGCGAGAACACATCATCCTTGCTCTGGACGCACCATCAGGTGTGCCTGAAATAGCGGTTGATGCCTCCATTATGGCGCGTGTTATTGCAAACCTGGTGGGAAATGCCCTCAAATTCACCCCCGATGGCGGATCAATAACCCTCTCCTGCCGCTGCATCGAGAACAATGAATTTCACCTGAACGGAATTCCGTCCTATGCAGCCGTCCCTGACAGTTTTTCAGAGATTCGCCGTTTCGTGAGAATCAGTGTCGGTGACACCGGCAACGGAATTTCTCCTGAAGATCTGACCAGAATCTTCGAGCGCTATGTCCAGGCCGGCAAAAGTTCGAGGAGAAGCCAGGGCGGCGCCGGCCTTGGTCTGGCCTTCTGTAAAAAAGCGGTGGACGATGTTAAAGGCTGCATCTGGGCCGAAAGTGTGGAAGACAGGGGAAGTGAATTCATCATCCTGCTCCCCTGCCATTCCGCCGAGCGTACTTGTACAAATACTGCAGTGGAGGCATGATTATGAACCTGAAATTCATCATTTTTTTTATGGCAGCTGTTCCGCTGATATGCGCGGGGGTCGCTTTTGCAGCATCCGGCATCGACACGAGCAGGGCAATTACCATCGGCAGCGGCGCCAAGAGCGTGTTCGAGTTCACCGACCCGGATTGTCCTTTCTGCCGCAAGGCTTCAAAATATTTTGAAGGGAGGACGGACGTAACACGGTACATTTTCTTTTATCCGCTTCCCCGTCACACCAGGGCAAAGGAGAAAGTCCGCTTCATCCTCTCCATGCCGGACAAGGCCAAAGCCTACCATGATGTCATGTCCGGAAGAATGGATTCAGCTCCTCAGCTGGCATCAACTGCGGAAGGGATCAAACTGCAGGAGGAGCAGCTGGCGCTAGCAAAAAAATTCAAGATCGATTCCACACCGACCTTCATGATCAACGGCAGGATCATTGAAGGTTTCGACCTGAAGAGGATCGAAGAGGCACTGGGGCCGAGACCATAGAGAATTTACGAACTTCTTTTCAGGTAATCTGCTGCGCCCGCTGGATCACCTGCACCAGGGCATCGGTATTATACGGTTTGGGCAGGGCGGCACAGAAACCGTAGTTTTCATAGTTCACCATGATAGGGTCATTGGTAAAGCCGCTTGAAACAATCAGGCGTGCATGCTGATCAATCGACAGAATCCGCTTTGCAGCTTCATCTCCTCCCATGCCTCCGGGGACCAGCAGATCAAGAACAACTACAGGCACTGTTTTTCCCGATTTCCAGCAGTTTTTATATTGTTCCACCGCCTCCTCTCCATTGCTGCATGTCTGCACCTGATACCCCAACTCACTCAAGCTGATGAACAAAAGTTTCCGGATATCTTCTCCATCATCCATAATCAGCACCGGGATTCCGGCGAAATACTGCTCTGTTTTTTCTGTTTTTTCTGTTTCTTCTGTTTCTTCCACGTCATCGGAAGGTTCCTCCTGATAAGAAGGCAACATGACGGTGACGGTTGTCCCCTGAGTAACTACGGAAGAAATGTCAATATATCCGGCATGTTTTTTGATAATCGACTGTGTTGTTGACAAACCGAGTCCTGTCCCTTCAGCCCGGGTAGTAAAATACGGATCGAATACTTTCGTCAGATGCTCTTTTTCAATGCCTGACCCGCTGTCTTCGAACGAGATCTTCACATAATTCCCCGGTTTCAGAAGATAAACATTGTTTTGTTCAAGCCGGAGGTCTTCGATTTGAACCGTTAACGTTCCTCCGCGCGGCATGGAATGAATTGAATTCAGTACGATGTTATTGAATGCCTGATTAATTTGTTCGTTGTCAACATTGACCGTTTGAGTCGATCTATTTTCAATTATTCCTTTTATTTTGCTGCCGCTCAAAAACAGCGACAGAGATTCCTGTACCAGCTTTTCTGCTGAGACCAGTGACTTGAACGGGACACCCCCTTTAGAAAACGTCAGCAGCTGGCGAGCGAGGCTTGCTGCCCTGAACGACGATTTTTCTGCGGCTTCAAGGAGTGGCGCGATCTTGTCATGATCATTCAGATGTTTTCTGGCAAACGATATATAGCCGATTACCCCTGTAAGGACATTATTGAAATTATGGGCAATACCGGCGGCAAGGAAGCTGATGGACTCCAGCTTCTGTGTTTTCAGCAGCTCCTTTTGAACCAGTTTCTGCTCGGTAATGTCGCGACCGATACCGATAAACAACACGGAATTATCCTTTTCAATGATGCGGGAACCATTGGCAGTGTACTGTAGCCACGTTCCGTTTTTATGTTTTACCCGGTATTCGACTCCTCGCTGTTTTTTCCCGGTCTCCAGAACATTTGCAAGAAAGGCTGCACACGCGGGGACATCATCCGGATGAACAAATGGCACAAATGATTTTCCGATAACCTCCGAAAGCTCATAGCCAAATGACTCTTTCCATTGGGGAGAAACGTAATTGAAGGTCCCGGAGGGGGTAAGGACGAACACCACATCGTTGGCATTTTCTATAATTGAACGGTACCGCTGTTCGCTCGCTCCAAGAGCATCTTCCATCTTCTTTTGTTCAGTCATATCCTGACCGATAGACAATACGCCCTGATACGTTCCGTCCGCGTCAACGAGCTCGTGATTGACCCATGATATCCAGATGCGCTCGCCGTTTTTGCGCATATTTTCATTGATGTTGCTGATGTAGAGCGAAGGATTTTTTGTCAGGCGGGCTATCATATCCTGCAAGTCGCGACCACTGCTGTCCGTTTCAGGGACTATCGTGCCGATAACACTCCGCCCCAGCAGTTCCTGTTCCGAAAACCCGAAGAACGATTCTGCAAATTCGTTAAAATAGATCACTCTGCCATTCCCGTCCATTTTCAGGATAATAGTTTTGGCATTTTCAACAAGATCCCGGTATTTCTTTTCACTTTGCTTCAATGCGTCATCGGACTGTTGCAGGTTGATTATGTTGCTGGACAGATTATCCGCCATTTCATCAAAAACCCGCACAATGCCGTTAAGTTCTACGCTCGATACGTTATCGGAAATTCGGCTCGAAAAGTCTCCCTGCGCAACTCTTTCGGCAACATGTTCCAGTTGCGCCAGCTTATCAAACAAACCTTTTTTGCCGGCATAAAATGCAGTGCCGAACAATATAAGCAACAGTGCTGAAAACGCCGTCATCAAATAGCCAACCTGCCGGTAACTGCTTCTCAATACTTCTTTTTTATCAAGACCGGTACGAACGTACATGTAGGGTGATTTTTCATATTTCAGCCGCATCGCTCGATAGCTGAAAAAACGTTCGATACCGAGATTACCGGCAGCCTCGAATGCTCCTCCGTCAGGATTTCCTGACATTTTGGCAAAAAGCTCCGGCTTGTCCTGTTTCCCGGCCAGATCCATATTTACAGACGAATACAGGATGGTTCCGTTATGATCGACAAGGAGTATGGAAGAAATCGGACTGGCCAGATTCCCCTTATACAGGGTGCTGTACATGTCAAGCGGGACAGTGGTTATGATTACATCGGAAATTGTGCCGGAACCGTTTTTAACGGGGTACGCAAAGCCGAATTCAGGAGCGCCTCCTATGCGGCCGACACCGTACTCACCGGATGAAAAGGATCCGTTCGCGATCGCGTTTTTGAAATACCGCCTGTCGGCTACCGACAGGCTCGCGGCGAGGGGAAGCGCAGAAGTCCACACAGACCCGGAAGCGTCTGCAATCAGAATATTTGATATTTTGGGGTTCGCAGCGACTATAACGGCAAGAAGATGTTCGGAATCGGACGCATTATGATTTTGAACCGCTGGGAGAAAGGATATTGTTGTGACGAGCTGTTCCAGGCCGGACAAAAGCTGTGCATGGTCGTTAAAGATGTGGTCTGCAGTTGAAGCTGCGACAGAAGCTGCTTCATTGATTTCATGCCGGTGCAACAGTCTGTCGGTATACACGATGAGTCCGATTGAAAACAGCATCATCAGTGCAAACAGGCCTGAAAGCAGCGTGCGTATGGGTAATGATTCAAAAGGTTTCATGCCTACCTTGTAGCGCATCAAGCCCTCTTTGTCAAAACTCCATCGGCATTGCTTTCAGCTGTTTTGCGGTAAAGACCGGTCCATCCTTGCAGACGTAGACATTACCGACGTTGCAGCGGCCGCATTTACCGAGGCCGCACTTCATCCGGTTCTCCAGGGTGGTGTAGACCTGCTCGTCGCTGAAGCCGAGCTTCTCCAGCACCGGCAACGTGAACTTGATCATG
>JANNLB010000052.1:0-29267 GCA_031396605.1 Geobacter sp. | reverse complement strand
GGAGTCTACCTGGTGTCTGCGCTTGGCTATAATCTCTCGGTGGCGGTCTGGGTCGGCTTTATCGCCCTGTACGGCATCGCCGTGGAGACCGGGGTGGTAATGATCATCTACCTGCACGAGGCGTTGGACAAAAAGCTGATCAACGGTCCCTGCACCGAACAGGATATCTACGATGCTACCTTCGAAGGGGCGGTGCTCCGACTGCGTCCCAAGCTGATGACCGTGGCGGTGGCCCTGCTGGGCCTGCTTCCGATCATGTGGTCGACCGGTACCGGCGCCGATGTGATGAAACCGATCGCCGCGCCGATGATCGGGGGGATGATCTCCTCGGCGGTGCACGTGCTGATTATGACGCCGGTCTTATTTGTGCTGATGAAGAAGCGGGAATTGAAGAAGGGGAGGCTGAAGTATTCGGGAATGAAGCACTAACCAAACGAAAGGAGTTCAGTATGAAAAAAATATCATTATTTGTCGGGTTGTTGGTAGTCGTAGCTATGTTGTCCGGTTGCGCAGCGTTTGACGGTTCAACTAACCGATCCGACGGCGGTTACAGCAATCGCGGTGGTCACTCGCATCATTAGTAACGTACGTCTGTTAGTGCCGGAAGAATGACCATTGAAGAATATACTACGCACGTGTTGGATATTCTATATGTCACCAAGCCAAGGGGAAATTAAAGTCACGTGATAACAGTCTGTTATATGTTGGCACAACAAATGCTGTTAGTAATACGTGTAAGAAATCACACCCAATCAAAAGGAGAATTCGTAACATGAAAAAAATGACCGTACTAATCGCAGCACTCTTCGCCGTCGCAGTTCCAGTAGCCTCTTTCGCCGCAATGGACCACGGTTCCATGAAAATGGATCATGGCGACCATCAGGGCGACGTTGCCCATGAGGAAGTTGTGGATGGTGTGAAAGCAACCTTCAAGATCATGAGCATGAAGGAGCATATGAAGGCCATGGACATGGAAATGCCGAAAGAGATGAAAGAAACGCATCACATTGCCGTCGAATTCAAGGATGCTAAAACGGGCAAGGCCCTGACCGAAGGTGAGGTAAAGGTTAAGGTCCAGAACCCCGACAAATCTGACCAATCCAAGGAGTTGATGGGGATGCAGGGGCACTTCGGCGCCGACTTCGACCTGTCCAAGAAGGGAAAATACGGCGTGATGTCCAAGTTCCAGCTGAAGGATGGCAAAACCCGCCAGGCCAAATTCTGGTATACCGTCAAGTAACACCTGCCATCATCAAGGAGGATGAAACCATGAAAAAGTCGATTATTACCCTACTGGCAGTCGCGATGGTTGCCGTCTCGGTTCCGGCATTTGCCTTGGAACTCCAGCATGGTGCCTCGCATAAAACCATGGATGAGCAGTGCGTCAAAGAGTGCGAACTGCTTCTGAGGGATTGCGCTCAGGAAGTAGACAGCATCCAGGAACGTATCAAGAAACTTCAGGTCGCGATAAAGGAAAAGGGTGCCGATACCTATACGCTGGAAGAAATCAAGATTCTCAACAAAAAACTGAAAGAAGCCAATGAGACCCTGCGTGCGCTTAACAAGCCGGGGCGCTGACCATACGGCGAAGCAATGATTTGTAATGATGGGCTGTTGGGGTAAGTAGCTGTCTCAAACGGAGAGTTGACTCTCCGAATTCTCGTATGGAGGAAAAGGATATGAAAAAATTACTGGTAATTTTAATGGCTGTGGGACTGTTTGGCGCAATGCCGGTGTTGGCTGCCGAGCATGATGGCATGAAGATGGATACCAAAGAAGGCGTAAGACAGTGCGCTTTACAGGCGGAAACAATCCAGGAAAAGATTAAGCGACTGGAAGCTGAAGTTTCGAAGGGTGAAAAGAAATACAACGTCGAGGATCTGAATAAAATAGAGCAGAAATTGAAAGAAGCCAATAAAATTCTGGATCAACTGAACAGGCAGTAAATTCAATCAACCGAGGCGGGCCCAAAAGCCCGCCTTAACTTTTCCAGCCAGGTTACCATGAAAAAAACAATATCCATCATTATAGCAACAGCATTAGCCGGATTTCTGATATACGGCGTCACCTTTCACAAAAAGGAAATGCCCGTAGCGAGACCTGGAAAGGTGACAGTAACCCCCGCTTATGAAAAGTATTTCGGAGCTGCTCCGTCGGTTGACAAGGGTACGGCACACGCTTTTGTCATCTACTTCCCCTCAAGCAAAGAGTCGGGCAAAATTGTGCCGTTCCCGTTTTTCACCTTCGACGAGGGAAGCATCAAAAAGGTTGCTGTCGAGCGTCTTCTGGGCGGTATGGATACCGGCAGTTACCATGGAGAATTCATTCCGTTCCCCAGTGGGAGTCGTCTGATTACAATCAACGATGATAACGGAACGGTAACGGTAAACTTCAGCAAGGGACCGGACGCGTCTGCTGAAGCGGGCCCCGCACGTGCAGTTGCCTTGACCCTACGCCAGTTCAGGGGGGTCAAGGATATTCGGCTCCAGGTGGAAGGCAAGGAAAGCCCGTTAAGTTCTATGATAAAAAATGTCAATGACAGTGATGTCCGGCTGCCTTCTCCGCCACGACTTTTGAGTGTCACTGCCATGCGGGATAAGGGTGCCAGGGACATTGAAGATGTGAATGCCTTTTTTGACCGTCCAGTGGAAGTCAAGGAGCTGAAACTACTCTCCAATGATGGGCAACAGTTTGCCGGCGAGCTGTATCACTCGGTCTTTGACATGGCGGCAGTACTCAAACCTAAAGACCCCGCGCAATTCAAGGAACGTATGCCGATCAAGGTGCGCTGGAAGGTGGTAGATAAGCTGGGCAGGCAAGCTGAGGGTGACAGTGTCTGGTTGCTGGAAGTCAAGGAGCATTAGTCATTTTGGATCAGAGAACTGCTGACAATCTGTTACGATGGCGTCCTTCGAACGGTGCGATAAAATCTGGTTGATAAAAAGAAATGACTTAGGGGCGTTGTTATGAGAGTTGTCGGCATTAATTTACCCAGGCCGGTGCTGTTTGATTCAATTAAACCAGAACGTATTTCCATGACAGCAAAGATCGTGCTGTGGTTGGGAGCGATTGCTGGCTTGATTTTTTCGGTCATGTCTGCCTTGAATATCTGCACCAGCGCGTGCAGTGAAGTCGCTCTCTATACAATGTTTGGCCTTAATTTCGGTTGGTTCGGCGTTGCTTTTTTCAGTGTGCTTATGGGGACGCTTGCACTTCTGTACCGTTTTGATTGGGCGGGAAAGCTGATTATGCTTTTTGTCTTTGCTGCGGCAGGCGCCGAACTGCAATTTATATGGCTACAGAAGTATGTTATCGGGAGATGGTGTCCCCTGTGTCTATCAATAGCAGCGGCAATTTATTTAATGACAATCGTTCTTTTGCTGAATGAGTGGCGCATGATGCGAACGAGGAGAACAAACATGAAAGCGTATATAAAATACCTAGCTGCCGTGATATTGGCGGTTGTTTTTGGATTATCCAGTGCAGTTGTGGGAGTTAAAAAAGAGGCAGAAGCGGCCGAGTTGAATATGTTTCTCGGTAAAACGAACAGTCATACAGTTGTCTATTTCGTAAGTGACTGGTTCTGTCCGGCCTGTCGTAGAACCGAACCGGCTATCGCGATGATGTATCCGAAAATTGCCGCAATTGCAAAGGTGGGCTTCGTCGATATACCTGTACATCCGGAAACCACTAATTTCACGCCCTACAATACACAGTTTCTCGTGTACGAAAAGGGTAAATACATCCAGCTCCGTGAGTCATTGACCGACCTGGCAAAGAAAACGAAAACCCCGTCTCCCGAGGCTGTCCAGAAGGCAATTGCCCCCCAAGGAGTCAAGCTGCAATCCATGAACTTCGCCGATATAGAAACCGGAATGAACTGGAACGAGAACATATACCGTACATACGAAATCAAGGCGACACCGACAGTCGTTGTTACGAATGAGAAAACCGGAAAACACGTAAATCTTGTGGGTGAAAAAGAGATAAGCTACGAGGCAATTATTAAAGCTATCTCTGAAATGGGTAAATGACGTTATGCCGAGAAAGAACATTGAATGTTGATGCAAGTGGAGAAGTGATTATGAAAAGATCAGTTATAGCTATCATTGCCTTTCTGATGGGATTGTCAACTGTACAGGGTGTCGCATTCGCCCAAGGCAAGGAAACGCATGGCAAAACGGCGACATCTGCTGCTCGGATGAAGAAAATGCACGCCATAATGCCGATGTTTTCAGTGGCGTCAGCCAAGCTGGAAGCCGCTCTGGATAAGGGAGACTCAGCAGCTGTTGAGGCGGAAGCAGGAAAAATTATGGCAGTTCTTCCCGATCTGAAGAAGTCCAAACCGCATAAAAATGTAAAACAACGGAAAAAATTCGTGGAACTTGCAACAAACTTCGAAAAAACGGTAGCTTCCACGCTGGATCTGGCAAAAAAGGGAGATTTCACCGGGGCAAAAACCGCTTTCAAAAAGGCTGAAGAAATATGTGCTGCATGCCATGCAAAGTTCCGTGATTGATCTTGCTGCAACATGGAAAGAGGTAAGTTTATGGAAAAGTTAAACAGATTGTCTGAAAGAATTTTCAGCCGGTTAGAACAACATAAACTTGATCATGCCGATAAACAGCAGCAGCTTGACGGCAGGATGAAAGAACTGTTGGAACAGAGAGAGCGGCTTGCCGCTGTTGCCAAGCACAAGATTGAAACTGTTATTCTCCCGCGCATGGAGGAACTGGCACGTCATTTCGACAATTCCAAGGTTGAAGTTCTGCATGTAAATGCTGATTATAATTGCATCTGCGAGTTTGCCCATACACCACGATTTCCTGCGACCGTCAGGCTTGGCATTGCCCTGCTACCGGGGAATAATGATCTTCTCACTGCCCGCTATGATCTGAGCATTCACCCTGTGCTGATGGAATTCAATCGCAACTCTGAAGAGGACTTTCCTCTTGATTGTGATGATGAGGTACTTGCCGACTGGTCGGATGACAGAATACTCGAATTTATTGATACCTATCTCCTCCTGGAAACACACCTCTTTTACCAGAAAGACAACACCGTCCTTGATATCGTCTGTGGGATGCGTATTCCGTCAACTTCCGCAACAAGCACGGCAGAGCGCGATGGCCGCATATTCTACTTCTGTTCCGAACACTGTAAAGAAGCTTTTATCAAGGGTAACAACTAACTTTTTGCTAGAGGACTTAATGGAAGTTCAAACCGCATACGCGTTCGGCAAACAAATTGATGCACCGTTCGGAGAGATTGAACAGAAGGTTCGGACGGAACTGGCCAAGGAAGGTTTTGGCATCTTGACCGAAATCAATGTCCAAGACACATTCAAGAAAAAACTCGGAAAAGACTTTCGTGAGTATGTCATCCTGGGTGCCTGCAATCCGGCCCTGGCATGGGAAGCGTTCGGAAAAGAGTTGAATATTGGGACTCTACTCCCCTGCAATGTAGTCGTCTACCGGGATGACGACGATAAAACCGTGGTCATGATCATGGACCCGGTTGCTGCCCTCGGCGTTATCGGCAATGCCGAACTCACCGAAATTGCCGCACAGGTTCGGGTTAAGATGGAACGTGTTCTGGCTTTTCTCCAGTAGCGACGCTGGATGAGAAAGATATTACTCCTTGGAGGAATTCTTTTATCCGCTGCCCTTATCTGGTTTACCGTAAGCAATTATCTGAGTGCCCGTCCGGTTGCCGAGGAAAATCTGCGCGGTCTCGCCTTGTCTCTCGCTTCAGCCATTGAAAATATTGCCCTCCATGATCCCTCTCTGCAGAGCCTCGGCACATTCCAGTCGCATGACATAGCATTCTTCGCCCTTGTGGACCGGAAGGGACTGTACCGTTTTCACACCAACCCGGATCTGATCGGCACGCCAATCCAGGGGGCTCTGCCGCTACCCACGCTCCAGAATGGGGCAACGTCCGATGAGCGGATAACTCTCCGCACAGGAGAGAACGCGTTCGAGTTCTATGCGCCCCTCTATCTTCCTTGGGAGACACTCGCCATCCGGTTGACGCTCCATACCTATCGAGCCGATGCTGTTATCCGCCGAGCTCGGCTCAATATGATGGTACTCTTCGGCCTTCTTGCCGCAGGGTGGTTTTTGGCGCTGGCCCTCTACCGCTTTACCCGGCGGGAAGAACAGCACCGGTTGGAAATGGCGCGACGAGAGAGTCTGGCGCAGCTGGGCGAGATGGGCGCCATGCTTGCCCACGAAATCAGAAACCCCTTGGCTGGTATCAAAGGGTATGCTCAGGTAATCGAAAAGAAACCCCAGGATGAGAGGAATGGCGGTTTCGCCCAGCGCATCGTGGCGGAAACCCTCCGATTGGAATCACTCGTCAATGAACTCCTCTCCTATGCCAAAAGCGACCGGGAATTGATAGTCACGCTAAATCTGACGGCGATTGTTTCTCATGCTGCGGCGCTTCTCCGGCGGGAGGCTGAGCAGCTTCAGATCAAAATTATCTGCGAATGTCAGGAAAACATTCCGGTTTACGGTAACCGGGACAGGTTGACTCAACTCTTGCTCAATGTGGTGAAGAATGCCATACAGGCTATGCCTGATGGCGGTACTCTCCGGATAACGGCAGCTATTGCCGA
Source organism: Geobacter sp. (assembly GCA_031396605.1). GTDB lineage: Bacteria > Desulfobacterota > Desulfuromonadia > Geobacterales > Pseudopelobacteraceae > JACRCG01. The sequence goes on along the minus strand of JANNLB010000052.1, from coordinate 22,645 downwards.
CAGGGAGGCGATAATCAGAGTGTGCGATGAAGGGCACGGGATCAGCCGGGAAGACATGCCCAGGATATTCGAGCCATTCTTTACCACCAAGGCCAGAGGTACCGGATTGGGGCTGGCTCTGTGCAGAAAAATAGTTGAAGAGCATGGGGGGAAGATCGACGTGCAAAGCGCTGTTGGTCAAGGAACATCCGTATCCATAATCATTCCCATCGTTCAGAATCGACTGAGTAGGAGTTGACATGAAGGGACGCATTTTACTGGTTGAAGACGACGAGACGTTTAGAGGTTTTGTTCAAACGATCCTGGAAGACGAGGAATACGAGGTTCGGATTGCCCGTGATGGCCGTGAAGGAGGGCAATTACTCGCCAGGGAAAATTTCGATCTTGTTATCACAGACCTGAAAATGCCCGGTAAGAGCGGACTCGAACTTTTTCGGGAAACCAGGCAGGACCCCGGAGCGACGCCATTTATTTTTCTTACCGCCTTTGGAACTGTTGACGAAGCGGTTTCCGCGATGAAGGAGGGGGCCGTGGATTTTCTCACCAAACCGCTCTCAAGTCCGGATGAGTTGCTTGCCGTGGTCAGCAGGGTAATAGACCATCAGGAAATTACAAGAACATTGCGTTCCATGAAAGAGGCCGAATCATCGGGACTGCCCCCCGAAGAGCTTATCTTTGCCGGTCAGGCCATGCAGGGAGTGCGCACACTGGTTATTGACGTTGCCGGGACAACGGCAAATGTTTTGCTTTCAGGCGAGAGCGGGACCGGCAAGGAACTTGTTGCCAGAACCATTCATCTGCTCAGCCCGAGAGCGAAGGCAAGCTTCATTGCCGTTAATTGCGCCGCCATACCCGAGAATCTCCTGGAAAGCGAACTATTCGGCCATGAAAAAGGCTCGTTCACCGGAGCAATTCAAGCCCGACAAGGCAAATTTGAGTTGGCGGGAGGCGGCACCATTTTTCTTGATGAAATCGGCGAAATGCCGCTGGCCTTACAGACCAAGCTGCTGCGTGTCTTGCAGGAGCGGGTATTTGAACGAGTGGGCGGCAGCAGAGAAATTCGTGCCGATGTGCGCGTAGTCGCCGCAACAAACAGAAATCTCCAGGACGAAGTAGCCCGGCACAGGTTTCGCGAGGATCTCTATTATCGGCTGAATGTTTTTCCCATACAGCTTCCGCCACTGAGGGACCGAGCTGATGCCATTCCTTTATTGGCGGGGTATTTTCTTAACCGCTTCAGCGCGCAGATGGGCAAGAAGCTCAAAGGGTATGATAATGACGCATTGATTACAATGGAGCATTATGCCTGGCCGGGCAACGTCCGTGAATTACAGAATGTCGTGGAGCGGGCAGTGATTCTGGCTCAAGGAGTTATCCGCTGCGCCAATCTGCCGGAAGTCGTTCTGCGCAAGCCGGAACCGATACAACAAGACAGCAGAGAGGCCCTGAAATCCGTAGAACGCGAAATGATTGTCAAGGTACTTGGCAGGCATAAGGGAAATCGGCGGTTGGCAGCCGAAGAGCTGGGTTTTTCACGTCGGACATTACAGTACAAGTTGAAAGAATACGGCATGCTGGATGAAAACTGATGTGGTGCAAAACTCTTCTCTACAGGTGCAGATTTTTGCACTAAAATTGCTTTGCCAGGTTCGATTGTAAAAATAAGCATCAGGAAAAACTGATGGTTATGCTACTGCGGCGTTTTGGCATGGACTGTGGAATACTCCCGGCGGTAACAAAAAATCCGAGGAGGAACATACCATGAAAAGAACAAGCGTAATCTACGCAGTAACAGTCTTCGCCGCTCTTTCCATTACCAGCCAGGCATTTGCCATGGGCGGTAGTATGGGGCAGGGAAACGGCGGAGGCAATCACAGCATGGGCGGCCACACGCAGCAGAGAGGAATGTCAGGCATGCAGAATGGCTCAGGCAATGGTGCCGGCAGTGGTACTGGAAGCCGGCACGAAGCCATGCATGAAGCCGGCTCCCAACAGGGCAGCACGAATGGCTCCGACCGGCAGCGTATGATGAACGATGGAACCGGCGCCGGTAGTTCAGATACACAACCAGCCACACAGGCGCCCGCCACTGCACAACCGGTCAAGAACTGATACAAAACGGAGTAGATTCGTAATGCGATCAAACTTTTTCTCTCTGCTCATCCTGCTAACGATAACAGCCAGCTGCTTACTGACAGGTACAGCCTTTGCCGGCGATGTCATTGGGAAAAGCGGCCTTGATCTCGACCGTGGTTATGATGTCAACACGGTGTCCACAATTTCCGGAAGAGTGATCGCAATGCCGCACGCAACCGACAGGGAAATCGTCATCGTTGGAATCAGCAGCGGCACTGAAACAGTACACCTTTCTGTTGGCCCCTCTTCTTACTGGGAAAAGCATGGAATCCAGATCCATCTCGATGATGATATCACCGTCAAGGGGGCGAAGGCACAGGGTAAGGATGGCAAAATATATCTGCTTGTCAGAAAGTTGGAAAATCGCACAACAGGTTCGCGGGTTGAAATGCGGAATGAACAGGGAGAAGCGGCATGGAATGGCGCGCACATACGTCCCACCATAAATGAACGGGCATCCGGCGGCCAACGACATCAGGGGGGCGGGATGATGAGGGGTGGCGGAGGTATGATGCGACGCTGAGACGGCATCGGGCAGTAGATCAATTTATCATTTCCGGAGACATGTTATGAACAGATTCAAAAGCTATTTCAAATGGCCGGTCATCATGGCAGTGCTGTTTATGCCTGGCTTGGGGAATGCCGACCAGATGCATTACTCAGTTGGACTTGGACTGGAGTTTGCCTCTGGAACGTATGGGACCGGCACAAGAACAAATACGGTATTCATCCCATTTACCGCAGCCATGTACCCAAGTGAACGACTTGATTTTTTTGTAGAGATCCCATTAATTTACCAGAGTAACAATAACGTAGTCTCCAGTCTGGGGAGCGGCATGCATAGTGGACAAGCGACAACGGGCAGCACGGTGGCGGCCCCGGCCGTGAGTAGCGGCATGATGGGGGGCTCGTCTGGCGTGGGGAACGGTGGAATGGGTCAGGGCGGTATCGGCGACATCACGGTCAAGGCCGGCTATGTGTTGGTTCCCGAGAAAGAACTTACGCCTCAGATTCGACCTAATGTCTTTGTCAAGTTCCCAGCGGCCGACAAAAACAAATCGTTGGGAACCGGAGAATATGACGGAGGCTTCGCTCTGGAGTTTTGGAAATGGCTGGACAGCTGGTTTACCTATGCTGAGGCCGGTTACGCAATTCAGGGTAAGTCTTCGGTCATTGCTCTAAAGAACTACCTGTACTACACCATCGGCGCCGGTTATCAAGTTACGGAAAAGTTTCGACCCATGTTCATCCTGAAAGGCTCGACTGCTCCGGTCTATGGAGTTGATCCTCTTCTGGAAGCACGATTGAAGCTGAAATACCAGGCCACACAACATACAGGGATTGAAGGTTATTTCGCCAAGGGGATTTCTGCAACAAGCCCCGACTTCGGCACCGGCCTGGCTGTTTTTTACGATTTCTAAATACACTTCATACGAAAAAGGAGTAGTGAACATGAGAAAACAAGTAGCTACATTCGCAGTAGCCATTACAGTTGGCCTTATCGCAGGGTGCGGCGGTAGTGGCACAAACACACCGACAACTTCGATCTCAGGGAAGGTCGCCGATGGATATCTTGTTAACGCAACCGTCTTCATCGACAAGAATGGCAACTACCAGTTGGACGTGGGTGAACCATCAACTGCTACAGACACAAACGGTGCCTATACATTGAACGTCGATTCTGCCGATGTCGGCAAGTACCCGATTGTAGCATTGGCGCTCAAAGGGCAGACCATCGACAAGGATAGCAATCAGACGGTACCGAACAGTTATGTTCTCAGCATGCCTGCCACAGCCATATCCGGTACGACCAACAGCAACTTCATCAGCCCGATGTCGTCGCAACTGCGTGAATTGATGGCGACCGGCAAATATGCCACTATGCAGGATGCGATGAACGACCTGAGCCATGGACTCGGTATGCCGACAGGAACAAATATGCTGACGGATTACATGGACCCCAAAAACATAGCTTCCAACAACTTGATCATGCACACAGCTGCCCAGAACATGGCCGGCCTTATGGGGAGCCAGATGGCGCAGGTACTCAGTACAAACGGCTCAACCAACACTGTGGATGTCAATCGTTACCGCAGTATGATGGGTGCGGTTTTCAGCAGCATTTCTTCGGTCAAGGGATCGAGCTCGAACACTCAATCTGCCATGTTAAATCTGAGAAACACCATGACGGCAAACCTCCAGAACATCACACCGGGACAACCTTACCGCAACATGTCGACCGCATTCCGGGGAGGGATGATGGGTGGGGCAAGTGTCTCGAATTATCACGGGGCTGCGACAGGTACCACAACCGTGCCCGACCGGATGATGTGACAATTTTATCTTGTTAATCAGCAACATTATACAGGCCGCTTACTTTATGGAGCGGCCTGTTATTTTTGTGCGCCCGGCAGGGCGCGAGACGCGTAAGCGCCATCGAATCAGCCATGGTAGCTGATTTGTGGCTTGGAGGTGCCAGTCCTCTACGGACCCTGATGGTGGGAACCGTTAGCCGAACAACAAGGGTGTCCGAGGTGACCCGGAATCTGAAAGAAGCCGCAGGCAAAACTTCGGACCGACGCGACGCCCTGAGCGCAGCCGAAGGGAACAGAAATCGCGTACGAGGCAGGCATATCCGGGCGAGAAGGCAAAGTTCTTCAAAGCCCCATAACCATCCGAGAGGGTGTGTCTGTATATGCGGCGGGTATATGGAGTGAAGGCCACGCGCATTACCCAGGGAGGTCTGCCGTCCAGCACTGGGCGAAATCCGGAGCATGGCAATATGGAGACAGATTGTCTTCATGTTCGGCAGAAGTCAGCAGAAGCCATACGAGCCGGACTAACCACCCGGCAAAGTGCTGAACACGTTGGATCGAACAGGAGCCTTGAATTTCGATGGCGCGAGCAAAAGCAGAAGCCCCGGAAGAGATACCGGGGGCCGTGTTGGAGGGTAGGGGCCGGAAGTCCCGAGAGCATAACACCGGTGCATCAGGCGTCACGGTAACGAGAGAGACTTACTGGGCGGAAGCGGAGACGCGTCTGATGGAAGAAAGAGTCAGTCCCGTCAACATGCAAAAGGCCTACAATCGAGGGTGGTATCCAACAAAGGTGCGGCTGGCGTAGACAACATGTCTACCGGTCAACTCAAAGGATACCTGCAAACAGACCGGCCGCGCATCAAAGAAGAACTGCTGAACGGGACTTATGAACCACCGCACCTCTAAACTCAAAGTAGAAACTAAAGCGTTGGAACGAATCAAGTCCAAAATCCGTGAAATCAGCCGTAAAGGGAGAGGGAGAAACCTGAAACGAGTCATCGAAGAAATCACAACTATACTGCGTGGTTTGGAGAAGTGCCCTAAATAAACGAGGCCCCTGGTGGAACTCAGGAGCCTCGCATATGAATCAAGCCTTTGACGCATCCTGCTTCATGAAACTGGGACTACTTTCACTACTTAACCAGTTTCACCGCTTTCAACATTTAATGTGAACCGCCTTGTACAGAACCGTACGCATGGTGGTGTGGGAAGACGGCGGAAGTAATTCCGCCTCCTACCCTATGTGCTGATAGCATTGTTAGGGATGTATCAGCACCGGCATATCACCCGTATTACCACGCCCTGGCACCGTGGCAGTAACTCGCGCAGCTTCGCGTTGTTGCATTCCAGGCGCTGAGGCTCACATTTTTAACGCCGTTTATGTGCGTTGCCGCATTTACCGTCGTACTGCTGTAGCCGGTACCATGGCAGGTAACACAGTCGTAGCCTCGGCTGTTGTGAATTGAATGGCTGCCGACTGCAGGAGGAATGGCATGGCAGCTGCCACAGGTTTGCACCGGCGGGGCGTTCGTGGCGGCGCTGGCCTGGGCCGAAGCGGCGCCTTCACCGGCGCTGTTTACTGCAGTAACTATGTAATAGTAGGCAGTGCCGGCGGAAAGGCCGGTCTGGACATAGGTATTCGTGGCATAGGTGATTTTTGCGCCGTTTGTTTTAGTCACGCCTGTGGCGGTTGCGTAATAGATGTTATACGACGTTGCACCGGATACCGCTGGCCAGGCGAGAGTCACCTGATTGGTGCCGCCGGTGGCGGTAACCCCTGTCGGTGTTGCAGGAACTGCAGGAGATACAGCGTTGGTGGTTGTCATGACCTGGGTTGAAGCGGCACTTTCGCCGACGCTGTTGTCCGCCGTAACAATAAAGTAGTAGGTGGTGCCGGCGGAAAGTCCGGTCTTGACGTAGGGGCTGGTTACACCGGCAACTTTCGTTCCGCTGGTTTTAGTTACGCCAGTGGTCGTTGACCAGTAAACGTTATACGAGGCTGCTCCTGATACTGCCGGCCAAATGATGGTCGCCAGATTGGCGCCGCCAGCGGCAGTGACAGCGGTCGGAGCCGCGGGTGCAGTCGGGTTCGGTACGACTGCAAGAGTGGTCGCTGCAACCTGGACTGAAGCGGCGCCTTCACCGGCGCTGTTTACGGCCGTAATGATGTAGTAATAAGCGGTGCCGGCAGTCAGTCCGGTCTGGACCGCAGGGCTGGTGGAGTTGGCAATCCTGGTTCCGTTAGCCTTAGTTACACCGCTGGTGGTTGCATAATACACATTATACGACGTAGCTGTGCTGACAGCGCCCCAAGAGAGTGTCACCTGATTGGTGCCGCCAGTGGCAATTACACCTGCTGGCGCGGCCGGAACCGTTGGCACCGGCGGTGTTGAAGCGGTGGCGGCCGAGACCTGGGCCGAGGCTGCGCTTTCACTGGCACTGTTAACGGCAGTCACAACGTAGAAGTAGGTGGTCCCGGCAGCCAGACCGGTCTGGACATAGGGGCTGGTATTCGAGGTAATCTTTGTGCCGCTGGCTTTCGTCACTCCCGACGTGGTTGCAAAGTACACATTATACGAGGTTGCATTGCTGACGGAGGTCCAGGAGAGTGTCACCTGTCCTGGACCGCCAACGGCGGTCAGACCGGTCGGGGCAATGGGAGCGGAGGTGATCGGTGGCAAAGCGCCGCCATCGAAGATACCATTGGCGATGTCGCTGACTTTGCCGGAGAAAATTACAGCTCCGCTTTTCTTGTTGATAATTGACAGAATCCCTTGTGATACGGTGATTTTCACATTGTCGAACATATCGTCCAGGTCAAGATGATTGGCGATGTAGCGGGACGTGATCGGGTTGGTGCGGTCGGCGCTGTACTGTTTGAGTAGCGGCTGTAGTTTGCTCATTAAAATAGCAACTGTATTCGCGAGATTAGTCTTTATTTTTTTACATTTGTCGGAATCCGCTTTTTCAAAAACATCCGACGGATCATCATCACCTGCAGCACTTGCAACGATTACATCGGAGAGCGGGTTGATGTTGGCGGTGCCCGGTCCCTCGGCAAACGAGTGCAACCTGTACTCTATTCCGTCGACGCTTCCTTTCGCCTGCAGCACATAAGGCGCTTTCATGCCGGTGACATCAATGGCAAAGGAGCCATCACTGCCGATGACCGTCGACTTTTGCAGCGCGGGTGTGGATGAATCCTTCAGGCTTACCTGTCCGGACAGCGGGGCGCCGACTGCGGCGGTGCCGCTGACGACCTCTGACGAGACTCCGCCTGAGCCGCCACCGCAACCGGCAAGCATAAGGCCAAGCGTCATGATGGAAATAACAGTTATGGTTGCAATAGATTTTTTCACGAGTTGTTTCATAAAATCTCCTTTTAGAGTCATTCTGGTGAAGTTGTGGCAATCGTTCTTCGTTGAAATTTCTTTCATCTGTTCTCCTCTATCCACCGGCTTCACTAAACTGGTCAGCATGCGGTCGATGTCATTGCGATCAAATCCACATGGCCCATCATCGGATGATTCGCGGTTTGTTCACGTTTAGTAGATATCTGTGGTTGCCGGAAATGGGCGTAAAAAAGCCGGGTCACCGAAATCTCGTGATATTTCGGCAACCCGGCTGTCTACTGGAGACCCTATGGGCTTTCCGCCCCACCCTCGCGGATGGTTTAGTATTATCGTTACCACTGCCTGATTTATACCGTATTCCGCTACTTAAATGCCGGTCGGTATAAATGTTCGTCTTAGCGGACGCTATAACACTGTGGTGATGGGTCACCTCCTGGCCCTGATAAACAGGGTAAGTGCATTAACGAAGTTATTTTCCGCCAGAAAACGCAGTAAATAACTTCTGACTTGTTAATTCGTATTTTGAACACAAAAAAGCCGGGGCCTCGTATCGTTTTGCGATATTTCGGCGACCCGGCTGTCTCGTTGAGACCCTTAGGTTTTCCGTCCTATCCTCGCGGATAGTTTAGTATTATCGTGTATCTGTTGATAAGCATGTTTGTTTATTACATGCGCGGACTTTATCACGAACCGAAAATATATAGCAATCAAAAAACTTTCCCCGCAAATTTGCACTCCGCTGCGGGAGGCGCAAAAGAACGCCTTCTTACTTCATGCTCAATACAGCAAAACGACAATCAACAAACGTTACGGCAGCTGTTTAAATCCCCAGTAACAGAGCATACCAACCACCACCGTCCCGGCAAGGGAACGGGTCTTGTAGGCGCAAAATAGCGTTGGGAGCGCGGCCAGCAATTCCACTTTACCGAGGGTGAAGAGTCTCGGGGCAGAGTGGGCAAAGAGGGTCGGTGCGATCAGGGCGCTCAGAATAGCGGCCGGAACCAGTTCCAGCCATTCGGCAAACCAGCCCGGCAGGGTACGGCGGGAAAGCATCACCAGTGGGAGCAGGCGGGGGAGGTAGGTCACCGCCCCCAGCGCCAGCATCAGCAGCAGGAAGTCCCGGCTATTCATGAGTTGTCCTCCGTTTTCGCAGGATGCGTTTCAGGGCCATCCCGGCCGTGGCCGCCAGACAGGACGCTACGATCACATAGGCGTTGCCCGGCAGCCAGAGATAGGTCAGCAGGGAGCAGACAGCCGCTATTAAGGCGGTGACCGTGAAGATCGGACTGCGCAGCTGGAAGACCAGCAGGCAGATGAACATACCGGTCAGGGCATAGTCAACTCCGGCCGCGCCGGGCGGGAGCAGTTGTCCAAGATAAACACCGACCACGCTGCTGACGACCCAGGTAGCGTTGGCCGCATGATTGAGGATCAGGGCGCTACGGCGGTCCCATCCCCCATCGCTGAAGCGGGTCAGGTTGACGGCGAAACTTTCGTCGGTTATGCCGTAGGCGAACAGCGCCAGAAAACGGCGGGAAGCGCCGGGAAAATGAACCGCCAGGGCCGAACTCATCAACAGGTGGCGCAGGTTGACCATGAAGACCGTGGAAACGATCGCCAGGGGCGTGGCTCCTGATCCCAACATGGCAACGGCGATGAACTGGGAACCCCCTGCAAAGACCAGCAGCGACATAGACGCCATCTGCCATGGTGCCAGTCCTCCCTTTTGGGCCAGTACCCCCAGGGAAAGAGCGATCGGGAAATAGCCGAGACATATCGGCCAGGCGGCAGCCAGGCCGGCCAGCACATATCCTCTTTTCTCTATGTCAATTGAATCCGGCATTGTCTCCTTAACTCTACAATAACTTCATACCGGCAGCAGTTCATGAGCCAACGCCCCCAATACCTTGATCCCCTGCTCAAATTTATCGTCCCACTGCGCCGCGGACAGGCGGATATGATTTCCATATTTATTGGAGAGAGAGAAGAGCGGCCCCGGTACGATGCTGATCCCCTTCTCCAGCGAACGGTGATACAACTGGATGGCGTCGGCCCCCTCCGGCATCTCTACCCACAGAATAAAACCGCCGGCAGGGTGGGTCATACGGGTACCGGCAGGAAAATAGCGAGCCACGGCTTCGGCCATCTGTGACATGTTGCGGGCGTGGATCCTTCGGATGCTTCTAAGGTGATGGTCATAACCGCCGGTTGCCAGAAACTCAGCCAGAGCGAGTTGTGGCGGTGAGGCAGGGGCTACATTCATGATCATCTTGATCCGCTCCATCTCTGCCTGAAAACGACCCGCAATCGCCCATCCCACGCGATAACCGGGGGCAATGGTTTTTGAAAACGACGAGCAGTAAATGACGAGATCCGAACGGTCAAATGATTTGGCGGTACTTGGTCGCTCGTTGCCAAAGGGCAGATCGCCGTAAATATCATCCTCGATCAACGGAATTTCGTGACGGGCGAGCAGTTCTACCAGTTCTCGCTTCCGTTCATCCGGCATCAGGCTCCCCAGCGGGTTACTGAAATTGGTAATGACCAGGCAGGCGCTGATCTTCTCCTGTCCGACGGCATAGCGCAGCGCCTCGATGCTGATACCATCCCGGGGAGTTGCAGGAATCTCCAGGGCTTTCAGCCCCAGCTCGGCGATCATCTGCATAAAATTGAAGTAGAAGGGGGACTCGACCGCAATCGTATCACCGGCGTGGCAGGTGGCTCGCAATGCCAGTAACACCGCTTCAACACAACCCGACGTTACCAGGATATCGTCCGGTCCGCTGCTGATGCCTGCTACGAGGGCGCGCCGGGCGATTTGAATACGCAAGCGTTCATAGCCGGGGGGCATCTGGTACAGAACCCCCTCTTCGCGATAGCGTCGCAGTTCACTTGCCATTATTCGATTAAGCTTGTCGATCGGCAGATTCTGAGCGCTCGGTATGGCGCTCCCGAGCGGCAGCAGATCGCGGTTCATCATGTTGTGCATGACCTGTTGGCACAGATTACTGATCGTGACCGTTGTCGGTGCGATAAAAGAGCGCGGCTGAAGATCCGGTTCCCGTATCTCCGGTACCCGGCTGCGGACATAGTAGCCTGACTGCGGCCGCGCCTCGATAAGACGCTTGTCCTCCAGCAGGGTGTATGCCTGCATGACCGTGTTGATGCTCAAATTGAAGCGCTGGCTGAGTTGACGAATGGACGGTACCCGGTCTCCGGCCCGAAAAGTACCCTGCTCAATCAGCCCGGCTATTTCACCGGCCGCCTGTTCATAGAGCAGTAAACCACCAGCATTGTTTTTCTCTCCGGTTTTCATTTTCATAGCATACTCTCGTCTCCTCGACTCCGGCAGGTACAGTTACAGATCTTTTGGATGGATACAGTTTGTATATCATGAAACTGTTATGGTTACAAAACTCATTTTTTGTATCTGTTTTTATTCCTGGTAGCGGAGTAGGGTGTCAGCATCACAAACAGGAGGTGGATTTATCATGGGATGTTGTCTGGCACAGGGTGAACTGATACGGTTGGATGGCGAGAAGGATGGTGTTATCCTGCGCTGCACAAGCGGCATCATCTGGCTGACATGTGGTGACGGTCGCGATTACCTGCTCTCCGCGGGGAACAGTTTTGAGCTGGCCGCCCGCCGGGTCGCTGTGGCTGAAGCGCTGCAAACGGCCGAATGTACTCTCGGGAGACCACTTTTAACTGACAACCCTCTCCAGAGGCCGATCATCAGGCTCGCTGCATGCTAGGGTAGGTAGGCATGACTGAAACATTCAAAGGAACACTCTATGCTCTGCTGGCAGTGGCCATGTTTGCCACGCTCGGCACCGGTTTCAAGATGGCGGTAACCCGCATGAGCAGCTATTCGGTTGTCGTCTGGATTGCCATCTGGGCCACGCTGACGCTGTTCTGTCTCCTGATTCGCGAGCGGCGAGTCGGTTCAATTGTTATCGAATTACGTCAGCGCCCGTTGTTTTTCCCAGTGGCGGGGACTGTCGGACTGGGCGTCCAGCAGTTTCTCTGTCTGAAAACTTACGAATATATACCGGCCAGCCAGGCGGTAATCCTGCATTATACCTATCCGCTGATGATGCTGCTGCTGTCGTGGCTTCTGTTTAGGGAAAAATCCGGATGGTGGGCATTCTGCTGCGTAGCTCTTGGGTTCGTCGGGGTGTTCGTGCTGGTTTCTGCGGGGGGCGGGGTAGGTGACCTGCGGCTTTCAATCGGCGTGGCGGTGGCACTTGGTACCGCTTTCAGTTTCGCCCTGTTCTGTATTCTGATCAAGCATGCCAGTTTCAGTGTTACGCCCGGCATGTTTCTGCTGAACCTGTTCGGCATGCTGTTCCTGTTCTGCCTGCTGGCGATCTACCCCATGCAGTGGTCTATTTCCGGCACGGATATGCTGCTGATGGCCTATCTGGGGATATTCCCGACGGCGGTGGCCTTCATCCTCTGGAACAAGGCGCTGCGGATGATCCCGACCGGTCGTTCATCCAATTGCGCGCTGCTCGTGCCGATTCTTTCCCTGATCTGCATCACCGTAGTGCTGAAAGAACGGATTATCCTCCTGCAAGCGCTCGGCATGGCCATTGTGCTGATGTCTGTATTTCTCAATGTCCGGCTGGCAAGTCGTTCGTAACGGATTTCAGTTACCAATCAACCCTAACAAGAATTTCTTATTGCATTCAGTCGTGCCGCCTTCTTATGTTCAACTGGCATGGCTTTGACCTGCCGGGTTTTCGGGCAGGTCATAAGCCTTGTTGGGAATTCGCTTTGTAGTCTCTCGGTAGCGGTTCTTCATATCCTCTTGATCTTCGTTCTTCTGGTTAAAAATTCGTTTGTTAAATTCGTTGTGTTTTACACCACAATGGTGTAAATAAGTTGTATGACTGAAAAACGGAAACCTACATACGATCTGGATGCGTTTAAGGCCACTTTTGTTAGCGTAGAAAGGCTTGCTGTTACAGGTTCAGCACTTCGTAGTGCTGTCTCGATAGGGTGTGGACGTGCCGAAATAGTAAACACAATCCAGACGATGCAACGAGGACATTTCTATAAATCTATGACGGCTTATGCCGACTCCCGTTTGTGGCAGGACGTGTATCACGTCCCGTCTCCGGTGGGTATGCTTTATGTGAAGTTTACAGCCGATGTCATTACTGAGTTTTTGCTGTTGCCATTTAAGGAGAAAGACAATGACTAATCCTGTCTGTCCAGAAACGGGAGCACCAATGTATCGCGGGGTGCGTCCCATGACTCTTACCTACAAAGGCGAGAGCATTACTTTTGATATGCCTGGCTGGTATTGTGACCAATCAGAGGAAAGCATCCATACCGGTGAAGATATGAAAGTTTCCGACCGAATGCTGAATCGCCTGAAAGCCCGGAGTGAGGGCTTACTTGAGCCTGAAGAAATTCGCAGTATTCGCAAGAGCCTTCATCTCTCACAGGAAGCGGCAGGTCTGATGATTGGTGGTGGACCACGTGCCTTCCAAAAATACGAAAGCGGTGATTTATTGCCGAGCCGTGCCGCAAATAGTGCTCTTGCTTTGTTAGGGCACGACCCTAAAACTTTGTCAGTACTTAAAATGCAACGAAAAGCCGCATAAGAAGTTTATTACAATAACGGGGGGAAGCAGGCTTCTGTTTCTCCCCGTTATTTTTCTGGATTTTGTTGACTAACTTAACTACGTCCCCTGAGGTTGCCGTCCCCTGAGGTGGCCTTTCAATCGTGAAGACAAGAGAGACAAGAGGGACGTAGTTAAGTTTGTAAACTAAAAAAGTAAGTCAACCAACTTAACTACGTCCCCTATTGGGTCCCTTCTGAAAAGAAAAGGTTGTTTGTCTTCCTCGATATATGAGGCTGACTCACGACCTTTTACCTTACTTTTCCATCAGCAAACTAGACGTTTATGCCGATGTGACGTCCATCAGCCAGTTCGACATCCAGTGACAATTTGCCGCCAAGTGCCTCAATGTAACGCTTAAGAGAAGAGATTTTAACCTCATGGCCGCGTTTTTTTTCCAGGTTAGCTACGGAGGGCTGTGATATCCCAAGCGCTACCGCCAGATCGTGTTGCGACATCTCAACAGTTTGTCGTAATTGAGCAAGGCGGAGTTCGAAAATTTCTTGATCCGCCTGAGCACGTGCTGCTACAACTACGGTCGGGTCTATTTTTTTAATTAATCCCGAAAGCTGCTTTGCCATAGCTCACTCCAGTTCTTGCAGATAGTTCAGAAACTCACGCTCTGCAATTGGGATCATGGTTTCGTAGAATTGTTTATTTCCGGTTTTGTCTCCGCCACACAGCATCACTGCCTGGCGGAGAGGATCGAATGCGAAAAATACCCGGTATGGTTTGCCTTTGTGTTGCACACGGAGTTCTTTCAGGTTCTTTATCTTGTCAGTCCCTTTGAGACTATCAACGTGTGGCCTGCCCAATGCGGTATGCGGCGGTGACGGTGTATTGATATAGAACTCTGCCCGTTAATGACGGAAGAGTTTGTCATCGGACTTATGAAGGCTGAAAACGTGACATCGGCTCCATACATTTCCTCTTCGGCACGTGATCCGGGACGGAAGAGGTAGAGAATATCTGAACCGTGATGTGCAGGAGTGGGGAGGGTGCTTTACGCACAGCAGAAATATTCGGGGCGAGACGACCGGGAGCCGGCATCGGCAGCGATGACGCCGTACGCCGCCGGTCCCTCCTCCTTCGCTGAATCCGAGAGGCCGAATTTTTTCATCCGGTAGCGGAGCGTGTCCCTGCTCGTCTTCAGGAACTTCGCCGCCTTGGTCTGATTGCCGCCGGACTTTCTCAAGGCGTACTGGATCAGGAGCTTTTCCAGTTCCTTGAGCGAGATACCCGTCGCGGGGACGACGATGTGTTCTCCGGCAAAGTCGGAACTGATGACGCAGAGATCCTCTCCCTGCACCGTTTCGCCGCTCTTCCTGATTTCGGTGCTCAGATGCTCGGGAGAAAGAATCTTCTCCTGCTCCAGCATCATGAGCCGCTCGATGCAGTTGCGAAGCTCCCGGACATTTCCGGGCCAGTCATACCTGCTGAGGTACGCCACAGTCTCGGGGGAGGCCTCCTGCACGCTTCTTCCGTACTCTTCGTTGAGTGTTTCGATGAAGTACTGCACCAGCGACTCTATGTCCTCCTTGCGCTCCCGAAGCGACGGGAGGCAGATGTTCATGACGTTGAGCCGGTAGAAAAGATCCTCACGAAACTTCCCGTCCTTGACCATCATGGGAAGATTCTGGTGGGTGGCCGTTATGATCCGGACGTTCGCCTCCACGTCTTCCTCCCCCCCCAGTCGACGGAAACGCTTGGTCTCGACCGCCTTGAGAATCTTTGCCTGCATGGAGAAGGGCATGTCCCCGATCTCGTCGAGAAAGACTGTTCCACCTTCGGCCATCTCGAAGACGCCCTTGTGCCTCTTAAAGGCGTCTGTGTAGGCCCCCTTTTCGTGGCCGAACAGCTCGTTTTCCAGCAGGTTATCCGGTATTGAGGCACAGTTGACCTCGATGAACGGCGCGTCGGCCCGAGCGCTGTGGTAGTGGATCGCCTTCGCCACCAGCTCTTTTCCGGTGCCGCTCTCGCCCGTGACCAGGACGGTCTTCGCGTCTCCATCGGCGCAGATTTTTATCATCTTGAAGACCTCGATCATCTTCTGGCTATTGCCGATCAGCTTGGCGTGCTCAGATTTTTTGCGCAGTTCCCTGCGGAAACAGTCTACTTCCTTCTTGAGACGCCTCTTCTCGAAGGCCCGGTCGACTGAGTGCATGACGGCGTCAAGGTTGAATGGCTTGCCGAAGTAATCCTCCGCCCCATTCTGAAGCGCCTGGACCGCAGTATCGGCGTTTGCGTAGGCGGTGAGCATGATAATACAGAGATCTTCGTTTGCCGACTTGAATCTTTTCAAGAGATCCATGCCGTTGATGTCGGGAAGGCATATGTCGAGCATCACCAGTTCCGGATTGAAGCTGTCAAACTTCCTGATCGCCTCGTTGCCGGAGGATGCAGTGTCCACTTCGTAGCCGGCCTTCTTGAGCAGGGCAGCCAGGGCCCAGGATATGAGTTTTTCGTCGTCTACGACCAGAATGCGGTTCTTGCTCATGGAATCATTCCCTTCACGGTGGTATGATACTGGTGGCGTTCTCTGCTCCTGCATGTTGCTGCATCTAACCGATATGTGTAACGACGTTTCCTTTGTTTAATGATTTGGACTATATATATAAATAGATGCGACAGTCGTATTTCCGCCCGGCGTCGAGCATCACCATGTGACAGGGCGAACGATTTTGATACATATACGTCTGCAGTGGTAGGTGCGATCCGCAACCGGAGCACTGGTTTTTCAGCTGTATTTGAAGCCTGGCAAATATATAACGCGGTATAACGCGCACAGAGCCTACCGGCCCGAAGTTCGCGCGTTGACGTAAATATCTGTGAAAATGCGGTAAGTTGACTGCGAAGAGCGGTTCGGTTGTTCCCGATAGGTATCGCTCTGGGAGGGCCTTTTCACGTAGGAAAGAAGGTCAGGACTATCTCAAGCATAATGCGTGCCGCGCCAGTGGCGGCAGACGGGCTTTGAATCTTCATTGCAGAGCTCCAGTGCCCTTTGTTCTTGATTTATATGCGGAAAGATACATTAAGTATTTGGTCTGTCGGGCCGGTGCGTGTGTCGGATTCAATATTGCAAGACACGAGTCACCATCTCACATACAACAGGTATTATCGAACTGTCGGAGTCGCACATGTCGAATAATCATGATTTCGGAAAACAGGTCACGTTGTCGGGAAAATCCGTCCATGACAGTATTTTTGACCTGAACCCGATCGAAGGGGAGTTGGAGGAGAGCCGGCACTGCCTGAACACCATCTTTGCGACGGTGCAGGTCGGCATCCTGATCATCGATGCCGAAACTCATACCATCGTGGATGCCAATCCCACGGCGGCCGCCATCATCAAGTCTCCACGGGAGCAGATCATCGGATCGCCCTGCCACAGATTCATCTGTCACTCAGAGAACTGGCAATGCCCGATAACGGACCTGGGGCAGAACATCGACAACGCCGAACGGAAACTCATCAGGGCCGATGGCGAGCGCATCACGATCGTCAAGACCGTAGCCAGGGTCAAGCTCCGCGGGCGAGAACACCTGGTGGAAAGTTTCCTGGACATCTCAGGCCGCATACGCACGGAAGAAGCCCTGGAGCTGAACTCGGAGCGTTACCGCGACCTTCTGGAAAACGCCAACGACCTGATTCAGAGTGTTGACACGCATGGCTCCTTTCTCTACGTGAACCGTGCCTGGAAGGAAACCATGGGGTACACGGACGAGGAGATAGCCTCTCTCAAGGTGTTCGACGTCATCAGTCCGGCCTGCCGGAGCCACTGTTCACTCCTGTTCCAGCAGATCATGAGCGGTAAGACCATCCCGAGGGCTGAAGTGCAGTTCACCACAAAGGACGGCAGGATCGTCGTTCTTGAGGGGAGCATCAACTGCAGTTTCGTCGGCGGAAAGCCGGCGGTCACGCGGGGCATTTTCCGTGACATCACCGAGCGCAAGGCATTGGAACGCGAACTGCACCAGAGCGAAGAGCGTTATCGCCGGCTGGTTGAAGATGCTCCGGTGGCGATTTTCGTCCATAGTGAAGGGACGTTCCTCTACGCCAACCAAGAGGCGGTCCGTCTTCTGAGTGCCGGGAGTCGGGAGGAACTGATCTCCGCGCCTGTTCTCTCCTTTTTTCATCCCGATTGCCGGGAGATACTCGGGGAGCGGATGAAGCAGTTGGAGGCTCCGGAAAGCGTTATCCCGCGCGTTGACCTGAAGCTGGTGCGCCCTGACGGGAGCGTGATCGACGTGGAATCAGTCGGGACGAGCATCCGCTGGCAGGGTATGCCGGCAGTCCAGGTCGTCTTGCGCGACATCACCAGGCGCAAGCAGCAGGAGAAGGACCGGGAGGAGTGGAACCGCAAGCTGGAGGTCATGGTAGAGGAGAAGACCAGGTATCTTAAGGAGGCGCAGGCCAAGCTGATCCAGTCGGAAAAAATGTTGACACTCGGCGAGGTTATTTCCGGGGCTTCGCACGAGCTGAACAACCCGCTGGCGGGAATTCTGAGCGCCCTACAGATGCTGCGCAGATCCACCCTGTCACAGCCTATCGGTCCGGATCTGATGGACGGTATCGATGTGCTGGAGGACATGGAGAGTGCCGCGATCCGCTGTCAGAAAATAGTTGACGACCTCATCCGCTTCTCGACCCAGGCGCGCTGCAGTTTCAGCCTGATGGACATAAATCAGGTGCTCAAGGATACGCTGGAAATCATGGGGGAACAGTACGCCGAGGCAGGGATCAAGGTCAGCTGGTGCACGGACCAGGCGCTCCCCGCCATCGAAGGTGATTTCGTCAAACTCCTTGAGGTATTCGTGAACCTCCTGCAGAACGCGAAGAACGCGCTTTCCGGCGGCGGATCCCTTGATATCACCACGAGATTGGAGAAAAAGTGCGCCGGACTTCCCCAGGTCGTTATCGGTATCCGCGACACCGGCTGCGGCATTCCTTCCCAAAACATCGGCAAGATTTTTGATCCATTTTTCACAACCAGGCCGGTCGGAGAAGGACCGGGTCTCGGTCTGACCGTGAGCTACGGAATCATCAAGCGGCATGGCGGGGATATCGACGTGACCAGTACCGTCGGCAAGGGGACGGAAGTCACTGTGACTCTCCCGGTGAGGCAGCCAAAGGAGTGATTATTCCTGTTTGCGGAATCCTCTGACAAAGAGAGCGATTTCTTTGCGCCATAGGTCAAGGCAGCTGAGCCGGAAGCAGAATAAAACTCGCACCTCCATGCCGCACACATCAGAAAAGCCTGCATTCGCGGGCTTTTTTGATGTTCTTCTTTGCAACAATTCACAAGGCCAACGCTGCTACTGTTTGACACCGTTCTTTGCGCGGATTATTCGGTGCAGCTCTTCGATGGTCTCTGCCTGGCCAAGGATCTGCCGAATCTCTTCTGCCTCGATCACGGCGAGTTTCATGGCCAGGGCAGCCTCCTCACTGCCGCCGACGTGAATCGTGTTATTGACCTTCTCGGGCGGTTTCTCACCCCGGTCTCCCACCAGATGGACGAAGCAGATATAGGGATTGAAGATCAATGCCTCCCTGAGGGTTACGCGCACCAGATCCAGGGGAACATTCTTGCCGAGCCAGATTACCCGGTTGGTCTGCGCGTTCTCAACACGGATGTTTTTCGGAAAAATTACGGCGTTAATCCCTTTTGCTTGCAGGGTGTTGACCAGCTCACTGCTTTTCTCAATATCAGCTACTTCCACGATAAAGTTGGCGGGCGGCTGCTCGGACTTTACGTGGGGTGAACTGCAGGCGGTTAGAATGCAGATAATGATGGGAAAGAGGGGGGTAATTCTGAGTAAGCGCATGCGGAGTACTCCTATCAGGCTAATATTTAATCTTGTCTGCCAGTCGGGATAATAGCACAGGTGCCGTTGGGCTGCTCGGTTGATTCCATTGATGCTTTTCGTGATGGATAAAAATGGGGGGGCAAAAGCCCCCCCAAGTGCAGTCAGTTAATGAATTGTACAGTTACGGAGTCAGACCTCTTTCGGCTGCACGGGAGAAGTTGTGGCATCTGGAGCAATCAATATTTCTTCCTGCAACGTGGCCGTTATGGACCGAAGCCCAGCCTTTATTGATTCTTTGTCCATGGCACTGGATGCAGACGACCGACTCTGCGGCTTTCAGCACATAACCCATGGCCGGCAGATTCATCCGGGTGGTATTCCCATGGCAGTCGGCGCAGGCCAAAACGGAAGCCTTGGTCGGAATCTGGTGGTTGAGCAGCTGGTACTCGTCTGTGGTGACGGTCGTGTAAGGTGCGCCGGCCATTCCCATGTAGGCCAGTCCATCCTGGACAGCCGTGTCGTAAACACCGTTGGCGAAGAACGTGGCTGTTTTGAGGGCTACCAGCTTGCCGTTGGCCAGCGGCTGCCTGGCGGTCTTGTACTTGAACGGGTAGAGCTTGCTGCCGGCAGGGTCATTGATGGCGCCAACGGGACGGGAGATCTTGTAGTTGCCCGTGGCCGGGTCCATGACTGCTGCGTCGAAGGAGTTGTTGCCCCAGCTGGTTCCGTTCCAGAACAGGTATTTGGGGGTCAGGCTGCCGGCTTTGGTCGGTACCGGCTCAAAACGGTTCAGGGTGCTGTTCCACTCGGCCTGTTCCCAGGTGCGGAATACTTCGGTAAACTCCAACGGGTTGCTGGCGGTCGGCGCCATGTCGGTAGCGTCTTTGGCGTAGGTGGGCAGGTGACAGGTCTGGCAGCCGACCCGGCCGACGTGGTGGCTCGTATCATAGGTGGTGTGGCTCGTGGTCAGGTTCGTCTTGACCGGGTGGCAGTTGGTGGAGGAGCAGGTGACCGTAGTGGTTGAGTCGATGGGACGGAGGTCGGTACCGCGGCCGGCGACCCGGTGATTGGCAAAGGTGTGGCAGTTCTGGCAGGAAAGGTTGCCGCGGCTGGTTGCCATATGGACATCATAATCGGCGTCATTGGTGTTGCCGGAAGCTATGGCAATGTCGCCCCGTTTGACGGCGTCGCCGCCGCCTGCTTTGGCGTGGCAGACGAGGCAGTTGGCCCGGACCGGTTTGATGACCGTACGGACAACATTGTTCATGTCAACGGATGCTGCCGGCTCGAAGAGGGTGGTGGTCGCATTACGCACACGGCTGTACGGGGTGGAGATAGTGGCGTTGCGGTGACACATGAGGCAGTCGATGCTTCCCAGTTGAGCGGCGTCAGGATTGGCGGTGGCGACCGGCTTGGCGCCGGTTCCCACGTGGCAGGCGCCGCAGGGGCCCCAGCTTCCCTGGATGTTGATGCAGTAAGCGTTAAGGGCGCTGGAACCGTCTATTGCGTCCATTTTACCCTGAACGGCAGGGCCGGTGGTCATTTCGGCGGCGGAACCTTTCCATTGGTAGTGAACGCCCTGGTACATCGCCTGGGCCTGAGTGTTGTGGCAATCCTTGCACATGCCGTAGCCGGTCCAGGTAAGGGAGGTATTGGCCGGATCATGGGTCTTGCTCACGGTGAATGAGTAGACCTGGGTATTGACCGTTTCCAGGTTGCCGGCGACATCTTTGGAGAAGTACTTCAGAGTGGTTGCGGAGGAGACATAGATTGGTGCGACATAGACCGTTGAACTGGTGGTCGGGGTCGTGCCGTTGGTAGTGTAGTAGGTTGTGGCAGGCTCATTGGCGGTCAGGGTGACGTTGAGGGGGGTGCTGAAGCTTCCTCCCAGCGGTGATGCGGTCGTTACCGGCTTTGTCCTGTCCTGACCGGCAAAAGAAATGTTCGTACAGGTCAACATAACCAGACAGATACTGCAAAATACGGAAACCAGTTTTCTCATTTTACTTCCTCCTGTGGTTTGATGTGCTGCAGATATGAACCAAGGATCTTTTGCCGGCAAAGTTGCTTTTAGTCAGCATAGAACCTGTGGTCTATTCCGGTGCTTCTCCTTTCCTTGCTGCGTAACGGTGTTTTTGAGCCGGGTAATCGTTCTCGCTTCGTTTTTAATGAGATTGCATGGACCGCTCCAGAAAAGATGTCTTCATTGTTTTCTCGATGATGCAAAGTGGCATACTGTTGCCGAACGCATAGTTACGAGTGCAGCATGATTTCAAAAATATGGATGAGCGAAAAAGCATGAATTGTTCAATTGTGGAATAGGCAATCCGCGTGGGTGATATGTCCCAGCTGATTGGGGGAAATGACCCTTTATCGTCGATATTTGGGGCAGACAAATTGGAATTTCGGCGATGATGGAGGTGAAGTAGGGGGGTACTGAGACATAATTTTGAAGTTCAGTTTTGAACTGTCAATGCGGATACGATCGGATGATTTGCGTAAAAGACAGCAATCCTCGTGATTTGATCTGTCCTTTTGAGAATCCCGGCCCGGAACGTCCAAAAGGAATGCATGTTTTGAAAATAGATTAAGGAAGAGTAAAACAACCCCTATTGAAGGAGAACGGGCATCAAAAGTGTTATAAAAAATTACCGCAGTCACTTCACGGGGGGGGAGGATTCCGGGACATCCATGTAACGTTCTGTCAAAGTAAAAACGGGGAGCGCTGCCCTGTTTATTCCCGACATTCCGCTTGTTGGAGATTGACAGGTGAATTATCAATATTTTGCTGTTCCTGCCGCCATTGCTGCTGCCATTGCTGCCACTTCTCATCTTTCCTATTTCTGTTTGGAGTGTAATAACCAAGCAAATTAAAATTCTGATATCTCGCCGGCCCTAGATAAGAAGCATTCTTTCCCCATTGCTGAGTTAACGTCTTCAACAGAAAAGACTTTCCGCAATTATTTCTGCCAACAAGCACTGAGTATTCCGAATCATGTATTTGCTGGAGCGCAGAGGCCGATTCGTCTGATAAGCGAGTTCCTGGTTTTTGATCGTATTGATACATAATCCTAAAAACGGCAGTTGAATCGTCGAAAATGGTGTAACCTGCCGACAGTAGTCAAGATTAGCTGTCAGGAGGACTCACCAAATGGGTGAACAAGATTTGCAAGCTGTCAGCCCTTCATCCCGTGTTGCCGTTGATACTTTTGCCGGTCGCATCCATGTTGAATGGGACCCCGATAGAACTCCCAGGGGTCAAACCTACAGTGCGGCCGGGCAAGGTCGCATAATCTAGCGGGTGAGAATCCCGTCCCGGAAGGTTGGCCAGCTACCGGGTAGCAAGTCCTTGGAGGTTGTGTGGCAACATACAACTTTAAGCGTAGGACAGCAAGCAG